>CAZSEU010000007.1:0-4389 GCA_964606005.1 uncultured Staphylococcaceae bacterium
CACCAGTGTGGAATGTTCTCATTGTTAATTGGGTACCAGGTTCGCCAATTGATTGGGCGGCCATAATGCCAACCGCTTCGCCAACTTGGACTTTACGGCCAGTAGCTAAGTTACGGCCATAACAGTGAACGCAAATACCCTCTTTTGTTTCGCAACCGAATAAGTTACGAATGACAACGGTTTTAATGCCGGAGTCAACGATTTCTTGCGCTTGCAATTCATCAATCATGGTATTAGCAGCAACAATAACTTGTTTGGCTTTTTCATGACCTTTTGGATAAACAACATCATCAAGAACGTAACGACCAACTAAACGATCTTCAAGTTTGACGACGATGGAATTAGTGGAGGAATCTCTAATCTCACTTACTTCAAAGCCGTGATCAGTGCCGCAGTCTTCTTCGCGGACGATAACGTCTTGCGAAACGTCAACTAAACGTCTGGTTAAGTAGCCTGAGTCAGCAGTCTTAAGCGCGGTATCAGCACCACCCTTACGGGCGCCATGCGTCGCGATAAAGAATTCAGAAACGGTCATACCTTCACGGAAACATGATTTAACTGGAAGTTCAATCGTGCCACCAGAAGTCGAACCCATCAAGCCTCTCATACCGGCTAATTGGAGAATGTTAGAAATATTACCACGAGCACCTGAATCCGACATCATGAAGATTGGATTGCGAGTGTCGAGTTTGAATTGGCTTTCAAGTTTTGTTAAGACTTGGGCTTTAACGTTTTCCCACACTTCGACGACTTGTTTATGTCTTTCGTCGTTCGTGAGTAAACCCATTTCATACATTTCTTTTAAGCTAGCAACTTTTGAGTCGCCATCTTTTAAGATTTCTTCTTTGCCTTTAACCGCGTGAATATCACTTAAAGAAACGGTTAAACCAGCCACAGTTGAGAAATGGAAACCTTGGTCTTTAATCTTGTCTAAGACGGCCGCAGTTTTTGGATTACCTAGACGATCATAGCGTTGGAAAATTTCGTTAATGATTAAAGCTAAGTCTCTTTTCTTGAACGGTTTTAAGACGGGGCGTGCAGCGATTAATTGTGGAATATTGGTGCCGCGTGGTGCGAAATGTTTTTCAACAACGTTTTGGTCACCGCGTAAAGCAGCATCGCTCACTTCGTTTAAATATGGGAAATCACTTGGGAAAATAAGGTTGAAAATTACTTTGCCGACCGAGGTGATTAAGTAATTTTTATTTTGTTCTTCGGTGAAATCCTTTTTCATCATCGCTTTACCGATTAAGGCAATGCGATTGTGTAAGTGGATTTGTTTGGTTTGATAGGCTCTAAGAACATCATCGACATCCTTGAACACTTTACCTTCACTAGCGGCATATAGTTCATATCTTTCAGCTTCTTCGGTGTCTTTACGGCTTTTTAGTTCCGCGGCGATGCTTAAGAATTGTTCTTTGGTGCTTTCAAGTGTTAAGTAGTAGTTACCAATAACCATGTCTTGAGATGGAGTAACGATTGGTTTACCATCTTTTGGACCAAGAATGTTATTACTCGCGAGCATTAAATGCAAAGCTTCTTCTTGAGCCGCTTTAGATAAAGGTACGTGAACGGCCATTTGGTCACCGTCGAAGTCAGCATTAAAGCCAGTACAAACGAGTGGGTGTAAACGGATGGCACGACCATCAACTAAAATTGGTTGGAAAGCTTGGATACCAAGTCTATGCAAGGTTGGCGCACGGTTTAATAAAACCGGATGTTTAGAAATGATTTCTTCAACGATATCGAAGACGACATCATCATAGCGATCAATAATCTTATCCGCTTGCTTATGAGCATTAGCAATACCGCTTTTTAATAGTTCACAGGAAATAAATGGTCTCAGTAATTGAATAGCCATTTCTCTTGGTAAACCACATTGATACATCTTTAAACTTGGACCAACGGCAATAACGGAACGACCAGAATAGTCGACACGTTTACCTAATAAGTTTTGTCTGAAGCGGCCTTGTTTACCTTTTAAGGCAGAACTTAAACTCTTCAGGGCACGGCCACCAGGACCTTGGACGGATTTGTTACGACGGCCATTATCGATTAAAGCGTCAACGGCTTCTTGCAACATACGTTTTTCGTTCATCAAAATAACTTGAGGCGAATTCATATCGATTAACTTTTTAAGACGGTTATTACGAGAAATAACACGGCGATATAAATCGTTTAAATCACTAGTCGCGAAACGGCCACCATCAAGGGCGAGCATTGGTCTTAAATCTGGTGGGATAACTGGAATAACATCCAAAATCATCCATTCAGGTTTATTGTCCGAATTACGGAACGCTTCAATAACTTCAAGTCTTTTGGTTAATTTTTGACGAGAGTTTGCTTTGGTGTCTTTCATCTTACGGTTAATTTCCGCTGCCTCATTGTTTAAATCAATTTCTTGAAGTAAACGTTTGATTGCAGAAGCACCTTCAGAAAATTCGGCACCGGTGTATTTGTTGATAAATCTAGCAACAGATTGGAAATCAAAAACTTCAGCGCGATTTTCCATCTTGGCGATTAATTCTTCGCTTCTGGCCCAATCGTCGCTGCCTTCTTGTAAGCCCCATTCTGCAGCATTTTCTTGAATTTCTTTAATGACTGGAATAAACAACTCACGACCGTTACGTTCGTTAACGAATTGACGGTATTGGAGTTTGCTCGATTTACCTGGATTTAAGCAGATGTGAGCCGCATAGTAGGTCACTTCTTCTAAGTGTTTTGGTGACACGTTTAAGATAAGACCGATACGGCTTGGGATACCTTTTAAATACCAGATGTGGGAGCATGGGCTCGCTAATTCAATGTGGCCCATTCTTTCTCTTCTGACTTCTTTAGACGTTACTTCGACTCCGCACTTTTCACAAACGACACCGGCAAATCTAATTTTCTTATATTTACCACAGTGACATTCATAATCTTTACTAGGACCAAAGATTTTTTCGCAGTATAAGCCTTGCATTTCAGGTTTTTGACTACGATAGTTGATAGTTTCAGGTTTCATAACTTCACCATGACTCCAACTACGAATGTTTTCAGGAGAGGCTAAACCGACTTTAATTGCTGCTAATCTTTTAACATCAAACATAATCTTTGTCCCCCTTAATTTTCGAAGTTATCATCGACATTGCGATAACCCATACCGACTGCTTCGGCGTCAACCACTGTTTCAGTGTTTGCAAAGCCGTCACCGATTAAATTACGAATATTCGAATTGATTCTTCTTTCTTCTTTCTCAGCTTCTTTAGCTAAGGCGTCCATATCAATGGCGCTGCCATCTTGATCTAATAAGGTGACATTCATTGATAAGGCTTGTAGTTCTTTGACCAACACCTTGAAGGCTTCTGGAATGCCTGGTTTTGGTAATGGTTGGTCTTTGATAATCGCTTCATAAGTTTTTCTTCTACCAACGCGATCATCGGATTTGATGGTAATAATTTCTTGTAAGACGTGGGCGGCGCCGTAGGCTTCAAGAGCCCACACTTCCATTTCACCAAATCTTTGACCACCGTTTTGGGCTTTACCACCCAAAGGTTGTTGTGTGACTAAGCTATATGGGCCTGTCGCACGAGCATGTAATTTATCGTCAACCATGTGCACGAGTTTAATCATGTACATGCAACCGACTGTAATTCTTTCATCGAATCTTTCACCAGTAGTGCCATCATAAAGGATGGTTTTACCAGTTGGATCCATTTGTGCTTTAACCATCATGTCGATAATTTCGTCATTGGTAATACCATCAAAAACTGGAGTAGCTATCTTATAGCCTAATTTCTTTAAGGCATAACCTAAGTGCACTTCGAGAATTTGACCGATGTTCATACGAGAAGGAACACCTAATGGGTTGAGCATGATGTCAACTGGTGTACCATCTGGTAAGAATGGCATATCGCATTCTGGTAAGATGCGGGAAATAACACCCTTATTACCATGGCGACCAGACATCTTATCGCCTTCAGAAATTTTTCTTTTTTGGACGATATAAACTCTGACGATTTCGTTGACACCTGGAGGTAATTCAACGTCTTTACTCTTGCCTTCGCGTTTGAAGATTTTAACATCTAAAACGATACCGGCACCACCGTGAGGTACACGTAAGGAGGCATCTTTACCTTCGTTAGTTTTTTCTCCAAAGATGGCCATTAATAATTTGCCTTCTGGAGTAGGTTCGCTTTGACCACGTGGAGTGACTTTACCGACTAAGATGTCGCCTTCTTTCACTTCAGCGCCAGGAACGATAATACCGCGTTCGTCTAAGTTAGATTTTGCGGCTTCGGAAGTATTTGGAATATCGCGAGTAATTTCTTCATCACCTAATTTAGGAATACTGCGGCATTCTAATTCATATTTTTCGATGTGGATGGAAGTATAAACGTCATCTTTGAC
>CAZSEU010000007.1:4489-18367 GCA_964606005.1 uncultured Staphylococcaceae bacterium
ACACTATTGTCAGCCAAGACTTCGATAGTACGAGAATCAGCATAAGTGACAACACCATCTTCAACGGCAACGACGGCTAAGCCAGAGTCGCGGGCGATTTGGTGTTCTAGACCAGTACCAACGAGTGGTGCTTGTGGTCTTAAAAGTGGTAAGGCTTGACGTTGCATGTTCGAACCCATCAAAGCTCTCATGGTATCATCGTTTTCTAAGAAAGGAATGCAACCAGCAGCGATGGAAACGATTTGTTTTGGAGAAACGTCGACATAGTCAACATCTTCACTGTTAGCCATGACATTTTCGCCTTTATAACGGGCGATAACTTGTTCGTCAAGGATGTGGCCTTCTGCATCAAGATTAATGTTGGCTTCAGCGATCACAAAGTCCCATTCTTCATCGGCGGATAAGTAAACAGAATCTTCTGGTTCACTTAAAACGCGAAGAGTGGCTTTGTCTACGCGCCTGTATGGCGTCTCTATAAATCCATATTTATTGATTTTCGCATAGGAAGCGAGGTTATTAATTAAACCGATGTTTTGACCTTCTGGAGTTTCAATTGGACAAATACGACCGTAGTGAGAAACGTGGACGTCACGCACTTCGGTAGAAGCTCTGTCTCTAGTTAAACCACCAGGACCAAGAGCAGATAATCTTCTCTTGTTAGTTAGTTCGGCCAATGGGTTGGTTTGATCCATGAATTGCGATAATTGTGAAGACGCAAAGAATTCACGAATGCTCGCCGATAATGGACGTGGATTGATTAAGGCTTTTGGTTTGACATTGCCTAAATCAGAAATTGACATTTTTTGTTGGACGGTTTTGACCATTTTGGCTAAGCCAAGACGGAATTGATTTTGTAACAATTCACCGACGCAACGAATTCTTCTATTGCCTAAGTGGTCGATATCATCGGTATCACCGAATCCTTCCATGACGTTTAGGAAATAGGAGAAGCAAGCGAAAATATCAGAAATAGTCACGTGTGATAAAGTTTCGTTTAAGTCAGTACCAACGATGTGACAAAGTTTCTTTTCACGATCATTGTTATAAACTCTGACGACATTCACTAAACCGTGAGTATCGAGACTTTCGTTGACTTTAATATTTTTGGCGTGAGCGCCCTTTTCAAAGAAATCTTCTTTTCTTAAGGCTTCCACATCTTGTGCAGATAATGTATAACCTCTTTTGAAACGGACTTCACCATTAGCATCGATAAGGTTTTCCGCGAGTGTTCTACCTGGTAAACGATTGTAGATGCCGAGTTTTTTAATGTATTTAAAACGACCAGCTCTGCCGAGATCATAATGTTTGCCATCGAAGAATTTTTGGACTAAGAAATTGATAGTACCTTCTTCAGTGACTGGTTCACCTGGTTTCATCTTTTTGAAGATTTCCATCAAAGCGAGTTTTGAGTTTTTGATTTTTTGATCTTCGTCCTTAGCTAACGAATTATTTAAGGCTTCGGATTCACCGAAAAGTTTAATGATATCACTGTCTTCTTCTAAGCCTAGGGCTCTTAAGAATGTGGTGGCGTTGAGTTTTCTTTGACGATCAATACGGACACTTAATAAGTCTTTGGTTCCACTTTCAAATTGTAACCATGTACCGCGTCCAGGAATTAAATCACCTTCATAAGTGATTTTACCAGTTTTGATGTCCTTGGTCATGGACATGTAGGCTCCTGGAGAACGCACTAATTGTGAGACGATGACGCGTTCTGCACCATTAACAATGAAAGTTCCAGACTTAGTCATTAATGGGAATTCACCCATATAGACTTCGCTTTCTTGAATTTCACCAGTATCATGGTGAGTTAAACGTAACATCACATAAATAGGCGCACTATAAGTCAAATCCTGAGCTTTGCATTTAATAAATGGATGCTTAGGTTGATCAAAACGGACTGACACATAGTCAATGGACAATGTATTAGTATAGTTAACGATTGGAAATGATTCTCTAAAGACTTCGTCTAAGCCTTTTTCCTTAAATTCTTCGTATGATTTAGTTTGGATTTCGACAAGATTTGGTAAAGGTAGTTTGCCGGAGATCTTGCTGTAGTCGTAACGATCATTGTTGAGTTTCTTTAATTGCTCAATGTTTCTAATCATATAATGGCTCCTTTTTCTATTTTTAGCTCTTGGTTGCACGGTAGATATGATAGCCTTTGTCGCGTTCAAGCAAAGTGACGTTACCGAATATTTCTTCAATGTAACGGGCCGCACTTAAAGCGCCTTGTGCTTTTCTAATTACGATGTACAAAGAGCCGCCATCAATTAAGTATTGTTTAGCCTCTGCATACATGCGATAAGTCACGGACTTACCCGCACGAATAGGTGGATTAACAACAATTGAATCATATGGTCCTTCAATATTGTCGAAGATGTCACTTTGAAGGATAGTGACTCGTTGGCTTAAATTCAAACGTGTAGCATTTCTCTGACATAAAGCCATTGCACGTGGGTTGATGTCAGCGAGAGTTACTTTGCATTGAGGTTTTGCTACGGCCAGCGTTAAGCCAAGCGCGCCGTATCCACAACCTAAATCGAGAATGTTTTCTCCTAAGTCAAGGGGTAGCAGTACCTTAAGAAAGATAGCGCTACCCTCATCGACATGATTTTTTGAAAATACACCATTGTCGGTAAATAGCTGCATTTTGAGACCGTTAATTTCAAAACTGATCTCTTTAATGTTGGTAACAAGACGAGGGTCGTCCTGAAAATAATGACTCATTAAGCGATATTATCCCTTTGGTGTTAAGTGTAAGATTTTGAAACTACTTAATTTCAAGTTCTGCGCCAGCGGCTTCAAGAGCTTTCTTGTGTTCTTCAGCTTCGACTGGAGAGATTTTTTCTTTAACTGCAACTGGTGCACCATCGACTAATTTCTTAGCATCCATTAAACCTAAACCGGTAATGGCTTGGACGGCTTTAATGACTTGGACTTTAGATGCACCGACGCTCTTTAAGATTAAGGAGACTTCGGTTGGTCCTTTTTGTTCTTCAACTTCTTCAGCTTGAACAACTGGTCCACCGACAGGGGCAGCGGCTGTAACACCAAATTCGGCTTCAACAGCTTTGACTAATTCATTTAATTCCACTACTGTCATTTCTTTCAATGAAGCAATGATTTCTTCTTTTGTTAATTTTGCCATATTAATAATCCTCCTAAATTGGCATTACTTTTGTTCCGCTACAGCCTTGACTGCGCAAGCGAAGGAACGGACTGGTGCTTGTAAGCACGATAAGAACATGGAAATAAGACCTTCTCTGCCTGGAAGTTTTGCAACTTCTTTCATGGCATCTGCATCGGCGAATTTACCTTCGACGACACCGCCTTTAATGACGAGAACATCTCTGTGCTTTCTAGCGTATTTTGCGATGACCTTTGCAGCAGCGATGACATCTTCTGAGAAAACAACAGCGTTTGGACCATATAAGATGGCTTCAACACCGGTGTAACCTAATTCGGCAAACGCACGTTCAACAAGAGAATTCTTGAGAACACACATTTCAGCGTTTTCTTTACGAAGAGCGCGTCTGATTTCTTCTAATTGCGCCACGGTTAAACCATGGTATTCGCAAATTAAAATCGTCTTGCTATTTTTAGCTTTTTCGCTGATGGTTTTAACGGTCTCGATTTTACTGGCTAAAACTGCTTGATTCATATTCTTTACCTCCTTTTCTGTTTTTGTTTGAAGGCTCCAATATACGGTGGGCATTTATAATTACGCCTCGGTAACATTATTAAGACTATTTCGTCCGTTACTGTCTTCGGTATATGGTGCTTTGTTATTGATTATCGACCAACAAATGTGAATTGAACAGCTGGACCCATGGTCGTATGAATCACAGATTTCTTGATGTAAGCGCCTTTAACAGCGGCAGGTTTTGCCTTGATGACTGCTTCAACAAGAGCATTCAAGTTTTCAACAATCTTATCGGTATCGAATGATACTTTAGCGATGCAGACGTGCATATTGGCTTCTTTATCAACACGATATTCAACTTTACCAGCTTTGATTTCATTGATTGCTTTATTGAGATCAGGAGAAACGGTGCCGGTTTTTGGGTTTGGCATTAAACCTTTAGGGCCTAATAAACGGCCGTACTTACCGATGACGCCCATCATGTTTGGCGTGGCAACGATGACATCGAATGGGAACCAGTTTTCTTTTTGGACCTTTTCGAGCATTTCTGCACCACCAGCATAATCAGCACCAGCAGCTAAAGCTTCTTCAACTTTGTCAGTGATGGCTAAGATTTTTTTGGTCTTACCATTACCATTTGGAAGGATGAGAGTTCCTCTGACTTGTTGGTCAGCTTGTCTTGGATCAACGTTGAGTTTGAAACTGACATCAATTGTGGCATCGAACTTAACAGTGGAAGTTTCCTTCACTAAAGCACATGCTTCTTCGACGGTATAGAGTTTGTTGGCATCGACTTTGGCGGCTGCCGCTTTGTATTTTTTACTTCTAAACATTGCGTTTGCCTCCTATTAGTCAACGATGAAGATGCCCATGTTATTGGCGCTACCTTCAACGATCTTCATAGCGGTCTCAACGTCACCGCAGTTAAGATCTGGGAGTTTGTACTCAGCGATTTGTCTGAGTTGAGCTTTGGTGATAGTGCCAACTTTGGTCTTGCTACCTGTGGCGCTACCTTTTTTAAGTCCAGCAGCTTTAAGAATTAAACTTGCGACTGGAGAAGTTTTGATGACGAAGTCGTAGGACTTGTCTTCAAAGGCAGTGATAATGACCGGAACAATTTCGCCACGTCTATCTGCAGTTTTAGCGTTGAAATCGGTACAAAATTTGCCCATGTTAACGCCAGCAGAAGCGAGTTTTGGACCTGGCTTAGATTCGCCACCAGGAAGTTCCATCTTCACAACTTTTGCGATTTTTTTCACTTGACTTTCCTCCTTTAGATTTGTCAGTGTCGTGGTCAATTAAGTGATCGCCACTTTACCACGATACATGCTTTACACGTGCGCTCACGCTCTCTCATAGCGCAAGATAACATGCTCAATAATCTTATCAAAATTCGCCTGTATGTTGCAAGAGTTTTTTATATTGTGGTCTAAATGAACTCACATCTTATACGTAGTAGACACCCAAAAAGGACATGAAAAAATCGAAAACAAGAAGTAATTTCAATGAGTTTTTCTTTGTTTTTCGTTTCGCCTTATTTTTGAACATTTGACGAATAATCGAGGGTTGTAATAAGGAAATTATAGTAATTTATTTAACCTTCTAATTATAGTATTTTACTAACATTTAGTTTAAGCAAGACAAGCATTAATCAACAATTATGTTCGGGTAAGCAGCAAACCATAATCAATCAATTGATTTATAGTAGCTAATATAAAATTTTACTATTTTATCTGTAATTAAATGAATAATATCCATATTATTTTCTAGCAAAATTAACTAGGCGCCCTTTTATTATTATTACTTTTGTTTGTGTGTTTTATTCGATTTTTTCTAGTTTAAGACAAGTAACTTTTTATCATGATTAATTAAACTACTTTTTTATTATGATATTGCCTTATTCTCACATATCAAATTTACACATTTTCATATAATCAATTATTGTTTTTGTATACAATCTCGTACGTAATATATTGATACTTTTAGACAAATGTAATATTGTGAACTATAGTTTTCTTAGAAGATTATTGTCTGCACAAGGAGGACATTTTCATGGCAAAACAATCAATCGCGGTCATCGGCTTAGGTCAATTCGGCATCGCGGTTATTCAAGAGTTAGTAGAGAATGGCATGGATGTCATAGCCATTGATAAAGATGAATCCGCTGTTAAAAAAGTTAGTGATTTATTGCCAACTGTCGCTATCGCGGATAGTACCAACGAAGACGCATTAGAAGAGTTAGGAATCAGAGATGTTGACTCCGCTATTGTCGCTTTTGGTTCTCATATTGAAGCTTCAATTTTAACAACGGTTATCTTAAAAGAGATGGGTGTTAATTCAGTTATCGTCCGCGTTGATGATGCTTACTTTGTACCTATTCTGAAAAAGCTTGGGGCAGATGACGTCATCATGCCGCAAAAAACTGCCGGAATAGCTTTAGCCAACCGACTTGGTAATGAAGACTTCAAAGACTTTTATAAGCTTGATGAACAGTTCTCTGTTGTTTCTATCGCTGTTAATGGTGCATATGTTTCTAAACAACTCAAAAACTTAATGAGTAAAGAAAAACACGGAGTTAATATCGTTCTCATCAAAAGAGACGCTAAATCGTTTGTTCCTGGTGGTAATGACTCACTATTACCCAATGACATGATTTATGTCGTAGGAAGCACAAAAGGCATTAGAGCATTCCGTGAAGAAATAAACGGTAACAAGAAGAAATAAGTTTCTATAATAGAAAAACCAAGAGTTAAATCGCTCTTGGTTTTTTGTTTTGATTGGAAAAACTTAGATTTTATCAATTTCAGAAAAATCGACTTCAACTTTTGTGGAACGACCGAAGAAGATAGTTTCAAGCTCAACCACTTTAGTTTCGCGGTTAATGGCAAGAATACGACCTTCGGTGCCTTCTAATGGACCGTGAATAACTTTGACATAATCGTCAACGTTATAACGATCGAACATATCGGCATCAATTTCGCCCATTCTCTTAAGAACTGGTTCGATTTGTTCTCTTGGAACTGGGAAAGGCTTTGTACCTTTACCGGAAGATCCGACGAAGCCAGTAACGCCTGGCGTATTACGGACAACGTACCATGCGTAGTCAGTCATGATCATTTCAACGAAAACATAACCAGGATAAAGATTTTTCATTCTGGTTTTATCAGTTGGCAAACCATCTTTCATCACAGGGACTTCTTGTTCAGCAACAATAATACGGAAGATTAAATCTTCTAGGCCCATTGATTCAACACGGCGGCGAAGATTATCTTTGACCTTATTCTCGTGAGTGGAATATGTGTTAACCACATACCATGCTTTCTCACCTAAAGCGCCGGCTGGCTCTTTATTTTCGGTGCCGTCGGTAGTACTATCGGTAACTTTAAATTTAATATCATCAGCCATAGTTTACCCCTTATCTTTTGAATGCATCCATTAAGGCGTCAATCAAGCCTTTGCCTAAAGCGTCTTCGCCCATTAAGAGCAAACCGGTTAAAGCGGCGACTAAAATAACAACAATGATGGATGGAATTAAAACGTCTTTCTTAGGCCAACGAACGCGTTTGCCTTCTTTGACGACATCTTTCGTAAATTTTTTAATACCCATGTTGTAGACCCCCTGCTACTACTTGCTTATTTTATGCACAGTCATCTTGTTACATGACCGGCAATATTTTTTGAATTGAAGGTTTGTTACACCCTCTTTTTTAACTGTGGTTGTATAGTTTCGCGAGAGACACTCTTCGCAAATCAAAAGAACTTTTTCTCTCATCTCTTGACCCCCCTATCACAATTAACTAATACAACTTATCATCACGCGCACATTTTGTAAAGCGTTTTGTATAAAAAATAATAGGGGTAAAAAGGGCTTATTGACCCTCTAACATCATTATAACCACAAAACAGACAACCATTAAGACAATTAAGATGCCGCAGATGATTAAAATTGACCAAGGAAGTTTGATAGTTTCGGTTTTTGGATCAACTGGATAGCCTTCACCTTCTGGGTCAACAACTTCTTGAGGAACATCAATGATTTTTTCTTCAATGAGTTGATTTGGGTTTTTATTATCTTCTTGCATGATTAAACTCCTTGACGAAATACTTGCCAGTGAAGGAAAGGAAAGTGGTGATAAACACTGTATCCAACAAAACATTAAAGAACATTGTAATCGCTTGGCAAAGAATAATTGCAAGGAAAGTTTGAAAACCAAAAGCCCAAGCTTTCATAATTGAACCAAAGATAACAATGACTAGGATATCGGTAATAAAAGAAGCAAAACAAATGTGCAAAGGAGAGATGAATAATTCGGCCCTTTTACTTTTGTAAAGCAGTGAGAAAAGAATTAAGCCGACAAATATGACAAATGAAATAATCGGCACTAATATTTTGCTTAAAAATGTAATTGTGTAGGTAGAAAAAAGTAATGTAATTTCATCTGAGAAAATTACATAACTGCTAATGGTTAACCAAATAGCGATAAATGAAGCAATCTCAATGATGGCCATTACCTTCTTGTTTTTTAGCGCAAAAACGAAAGAAAAAATAAAATATGAGGCTAAGCCAAGCAATGTATAAATCGCCGTGATTTGTAAAAAGGGAGGATATAATCTAGGATCAAAAATCAAGTAACCGAGCAAGTCACTACCTAATCCAATTAACGCTCCATAAATTGGACCGAGCAAAATTGATGAAAAAATAATTAAAGCGGGACCGCCAAAGGAGAGGCGGACAAATGGAGCAAAGGCTAAATAATTAACCGCTACCACTTTTTGTAAAACGATTGTTAAAGCCATTAATAAACCAGCTAAACAAATCTTTTGAATGGTCGATAAATTGGTTTTGATAAAATGCATATTATTAACCTCCAATTAAGTTATTTTTTATATAAGCAGCAAAGGCTAAAGAGCCAGTGACGAGGATACAATCTTCCGGGTGTTGCTCAATCATTTCTTTAAGTGTTGACAAAGCATTTTCTTGATAAACAAAGTCTTCAACATAAAGGCTGTATTCATCTTCTTTTCTCGCTCTATCGTGAGGGAAAGTTGTTAAAACAATATCGCGGGTAAACTCTCCTAATAATGTAAGCATTCGTTCAACATTTTTATCTCTAAAGCAAGCGAATAAAACGCGAATATTGCGATTTTCGGCAACTTGAAGCAATGACTTAGTCATATTTAAGACACCTTCTGGATTATGTGAACCATCAACAATAATTAATGGATGATCATGAATAATTTCCATTCTGGCTGGTACATGAGTATTTTCAAGACCTTGACGTACCTCTTTTTCACTAACTGGAAAATTATCCATCAGTTTAATTACGACTTCTAAAGCGATGCAAGCATCTTTCATCGAGTAATAGGCCGGAGTGTTGATTCGAAGATTAACATAGGTCAAATATGTGAAATTATAACCGCGGTTATTATACACTACATTTGCTGGTTCGATTGAAACAATAACTTTAGTATTTTTTCTTTTAGCAACATCAACGATTGTCGTTAAAGCTTCTTCGCTTAAAACACCAGTGATGACTGGTACCTCTTCCTTAATAATACCAGCTTTATGTAGAGCAATTTCGCTGACGGAACGGCCCAAATAAGCGGTGTGTTCAAGAGAAATTGAAGTAATCACAGAAACAATCGGAGTAAATATATTTGTCGCATCAATTTCTCCGCCCATTCCACATTCAATAATGGCTAAATCGCACTTTTGTTCTTGGAAATAGGTAAGAGCAATATAAGTTTGTATTTCAAAAGGAGAGAGACTATATTTTTTGAATAGTTTATCGTTTTGGCTAATGAACTTAGTTAATTCTTCATTTGAGATGTCTTGTCCATTAATGCATATCATCTCATTAATATTTATCAAAGCTGGCGAAATGAATAGACCGACTCTATAACCGCGAGCACGGTAAATGTTTGCCAAATAATAGGCAGTACTGCCTTTACCATTACTACCGGCGATATGAATTGAAGGGACGTTATATTTAAAACCTACCTTATGCAAAAAAGCATCAAAGTTTTCCCTTTGATATTCACTATGACCTATTTGGTCAAAATAGTTTGTTAAATTAAAATCTGCCACTTAAAATTCACCATCTTTCAATTTGCGAGCGATGTCTCTTTGCTTGATGGTTTCGCGTTTGTCATACATCTTTTTACCTTTTGCTAAAGCGATTTCGACTTTCGCTTTGCCCTTTTTCAAATAGACGCGGGTGGGAACGATGGTAAAACCATCTCTTTTAACTTTGTCATCAAACCATCTGATTTCTTTTTTGTGTAAGAGTAATTTGCGGTTACGCAAAGGATCATGGTTAAAGATATTGCCTTTGTCATAAGGGTTAATGTGCATGTTTAATACTTCCATCTCACCATTACGAATGATGACATAGGCGTCATTTAATGAACAACCATGGGTTCTGAGAGACTTAATCTCTGTGCCCATTAAAGCAATACCACATTCAGTAAATTCGCTAAGGAAATAATTAAAGTGTGCTTTTTTGTTGCTCGTAATAATTTTAATGCCGCTTTCAGTTTTAGTCATTTGACTCCTCTCTTACACGTCTTTTTAGTTTACTTAATAAACTATCATTTATATAGGAAAATGCAATCAATAGTTCGCTTTTATTAACAAGTGTGACACTCAGTAAATAAATGGTGAATATAATACAACCAAAAACAAGCATATCGAAACGTGTCATCTCAAAAGATTGGCGGAAAAAGAATGTGCATAGCGAAACAAGTACAACAGCAATTAATACGCGATTCCAAAAGTTATTAAGCGGAGCTTTGCGGAAATATTGACCGACACTTTTAAATCTATGGCCAATGAATGGGACAATCCAAAATAAAACAATTGAAGAAATGGCTACACAAATTTGCACTGTTGTAATTAACTTATCCTGGTAATAAGACAATGTTAACGAAGCAATAGCAGTAATAAATAATCCAAACAATAGTGTAGATAAGGTGGTTGAAATATCGCTTAATATGGAATTATGATTGGCGAGTTTAGCATTATCTATGTCTTTAAACATCACCTCAATTTTTTTATCTTGAAGTTCTGAGATAACCGGAGCAAAGAAAACCGCAGTTAAATAAACACCACTTACATTTGAGCTTAAAAACATCGTTGATTCCATCATACTGTGGGCAATGAAAGCTATAAAGGAAGTTCCATATAGGAAAAAGGTGCGAAATTTTTTCTTAAACAACATTTTAAAAGAGGAAAAAACACAAACACCTAATGCTCCAACATAAAGTGTTAAACCGATAATGCCATGTCTTAACATAATTTCCACAAAACCATTGTGCGTGCTACGAATTGCAAAATCAGCGCCAACAAAGACTCGATAATATTCGGTAAAATAAGTATTGGCCGTCTTAAAACCTAAACCAAAAATAAAATCTCGTGGATTTTCTAGCAATAAATCAAAAGCAGCTTTCCAGATTGTGGTCCGCGAAGTAAAAGTAGCAAAGTCAGCTTGTAAGACATGAACATCGACAAACTGCCAGAAGTGGGCGATTGGGTTATTGCCGCTACGCACGAAAATAGCCATTAATAAGCCAATTCCAATTAATAAACTAAGATAAGCAATTAACCAAAATACTCCCTTTTTAACGTCTTTTTTAAAAAGGGCAAATATTTCAAAAAAGGTATAGAAAAGCAAAATAGCAAAGCTAATAAAAATTGTTGTGGCACAGCTTGTGAAAATATTAAACACCAAAAAATAAATCATGATGAGATAATAAAAAATATTAAATTTCTTGAGGTTTAGCATCATCGTGCTAATCAACGCAATCATCACCGTACTGCCCCATAGGTTGCTATTGTACATAATAAAACGCAAACCATTCCCAGTATTTGTGCCCTCCAAAATGGCCTTGATAGTATCCATTTCAAGGAAAATATCGACAACAGTACAAATGAAAACCAAAATCGCATATGCAAGCAAGAGCCATTTCACACTCTTAAAAGCAAGGTGATATCGATTAAAGGTGAACAATATACCATAAATGACCGCACCCCAAATAATAATTTGTATCGTGTTAATAAGTTTATCTTTTGAGGTAATTTCGACAAAAGCATAATTAGATGTTTCCGAATTGATAAATTCACGATTGCCTTGCCAAACACTAGTAATAATAAATAAAAGTGTAACCGCACCGATGATCGGCAAAAGAATTTTATCAAAACGCATTTGGTTGCGCTTATATTCAAGAAAATAGTAAATAGCAAGTAACATGATAACAAAAATCGAAAGTATCAACTTGCTATCAAAAGAAAACCCCGCCATTGGAGAAGCAGAAAAAAGGGCAAAGTTTTCGACAAACAAACATGAGAAAACAATAATAAACCAAAAAATTATATAGGTGAGTGTATAACGAATTTTTCCCATATGGCTGCTAATATTGAGGCAATGTAGTCTCACGTGTATTATACACACACAAGTGAGATTTTCCCATCGTTTGTATACGAGAAATAAAACTATTTTACCGCTCAATTTAGAAACAGAATTATGATATTATTGAGTTATGAAAAGCGCTTATCAAGCTTTACGAAAAATCATTGACGAAGCTCAACAACTTGTCGTTTTTACTGGTGCTGGTATTTCGGTTCCAAGTGGCATTCCCGACTTTAGAAGTGACGATGGTATTTATCAACAAAATAGTGGTAGTAAAAATCTCCCCGAGCAAATAGTTTCAAATTCTTTTTTCAAAACACATCCCGAGGAGTTTTATAATTTTTATAAGAAGAAAATGTGTTACCCAGATGCGCTTCCAAATGCCGCTCACAAATATTTCGCTGATTTAGAAAAGAAGGGTAAAAACGTTATTGTCATTACGCAAAACATTGATGGTCTTCACCAAGAGGCTGGAAGTAAAACTGTTTATGAACTACACGGAAATGTCCATCATAATTTCTGCACCAATTGCGAACGTTTTTTCGGTCTTGATTACGTATTAAAAGCAACTGGTGCTCCGCACTGTGATAAGTGCGGTTCGACTATAAAACCTGATGTTGTTTTATACGAAGAACCATTGAATCCCGATATTATCAATCGCACGATTTCAGTAATTATGACGTGTGATGTTTTGCTCGTGGTCGGTACTTCTTTAAAGGTTTATCCAGCCGCTGGATTTTTAAGATATTTTAAAGGGCGTTACTTAGTGGTCATTAATAAAGAAAGTACTTCTTTTGACAACATGTGCGATCTCGTTTTTAATGAAGATGTCATTCAGGTAATTGAAAACTTAATAATATGAAAACAATAATTTTTGATCTCGATGGAACTATACTTGATACTTTACCAGACTTAAGAACTGCGGTTAATTATGCTTTGGAGCAATATGAACTACCTCCCGTTACTATAGAATATGTAAGAAAAGCCGTAGGAAACGGCACTCAAATGTTAATTAGAAGATGCATACCTAGAGGTACGCCAGAATCTTTATATAACGAAATATTTGAAACTTTTCGAGTTTATTATGCCGCGCATGCTTTTGATGAAACCAAACCATATCCTGGCATAAAGGAAGTTTTAAGTCGATTAAAAGCCGACCACCAACTCGTAGTTATTTCTAATAAAGATAATGACCTAACTAAACGGATTATTACTCGTTTCTTCCCTTATTTATTTAATGTAGTACAAGGTTCTTATTTGGATCAACCAAAAAAGCCACATCCGTATCTAATTGAAAAAGTGTTAAAAGAAAATAATTACATACTCGAAGACTGTTTATATATTGGTGATTCTGAAATCGATAAAGAAACAGCTACAAATGTAAAAATGAAATATAAACTGGTCAACTATGGCTATCGCACTAAAGAAGAATTATTAAATACGTGTCCGAAAGACACGAGTATCGACTCTATTCCTGCTCTATTTGCAGAAATTATCGAATGGAAAAATTAAAGTTCTTCTAGGCGATTTTCCACGAATTTTTCGATTTCATCACGTGGCTGATTATAAGAAAAAGATAACTCGTCCATGAGCATATTGTGGGCGTAATTAAGCATATCAAAATCGACGGGACCAAGTTTGATCTCGTCGTTTTCTTCTCCACCAATTTGGTAATAGTGCTGTAACTGTCTATATAGATAGGCAATTTCTTTTACACTACCAGAAGATAACTTTCGTTTATACTCATCACGTCTTTGTTTAGTGTTGACATTAAACTCTTTCTCAATTGTTTTGATATAACGTAGTAACTCATCCGCTTCTTCA
>CAZSEU010000007.1:18467-26070 GCA_964606005.1 uncultured Staphylococcaceae bacterium
ATAATCCAAGAATTTGGATTAAGTCTTTCAATAAATGACTTATCTTTAGTTTCCTCGGTCTCATCAAAGACGAGTGGTTCAAATAAATTAAATGTGGCAGGCAAGGCGGTTGTAACTTCAATAAAATGAATCGTACCATTAGGTTTGCGCGCATCAAAACCAGAGCCTGATTTAGTTTCTGGATCAAAAGTGCAGTGGACTTCAATAATCTTGCCGTTATCGTCTTTAACCACACTATTGGCTTTGATAAAATAAGCATGCATTAAACGCACTTCATCACCCAAAGAAAGTCTTTTCCATTTACGGTTTGGCTTTACTTCAATAAAGTCATCTTGTTCGATATATAAATATTTACCGAAAGCAATTTGTCTAGTACCGAGCGCTTCATTTTCCATGTTGTTAGGCGCTTCAACATATTCAATTTGGTTTTCTGGATAGTTATCAATCACCACTTTTAATGGATTAAGAATTGCCATTGGGCGTGGAGCTTTTAATTTTTGATCCTCTCTAAAGATAGTGTCTAAGTTATCCGCATCTGTTGTGCTGTTAATTCTTGATAAGCCAGTATAAACAATAAATTCTCTAATTGCTTCTGGAGTGAGGCCTCTTCTTTTTAAGCCGACCAAAGTTGGCATACGAGGATCATCGTAACCAGTGACATATTTGCCTTCAACTAGTTGACGAAGATAACGTTTGCTCATCACGGTATTAGTAATATTTAATCTTCCCCATTCATATTGATGAGGGACGTGTTCCATTTCACATTGTTCAATGAACCAATCGTATAAAATACGGTGGTTATCATATTCGATTGAACACAAAGAATGGGTAATACCCTCAAAAGCATCTTGTAATGGATGGGCAAAGTCATACATTGGGTAAATACACCACTTTGTACCTTGACGGTGATGAGGGACGTGTAAAATACGATACATAACTGGGTCGCGCATATTAATATTTGGCGAAGCCATATCAATTTTTGCTCTTAAAGTTTTCGCGCCATTAGGATATTTACCTGCACGCATTTCTTCAAACAACATCAAGTTTTCTTCAATAGAACGATCACGATAAGGAGAATTTTTACCTGGCTCAGTTAAAGTTCCGCGGTAAGCAGTAATTTCTTCTATCGACAAATCATCGACATAGGCTAAGCCTTTCTTAATAAGAAAAAGAGCTTTTTCAAAAGTTTTCTCAAAATAGTCACTGCCAAAATAAATGTTTTTTGGTTCGTAACCAAGCCATTTAATATCTTCGATAATTGCATCGACATATTCAGCATCTTCATTAACAGGATTTGTATCATCAAAACGCAAATTGGTATAGCCACCAAAAGCGCTAGCAAGTTCAAAATCGTTTACAATGGCCCGACCATGGCCGATGTGTAAATAAGCATTTGGTTCTGGAGGAAAACGGGTAACTATTTCCGTGACACGACCTTCTTCCAAGTCTTTTTTCATGATTGTTTTAATAAAATTATTAATTTCTTCCATAACGAGCCCTCGTGATTATTTTACTAGTTAATTATTAATCTTCAAACAAAAGAAAGCTCTTTAGTAAAAAAAGAGCTCTCATATAAAAATTTTGAAATTGTTTAGATAGAAGAAAGCATCATGCTTAAGCAAAAGATAGCCGATAATCCACCGATAATAAAATAATGATGTATTTGAATTTTTGGTGTTTGATAGAACAAGCAAGTAACTAAATAACGATAGGCAAAATATATAATGCCTAATATAATGCTTACAAACCATTGTGAGCTAAGCATACCACCTTTCAATAAGGTGAATATTTCTACAATTGCACTAGCATAAATGATGAAATCTAAGATTGGGTTTCTTGTTGCCGGCTTACCAGCCGTTTCGCCACTTGGATCTTTTTCTAAAACGACATAAGTGCCAAATGCAGCAAATACAACTATGTTAATTGCATAAAAAACAAAAGCAATTAAGGATGGGTAAGTGGTAAATTGGAAATCAAAACCAAATTCTCTTGGATCAAGAACATATGAATAGGAGAAAGTTTGTATTCCCCCATTTACACCAATTATACTTGGAGAAAGCAAGATAAAAGAATTTGGTTGAAAACCAGAAATATAACCAGCCCCAACACTTATAAACAAAGTCATAAAAACTTGAGCGCAAAAGGTAAGAATGACTGCAGAAAGAATTGAATTAGTTAATGAAACAAAGAAACATGATTGAAAATATAATCCGGTTAAGCCAACTAAACCAATTAAATAAGTAATAAAAAGCATCAAAGGATTAAACGGCAACCGATCTACAGCTCGATATTCTGTTACCATTCTTCCAAGTTCTGAATCGTAAAATGTAGTATAAATATATTTGGTTTCTGGAGACAAAGAATATACAATTATGACGATAAAAAAACCAATAACAAAGACAGTTGTATAGACTGCTATTAGTGTAGCTAAGCCTGTAAATAAACGTGTATTTTTTAGTTGCTTGGGCTCAAATGGTAATTGGTAATAAGTGTCACAACTTTGCAACTTAAAACGATAAGAATAAACAAAAAAAGGCAAAACTAGAGCGAATATACTAATCGGAATACTAAGAAAGACAAAATCAAAGATGCTTTTATTACTATATAAACTTGGGTAAAAATCAATGGTAGCACAATATAAGACAAACAAGATTAAAGAAATTAGAAAGAAAATCGCAATGACTGGTAGCCACTCTTTGAGAATTAATCTTTTAATGTATCTGACTAACATTATTTGTTCTCCTTTCCAGCAGTCATCATCTGCAACATGACAATCTCATTGGCGTCAATACTAATTGTTTCCAACAAAGTTGGTTCCAAACTTTCAAGAAGTTTTTCTACCATTTTGATTGGCGATTTATTATTGAGCACAAACATATAAATTGAGCCGACTTTACGAAAAGTAACTACTTCTAAACCAAGTTTACGAAGTATATTTTCATCACATGGTTTATTGAAAATAGCTTGGTATTTAATAAATGTTTCACCTAAGTGTTCTAGGGTGTTGTCACTTTGTAAACGACCATTGTGAATAACAATAAACTTATCTACTAGTTTTTCTAAGGCATAAATATTATGGGTAGAAATAACTATCGTTTTGGTTTGCTCATCATAAATACTTAATAATTCATATTTAATCTTTTCCATAACCACTGGATCAAGCCCATCAAATGCTTCATCGAGTAACAAAATATCACACTTAATTGATAGCGCTAAAACGATGAAAACTTGACGTCGCATGCCTTTGGAAAAGGTATTGACTGGTTTGTCAGTTGGTAAAGTAAATTTAGCAATTAAATCCCAAAATTTGACCTCATCAATCTCATAAAAAGTAGCATAAAACTCAAAAGTTTCTTTAATATTACTTCTACCTGGAACGTAAGGATCGTCTGGAAGAAAGAAAGTTTTTTCTTTGGCTGGTTTAGTAATCGGCAAATAAGAATCGATAAATATTTCACCTTCATCAAGATATGCAATGCCGCTAATAAGTCGGAACAATGTCGATTTACCAGCACCATTTTGTCCAACCAAGCCGATTAAACCTTTGTCAATTTTCAAACTTAAATTTGAAATAGCTTCCTTATCACCAAATCTTTTGGTGGCATTGATGATTTCAATCATACTAGTCCTCCCATTCCTCTAAGGCATCTAGAATGTCTTTTTTATTGAAGCCTGCCTCTTTAATTTCATGTAACATTTTAGTGAGTTTATCTTCCTTTTCTTCACTTGGCTGAATTTCATTAACCATATTTCCTTTACCAACAATTGGTGTGATGTATCCTTCTTCAATTAATAAAGAAAAGGCTTTTTGCACGGTATTTGGATTAACTCTATATTGCAAAGAAACTTCACGGACTGATGGTAGGTATTCACCTGGCTTAATTGCACCTAATTTAATCAGCCGAAGATAGTATTTTTTGATTTGGATAAAAATTGGAATATTTGCCACTAATTTCATATCTGTACTAAGTGTATTATCTGTATTACTATTTTGTCAATATAGTTTGATTAAAAGCTTTTCAAAAAGACGATTAAAAAAGAGCACAATAAATATCATTGTGCCCATCTTTAATAGTGACTATTTTTTAATTTGATGTCTTATCAAAAATATAGATGCCGCCGATATTCATCGAGGTAGATTTGCCTTGAATCTTAATGGTATGACTGCCGGCAGTAAAGTTTGTTTCCGCTAGTAAAACTGGAAAATAATTCATTCTAGTGCCGCACTTACCCATACCGGCGTCGTGATATGAAATATCATTTATTGTGATATTATTGCCATTGAGTTGTAAGCCAAGAGCATTAGCAATTTTACTACTGGTAGAACTATCGTCTTTACCTAAATATGCGACAACTTGACCGGTAAATGCTTTGTTTGCATTAAAGGTATAACTCACAGAATGAGTTGAAGAGCTTAAGGTAAAATATTTATCTGGATGATTACGATCAGAAGTGTCGGTTTTTATTGAAACACCTGAAGGAGTTAATGATTCAGCTCTAGCAATGATTTGACCTGCCTCGTTATTAGTGGCTTTAGGTCCTTCGGTTAAATTATCAATGACTGCATCTAGAACTTCTCTAGTTAAACCAATTGATAATAAAACGTTATATACCTTGTTCTTAAATGTTTTTCCTGCGAGAGAATTAATAAAGGCAATATAAACTTGAATGTTATCTTGCCCTGCGCTTTGACCAATGCCTCTTCTTTCGCCGATTTTTCCGAAGTTGGAGAATAAGTAGTCTTTATAGATATCGTTCATTGGAACACCTAATAAGCCTAATGTTAGGATAGTGAGCATCCCAGTTCTATCCGTACCAATACGGCAATGATATGAAATTGGAAAATTAGAGGCATCAGCGATGAGTTTGAAATAGTTTTTGACACTTTCAGCGTTTCTAGTGAAGTGGTTCAAGCTATAGTTACCTTCTTTATCATAGTCCATGTAGAAATTTTTTACGGTGGTGCCACTAATTCTTAATGTATAACTATCATCATTTGAAACATTAACTTCGGTTTTTACCTTCAGTTGTTGAAGCATGACTTTTTTACCATCTTCAGTGATGTTGGCGCCTTTTAGGTCATAGTTTTTTCCACTTGTACGGAATAATAAACCTTGTTTAACTACACCACCATCTTCCAATGACCAACCACCGATATCACGGTTGTTACTCATACCACCAATGGCTAAATTTCTAGGAGCAGTACCATCAATGTCAAAAGTTTTGATCGGTGATTCATCAATTGAATTATCGGTAAATTTAGCTTTTAATTTGAAATAGTTTCTACCTAGATAACCATTATAAAAAGCTACTGTTTTGTTTTTATTGGCACTCACTTCAAAGCCATCGCTTAAATCGCTATTACGACCAGAAATAATGCTATAAGAAGATAAGGTTTTACCATTTGGAACTGTGTAATCCCAGGAAATATTTACTGGATTAGGATCGGAAATATGATTCAATCCATTTGGATATAAACTGTCAGGAATTGTTTCGTAATCACCAGTATAGGACAAATAAGTTTTTTGTTGAGCTGTATGAATTTCTAATGGCGCATTAAACTCAGTGATGTTATTAAAACCTGTTTGAGGTTCTACAGTGGATGAACTAGGTTGGGCGCTAGTAGAACTCGGTGTAAGAGCGGACGAACTAGGTTTAGCGCTAGAAGAACTTGGTTCAATACTTGAAGAGGACGGAACCACACTGCTAGTGTCATCATTAGACGAGGAGGAAATAGAATCAATTGAACTTTCAGAAATCAATTGACTACTAATATTGCTATTAGCCAATTCTGAAGAGGCACTTCCTCCAGGCAAGTAATCACAAGCCGCTAATGGCAAAAGCAAGATCAACAAAGTACTGGTAATAATTTTTTTTGCTTTCATGGTGTAAACCCTCTTTTTTAAGAATAATTTAAATGATACGAATCCTGTAACACTAACGCACTTTTTTGATCGACAAACAATTTGTTTTGTCTAGACCTTATCAAATAACTTTGATTAGATTATAAATTAAAACAAGATAGCCAAGGACGACTATCTTGTTTTTTCATATGATTATGATGTTAGTTTTATTTTGTCTTATCAAAGATATACACGCCACCGATATTGAAAGCTTCGGCTGTACCATTGATTCTAATAGTATTACTACCAGCAACAAAGCCAACTTCTGCAAGAACAACAGGGAAGTAATTAATTCTGGTGCCACACTTACCCATGCCAGCATCACGGTATGTTCTATCAATAATAGAAATAGGATTATTATTGACAGTTAAAGTAACAGCATTACCAATTTTCTTAGTTGTGGAATTATCGTTCTTACCTAAATAAGCAACAACTACACCGGTAAAAGCTTGTTCAGCGTTGAAAGTATATCTAACGGCTTTATCTGTAGTATTTAAATTAAAGTATTTGTCTGGGTGATTCCTATCAGATGAAGGAGTAGTTACTAATGTTGCAATTTCCGGAAGTAAATCTTGTCCTGGGGCGATGATTTGACCGGCATTGTTACCTTGAGCAGTCGTACCTTCGGTTAAATTATTAATAACGGTATTTAATGTTTCTGGAGTCAATCCAATTGCTAATAAGGCATTATAAACTTTATTTTTGAAAGTTAAGCCTGGCAAAGAATTAATGAAAGAGATGTAGATAGATATGTCGTCTTGGCCAGCTTTTGAACCGATATATCTTTTTTCACCAATTTTGCCAAAGTTGGAAAATAAGTAATCTTGATAAATTTCGTTTAAAGAAACGCCCAATAAACCATTTAAGAGAATGGAGCATAAGCCGGTTCTATCAGTACCAATACGGCAGTGGAAGAAAACAGGGTAATTATTTTCATCGGCTACGATTTCGAAAAAATCTTTGACGCTTTCAGCATTTCTGGTGAAATGGTTCAAACTATTGCTACCGGCTGAGTCATAGTCCATGTAGGCATTAATAAGAGTTGTGCCTGGTAAACTTAAGTTATAATTATTGCCATCAGCAACATTAACTTCAGTTTTTACTTTCATATGGCCAAGCATCACTTCTCTTCCAGCTGCAGTAATTTCTGTGCTGTAGTCAAATTTGAAGCCAGAAGTACGATAAACTAAACCTTGTTTGATTTTGCCACCATCTTCTAAAAGTCTTCCGCCTAAGTCACGGTTATTGGTCATACCACCAATCGCTAAATTGCGTGGATAAGTTTCATCGACTTCGAATGTTCTAGTATTAGAAACTTCTTCAGTACCATCGGTGAAGTTAGCAACAATCTTAAAGTAGTTTGTGCCCAAGAAGACGTTATATAAATCAATGTTGCCATTTTGAGAACCAACTACTTCATAGCCATCAGATAAATCTTCTGCTTGACCAAAGATGACACTGAAGTTTTCCACTTCTTTATCGTCAGGAGCTTCGTAATCCCATTCAAGATTAACCGGAAGCGGATCGGACAAATGATTTTTGCCATCTGGATATAAGTTTTCAGGGATATCGTGGTAGTTGCCAGTATAAGATAAATATTCTTTTTGTGCTGCAGTATGGATCTCTTTTGGTTCATCTAAGTCGGTGATGACGTCAAAGTAATCGTTTTCAACTGGTGGTTGGGAAGATGATTGACCTGT
>CAZSEU010000007.1:26170-45189 GCA_964606005.1 uncultured Staphylococcaceae bacterium
ATTCTAATTATTTAGCGACAAATCTAATGTATTTGACGATAACGGAATAACCGATATCGCCGTGTTTGAAGACAAGATTTTGTGCCTCAGCACCGATAGTAACTTCAGAAATGAAGCTAACATCGACTGCACTATCTGCAGACATACCAAGTTCACCGAATGTTTTGGCTTCGTCAGGATTAGTGGCTACAGTATCAACTTCAACCCAATAACGGAATGGAGATTGAGAAGCGGTATCTGGAGTAGAGGCATCGTCACCGCCATTTAAAGCGTGATTGTACCAGTGTCTATCACTATGAGAAGATGAAGTCATTTGAGCATTCATATCGACTCTATATTTTCCAGCTGGTAAACCGGCAAGACTCCATGTAGAAGCATTATTTGGTGCTTCTTTACCATTCATTTTTGAATTTTCATCATTCCAACCAGCAGCATCGCCAATATTGAAACGATAGGCTTTTAATTCACATGAACATGTTTCAGGAGTGAAAGCGCCGGTCTTTGCTCCGGCAACAAATGAGTGAACGTGTACTTGAGAAGTACTAGCTTTGGAACTTGAGGCGCGGCTGCTGCTTGGAGCAACAACACTGCTTCTACTAGTGTTGTTTCCACCTTTGCCTACACTAGAACTAGTTGTAGTGCCACAGGCAGTTAAAGCAAAAGCTAAGACCATACCACAAAGCGCGAATAGTTTTCTTTTCATAAATATTATATTATCCCCGAGGAGGGGTAACTCCTTGTTGTCATTATAGACAACCACCCGTGCATGCACATGGACAATCTTGCGGTAAAAACTTGGCTTATTCTTAAATTATTGCTTAATTTATTTATGGTTTCATCGTAAAAAAGCATGATAAATCTAGGACATGTACAACCATGACTTTGTTGCGGTAAAGCACAAAAAAACAGTCATGCTTGTGACTGTTTAATTGTTTTATTCTTTGTCGTATAGGTGGCAAGCAACTTGATGGCCTGGTTTATTATCGACTAGTTCTGGTCTAGTTAGGGCGCATTTAGGCATCGCGTATGGACATCTAGTTCTAAACGGACAGCCGCTTGGAGCGTTAAGTGGCGAAGGAATATCACCTTGCATAATGATCCGTTTATTGCTTCTTGCTAAATCTGGATCTGGCACTGGAATAGCCGATAACAGTGACTTAGTGTAAGGATGTAATGGGTCATTAAATAACGTTTCACTATCAGTAAATTCGACGATATGGCCTAAATACATAACGGCGATACGGTCAGAAATGTGTCTCACAACAAGTAAGTTATGAGCGACAAAAATATACGTTAGGTGTAATTCATTTTGTAATTCTTTAAAGGTATTAATAACTTGCGCTTGAATAGAGACGTCAAGAGCGGAAACTGGTTCATCACAGACGATTAATTCTGGATTGAGCGCCAAAGCACGTGCAATACCAATTCTTTGACGTTGACCGCCTGAGAATTCGTGTGCATATCTAGTGGCGTGTTCGCTAGAAAGACCAACGGCCTTCATTAATTCTTCAACACGAATATGTCTTTCTTCTTTGGTGTTGCACACTTTATGAGCATCGAGAGGTTCGGCGATAATATCTTCAACCGTCATTCTTGGGTCTAAGGAAGAATATGGATCTTGGAACACCATTTGCGCGTGTTTTCTAAAGTCCATAAGCAAAGACTTATAGTGTTTTTTGGAAACTTTCATTTTGGCTAGCGTACCGTTTAATCGATTAGCTCTATCTTTGGCTAATTGAATTTTCTTTTCAAGTTCAATATCAGATTGACCATTTTCGATTAAAGTAGCAAGTTCTAGCTCTGCTTCTTCAACAAAGCTTAAAGCTTCATCGCGTTTGGCGGTAACTTCTTTAATGTCATCTTTGGTTGGAGGATTAACTCTTTGACCATTGAAAACAATTTTGCCACCGGTTGGTTTATAAAGTTGTAAAATAGTTCTTCCAAGCGTGGTTTTGCCACAACCTGATTCACCAACCAAACCGACGGTTTCGCCACGTTTAACACTAAAAGAAACATCGTCAACGGCTTTTAAATATTTAACTTTTAAGAAACCAGTATTAATTGGGAAATACATCTTTAAGTGTTTAACTTCTAAGACGACATCTTTCTTAATACTCATTTCTCGGCGTGCGCGTGCAAATTCTTTTTGTAGTTGTTTTTCAAATTCTTTCGAGGCCATAACTATGCATTATCCCCCTTTCCAATAGCGTTTTTCTTTAGGTAAAGTTTCGTTAAAGAAGCTTTAGTGGTCACGAGCTTACGATCGATATATTTTTTCCATCTCAAATCGATGACTCCTTGATCATAGGCTTGTTTTAATTCATCGAGTTTATTAAGCGCTTCCACTTTAGAAAGCAAGGAATCATATTTGGTGGTAAGATGCTTTTTAACTCCATCCCAAAATGCCTTATTCCGGGCCTTAATTTGTTCTTTTGTGATGTCGTGGTTAACTGGAGAAGTACAAATAACAAGGTTATCTAAGTACTTATCGAGTTGTTCTTTGCTCATCCCTTGAGCGACTAAAGAAGCAACCTCAACCTTATGGTGAGCAACTTTTTTATGGACGTCGTTTTTATCGATAGAAAATTTTTCACTCTTACCATCGCGATAGCTTTTCTTAGCAATAGCTAAATCTCTTCTTGCGCGATAATAATTAAGTTTTTGTTCAGTAACGCGATATTTATAAATTTCTTTTTCTTCGTTAGAAATATCGGTGTTTTTAACTTCCAAATAAGTTTTTTTAGCTTTTTGATATTCGACAAGCGCTTCATAAACATCTAAACGTGAAATTTTCTTAAACGCTTTATTACCTTCTTGGCAAGAGACCAAATATGCTTGGAACTGTTCATCGCTAATTTTTTTCTCATCTAACAAATCTTTGATGTAGCGGAAGCAGGCTGTCGTATGAATGCCTTTTTCATCAACTGGATAATGTTCAGGATATTTCTTTAAACAAACCGCCATACAATTAGCGCAGCGCGGAGCAAAAGAACAGCCACTTGGTAAGCGGAAAACATCAACTGGGTTACCAGCGATTGGTTCTAATTTATCAACTTTAACATTAAGTTTTGGAATCGAATTGAGTAAGCCTTTGGTGTACTCATGTTGAGGATTATAGAAAATATCGCGTATAGAACCTGTTTCGACGATTCTTCCCGCATACATGACATTCACTCGATCGCATACTTGAGCAACAACTCCTAGGTCATGGGTAATGATAATAATGCCCATGTGCATTTTCTTTTGAATGGATAAAAGTAATTCAAGAATTTGTGCTTGAATGGTTACGTCTAAAGCGGTTGTTGGTTCATCAGCAATAATCAAATCAGGTTCGCAAATTAAAGCCATCGCGATCATGATTCTTTGTAACATACCACCAGAAAATTCATACGGGTATTGTTTTAAACGTTTTTCTGGTTCGTTAATGCCGACTAATCTAAGCATTTCTAAGCAACGATTGTTGATAAAATCATTATAATTTTTTTTGGCTTTCTTTAGTTCTTCTTTTAAAACCTTTGGATCGCCTTCTTTATTTTTTATTTTTCTTCTTGCTTCAGCAACCTTGTTATATTCCACTTGGATAACTGGAGCGTTTTGGTGCACTTTAATAACTTCTCTAAGTTGGTTACCAATGCTCCAAACAGGGTTGAGTGAGGACATTGAGTCTTGGAAAACAATCGCCACTCTTTGGCCCCTAATTTTTTGAAGTTGGCGATGAGGAATATTAAGCATTTCCTTGTCTTCAAATTTAATTGAACCACCGATGACACGGCCTGGTTTTTCTAAAATTTGCATGATGGAATAAGCGGTAACTGATTTACCAGAACCAGATTCGCCTACAATACCGACGACTTCATCACGATTAACGGTAAAAGAAACACCATTAACACTTCTGACTTCGCCAGAAGGAACGTTGAAGGAGGTATGTAAGTCATTGACGATGAGTAAGGGTTGTTTGTTCATATTTTTTTACCTCCTTATCTCTGTTTAGGGTCAAATGCATCACGTAAACCATCACCCATTAAGTTAAGCGCTAAAACGATGAAACAAATGAATAACGCTGGGATGAACAACAAGTAAGGACGGAAACTAATTTGAGTAACGTTCTCACTGGCTAAAGAACCAAGAGATGGCATTGGAGCATTAACGCCTAAACCGATAAAGCTTAAAAATGATTCAGTAAATATGGCGCTTGGAACTTGTAAGGTCGCGCTGACCACAATGACCGAAAGACAGTTTGGAAGAATGTGCTTACGAATGACATAAGCGGGTGTAGAACCGATCGACCGGCTCGCAAGAATGTATTCTGTTTGTTTAATGGATAAAACTTGACCTCTAACTAAACGGGCCATACCAACCCAGTAAAGTAAGCCATAAACAATAAATATAGAAATAAGGGAAGCGCCAACTTCTGCAAAGATTGTACCCTCAAAGTCAAAGAGCTTGCCTAAAACCACAGATAATAAAATGATGATGATCATGTCAGGAAGAGAATAAATAACGTCCACAATACGCATCATGACCATATCGATCTTGCCACCAGCAAAAGCGGAGATTGAACCGTAAATAGAGCCAATAATCAAAACGATTAAAGCAGCAAAGAAACCAACTAATAAGGATACTCTTGCACCCATAATAACCCGAATAAAGTAGTCTCTACCTAAATTATCAGTACCAAAAATGTGTGGCCAGATAAATTCACCAGCAGCGATACGCGCTTGCTCAGTAACAGAGAATTGGAAAGGCGGTAAATAGCCAAAGGAAGCATCGACTGGTCTTCCTGGAACAATACCAAGTTGTTGTTCGTAAGAATATGGATATATTTCTGGAACTATGAGGATGATGGATAAGATAAATATAATGAAGAAAAAAGAAATAACAGCAATTTTATTGCGTTTAAATCTTCTAATTGCATCACCAAAAAAGGTGGTCGAAGGCCGCATGAAGCTTTCTTCTTGTTTTTCTTTTTCCGTTGCCTTACGGAAAATGTTGTCTCTTTCGTAATCAACCTGGAAGGTAAATGGATTTTTAATTTTCATATTTCTTTCCTTCCTTTCTATTCTAATTCGACACGTGGGTTGACCACTTTATATAAGATGTCACTAATGAGCACCATGATGATGACTAAATAGGTTAAGAAAATAGTGAGGCCCATGATGATTGGATAATCACGATTGGTAATGCTACTCACATAATCTCTACCAATACCAGGAATACCAAAAATCTTTTCAACAACCAAAGAACCGGTGATGATAAATGCAATCATCGGACCAGCATAAGTGATGACTGGGGTTAAAGAATTTCTTAATGAGTGTTTATATAAAACTCTTGAGGAACTAAGACCTTTAGCGTTAGCCGTGCGGATATAATCGCTATTGAGTACATCAAGAGTGGATGAGCGAGTTAATCTTATAATATAAGCCATTGGGGAAAAGGATAAAGTAATGGTTGGAAGGATAAATCCTTGCCATGTGCTACCATTAGCCGGCAAGATTTTCCACTCAACGCAGAACAAGTATAAAAAGATAGTCGAGATGACGAATGATGGAACCGCTACACTAGCTGTGGAAAATACCATAATAGTTTTATCAACCCAAGAGTTGTGTTTGTAAGCGGCTAACGAGCCTAACAAAATACCAAAGACAATCGCGATTGAAGCAGCAATCAAACCGGTTGCAGAACTAAATCTGAAACCTGCAAGAATCAAGTCCAAAACTTTCTTCGCTCCACGTGATTTAATTGAATAACCAAAGTCAAACACCAAAGCACCTTGTAGGTAGCGGAAGTATTGAACTATGATTGGTTGATCCAAACCATACTTAGCTTGTAGACGCTCTAAAGTTTCCGGGCTAACTGCCTTTTCAGAAGTGAAAGGACCACCTGGAATTAATTGCATTGCGAAGAAAGTAACCGTGATCACTATGACCACGGTAACAAAGGCTAAGAGTAGTCTTTTTAGGATGTAAAATATTAGCTTTTTATCCATGGTTGGAACCTCCTTTTTTCTTTAATTATATGCCTATTTTTTAGGCATATAAATTAGCAAAACCAGGGGAGAGGAACTCCACCTGGCTTGCTAATAAACTGACAAATGGGATCTTATTTACCGAATTGCGCGTCGTTGTTGCCAGAACCAGAAGTCCACATGTCTAAGAAGGAACATGCATCGTTATAGTCCGCTAACCAACCGTTACGTGCGATAGAATAATTACCATCTTTACGTGTGTTGAGGAAGGTTGCCCATTCTTGGGATTCGAGTCTTAAAGTAATACCGTAAGCAGCAAATGCACCTTGTAAGTATTCAGCAATAGCTTTGTGGCCAGAGCTGGTGTTGTACAAGTACTTAATAGCTGGGACGTTAGTGAATTTACCTTTATCTTCGTCAAATTTGAAACCTAAAGCTTTAATGGCGGCGAGAGCTTCGGCGACATTGGCTTCGTAATCATCTTTGCCAACTTTAAAGTAGCCTTGACCATCTCTATTTGGACCAGATTTTTCTGTCCATTCAGTAATGTTGCCTTCGTTATCAGTTTCCATGATACCTTTGCCAACGAATGTATTGGCAGGTTCTTGGCCAGCTTGACCGATTTCTTCAACGATGTAGTTACGATCAATGAGTAAACCGAGAGCTTTACGGAATTTAGCTAAATCTGCTTCGTTATCAATGAATCTGTTTAAAGTCTTATCATTGACGTTGAAGGATACGTAATATGTACCTAATTGGCCAGCAATGAAGAAATCTTCACCTTCGCGGTCTTTCAAACTTTCGATAGCATCATTTGGGACAGAGTCGATGAATTTCCAAGCGCCACTTTCGAAGTTGGCTAATTGGTTGGCATCATCATCAGTAAGTTTAAATGTAATCTTTGTAGCGACGACATTATCAACATCCCAATAATTTGCGTTTGGTTCAAAGACGATTTGACCAGCGTCTGTATTGTCCATAACAGTGACTTTCATTGGACCATTACCGACATAATTAGCAGCAGTTGTCCACCAATCATCGCCTTCAATTAAATCTAATTTAACTGGAGCGTATGTTGGGAAAGCAGTTAATTCTAAGAAGTATGGGACGTCACTGATTAATTCGACTTCAAGTGTACCAGCAGCGTCATTTGCAACGACACCACTTAATGGGACGACTTCGTCTTCGCCAGCTGCGGTTTCTTCGTAACCGACGACAACGTCGAACATGTAACCATAGTCAGCGGCTAATAAACCAGAAGCAGCTCTTGCCCAAGAATTGGCAAAGTCAGATGCTTTAAGTGCAGAACCATCAGAATATTTGAGGTCTTCTTTGAGTGTGAATAAGTATTTGACGTGACCATTAGCTAAAACGGTCTTTTCGAAGCCAGCAGCTTGGCCTGGCTCTAATTGAGCAGCAATAATGCCTTCTTCTGGTTGTTGCCAACGATATAAACCTTCGTATACGTGGGAGATAACAACCGCGCCATCAACTGCAGAGTTCAACGCAGGGTCAAGGGTGTCAGCTTTTGGACCAACAGAAACTGTGAATTCTGTGGAAGCACCAACTTTTGCTCTTTGGAAGAACTTGTAGCCAAGAGGAGAGGAATAGAAGCCATCTAAATCTGTGGCCTTCATGTAGATATCGGTGTAATAGTAGATTGGTGTAATTGCACCAGTACTCATCAAGATATCTTCTGCTTGATGTAAATATTCGTTTCTAACTGAACCTGAGGTAACCTTAGTTTTTGCGATGACCGCATCATAAGATTGCGCCCATGTTAAGTTGTTTTGAGTTACGCCATCAATCTTTGCGGAGTAAATTGCTTCATCCTTGTGAGGAGCGCGGCTTGGCATCGGTGGAGTACAAGCGGCGGCAATTACACCAACAGCTGCGAGGGCGGCAACTTGGGATAATCTTTTAACTTTCATAAATGTTTCCTTTCTAAAAGATATAATTTTATTTATGATTAAACGCTACTTTATATCAAATGTCAAGAATTAACGGTTAATTAATTAAATTTTCATTTAATTGCATATTTTATGATTCAAAAGGTTCAGTTTGTAAACATTTTATTATTTTAAAAAATATTTTTACAATAAAATATTTAAGGAAAAAAAGCGCTTTTTTAGCATTTTTTTGCACAAAGTTTGTATGCAAATTTTATTAATCCGTGTTTCATTTCGACCAACGTTAAAATATAATCAGGTGTAGAGGTACCGGCATATGAAAAGATTTTTGAAAGTTTTTCCTTTATTATTTTGCGTTATTGCTATATTTGCTATTAATCCCGCTTGGCCAATTTGGGGTCAAACTTATGTCGCTGACCCGGATTTAACTATTAACAGTTCTTCGTTAGTAAGTTTCTTGCAAAACGCTCACTACGATGGATTTCAAAAGTTTTCAAGTGTATTTGCGTTAGCGTGTTTATATCTTGCCACTCTCACAATGATCGCATTGTTGTGGTTTAACGTTTTTGAAGCTAAGAGATTTTTAGTGATTGAATTTATCGTGGGTGGCTTATTGGTCATAGCCACTCTACTATTTCTCTTCACCAATTATTTTGAACCATCAATGTTTACTCTTACTGCTTTTATACCTTTTGTTGGCAGTCTATTTATTGGCTTAGACATCTTACTTGAACGTCTAGAGAAAAAAGAAGAGAACCAGTAATGGTTCCCATCTATCTTTAGCTTCCGCTTATATTTGCTATTTTGGTGGATCCGACGAGGATCGAACTCGCTACCTCCTCCATGCCATGGAGGCGCTCTCCCAGGTGAGCTACGGACCCAACAGCGAAATCAATTATACAATAATTAAACTAGTAAACAATATTTTTTTGTTTGCTTTCAAATAAATGGCGCGCTTGAGACGATTCGAACGTCCGACTTCTTCCTTAGGAGGGAAGCGCTCTGTCCAGCTGAGCTACAAGCGCGTAGAAAAGAGAGATAATTATATCTCACTTTTTTTATTTTTCGTACCCGTTCGGGTTATTGGACTGCCATCTCCAAGAATCGCGGCAAGCATCGACGATATCGTATTGTGTCTTGAAACCGAGTTGTTCATAAGCCTTGCTTACTTCAGCGTAGTTTTCATCAACATCGCCTGGACGTCTTTCGCAGATGACATAAGGGATTTTAATATTGTTAGCTTGTTCGAAAGCGTGAACTAATTGTAAAACACTAGTTCCTTTACCTGTGCCGAGATTATAAATAACTAAGCCTGGTTTTTCTCTTAACTTCTTTAAAGCGCATAGGTGTCCACGCGCGAGGTCGACAACGTGGATATAGTCTCTGACCCCAGTACCATCGATAGTTTTATAATCATTTCCATAAACATTAAGGTGTGGTCTTTTGCCAATCGCCACTTGAGTGATATAGGGCATGAGATTATTTGGAATGCCATTAGGATCTTCACCGATAAGTCCACTTTGATGGGCGCCGATTGGATTAAAGTATCTTAAAATTGAGATGTTAGCTTCTGGATGGGCTTTGGCGAAATCTTTGAGTAAATATTCAATGTCTAATTTTGTTTGACCATAAGGGTTAGTGCAACCGCCGACCTGATCATCTTCTTTTAACGGGACATGTTCTGGTGTGCCATAAACCGTCGCACTACTAGAAAAAACTAGATTTGAAACGTTAAAAATTTCCATGAGTTTTAAAAGCACCTTGCTACTACCGACGTTGTTTTCAAAATATAGTTCAGGTTTTTCAACCGATTCCGCGACGCTTTTTAAGCCAGCAAAATGAATCACTGCTTCGATATATTCTTTTTCGAATATGTCTGCCATCGCTTCATAATTGCTTACATCCGCACGATAAAATTTAGGACGACGATTAGTGATTGTATAAATGCGATTTAACACTTCTGGTTTTGAGTTAGAAAAATTATCAACGATAATGACGTCATAACCATTATTTAATAAATCGACAACAGTATGAGAACCAATATAACCTGTTCCACCAGTTACTAAAATTGCCATAAAATTATTCCTCCAATTTTTTAAGTAGAAGCTGTTTTGTTAATTTTGGGTCGGCTTTGTTTTTCGTTTTTTTATAAATTTGACCCAAAATGTAATTCAATGATTTGTCTTTGCCCAAGCGATAATCCTTAATCGCTTCAGGGCAATCCACCAATACGCTATCGATAATCGCCATCAATTGTTTTTCTGAATTAATGAGCGCATCATTATCACTATTATATATGTCCTTAAGTAATTTATTGTCTAACAATTGTTCATAAAAAGCAGATAGTTGTTTCGAAGAAATTTTGTGTTGTTGATAAAGCGACATTAAAGATATGGTATCTGCTTCAATTTCTTTTAACCTGTTAACACCATCTTTTTTAATGACCGCTTGTACTTTAGTGGTAAGGAAATTAGCAGCAACCACACTAGAAACGCCGTTATTTAATAGTTTGATAAATAGTGCTTTTAAGTAGGAATGACTTAAGAGGGTGGCTTTTTGGCTACCGGTTAATAGATATTTATCAAAAAAATCATCTTTGGTTTTTTCTTCGTTTAAGGCTTCATCAAGTAGCTCTTGAGTTACCTTAATCGGTGCGATGTTCGTGTCAGGAAAATAATGATAGTCTTCTTTTTGTTGCTTATTACGCATAAAAATTGTCACTTCTTGTTTTTCGTCATATCTTCTCGTTTCTGGATATAAAGTTTCACCTTTTTCTAATAACTCTTTTTGACGAACAACTTCAGCATCGACCGCTTTATGAATATTTTTAAAACTATTGAGATTTTTTATTTCTACGACGACCCCTTTATCTATACTGCCTTCTTTTTGTAAAGAAACATTAACATCAACGCGCATCGCCCCTTCTTGCATCTTGCCAGTCGATATTTTTAGTTTTAAGGCCAATTTTCTAATTAATTTAGCAAATTGACTAGCTTCTTCTCCACTACTTAAGTCAGGGGCACTGACTATTTCAATCAAACCAATACCGGCACGATTAAAATCTAAATGTGTTTCGTTTTTTGTATGGATTTGTTTGGCGGTATCTTCTTCAAGGTGTAATTGTGTGATACGAATATTTTTACTTCCTTCACAAGTGGATATTGTTACTTCGCCATTTTTACCTAAAGGATTAAAATACTGCATTAGTTGATAGCCTTTTGCTAAATCACTATAAAAATAGTTTTTACGATCAAAAGTAATCGTCTCACTAATTTGCATATTTAAAGCATGGGCAAGTTTGATTGCTGAAATAACTGCGCATTTGTTAACGGTTGGTAAGGCGCCAGGAAAAGCCATATCTAAAGGAGCAATACGTGTGTTAGCAGCAGCGCCATAACTAATAGGAGCACCAGAAAATAACTTACTTTTTGTATCTAACTGCAAATGAATTTCTAAACCAACTACTGCACGTAATTTCATCTAGTTGCCTCCGCGATTATATCTTTTAAGCCGGTAATATCCTCAACAGCCTTAGCAATACATAAAACCTTATCGTCAGTGAATATGTCTCCAGTTAAATTAAGACCAAAAGGTAAATTATCCTTAAAACCTAATGGCAAGGTAATAGATGGGAAACCACCCAAGTTACCAAAAGCTAAATAGTTTTCCGCGATACTCGAAGATTTATCAAATGACTTAGTCGGAATTTTTTCGTTAAATGGCTTAGCGGTTGTTGGAGCGGCTGGCAAAATAATCGCATCGCATTCATTGAACACACGCTTAAAAGCATTAACGATTAAGTGACGGCTACGCGCGGCTCGAAGATATATTTCTTGCTGATTTTCTTCTAATAACGTCAAGCCACCGATGACGAATCTTCGTTTAATACGATCAGAAAAGCCTAATGAACGCACTTTATAGAGCATTTCTTCATAGGTCTTACCTTCTTGATACATGCCAAATTTTATGCCGTCAAGATTAGCATTGTTACTCGTTGCTTCGGCACTGGAAATCATGTAATAAGTCGGATAGATAGCACTAAGAAGTTTTATATCTATCGAAACATGTTTAATAACAAACCCTTGCTTTGTTAAGGCGGCTAAATGAGTTAAAAAAGCATTCTTAATGTCTTGATCGCTAAGCGCTTCCACAATTTCAGTAATGACCGTTAAAACATAAGGTTGTTGGCTGTTTAGTTTCTCAACATAGTTGATAGTTTGTCTTTTTGCGCTTGTCATATCTTTATGGTCATGTCCTGCTAATAGATTAAGTAAATAAGCGGAGTCGGTCACATTGCGGGTAAAATAAGCGACTGTATCTAAAGAAGGAGCAAAAGGAAATAAGCCATAACGAGACACTAATCCCCAGGTTGGTTTAAAGCCAACAAGTCCACCATATGAAGCGGGCTTACGCACACTATCACCAGTATCTGAGCCGATTGAAAAAGGAAAGATACCACTAGCTACTAAGGAAGCAGAACCACAGGAAGAGCCACCGATCATTCGCGTGTGCGATTTATCCCACGGATTAAAAGTTTGTCCCTTGTGACCACTTGATCCTGTCCCACCCATCGCTAGTTCATCAAGTGTGGCCTTAGCAATTAATATCGCTTTGACTTGATTAAGTTTTTCATATACTTCGGAGGAAAAAACTGGAACATAGTCAGCAAGCAAACGCGATGAAGCGGTCGTTAAAATATCCTTAGTGGAAAAATTATCTTTAATTACATAGGGAATACCCCAAAAAATATTGTTTACTTCTGGCTCTTCTTGTCCTAATTTTTCGGCCAATGTAAGAGCTTCTTTTTCACAAACATATTCCACTGCGTTATTGTCATCGTTTTTGATTTTTGTTAAAGCCAGAGTTACTAAATCTAAGGGAGTAACTTCTTTATTAACTAGTGCCTCGTGAAGCTCAAAAATAGAAAGTGCTAAATAGTCTTTCATTTGACCACCTTTGGCAAAACAATTTGACCACCTTTCTTTTTTGGAGCGTTTTTTAGTGCTTCTTCTTGCGTCAGTGTTTGCTCAGGAATATCTTCTCTTAGTTCGCCATATAATGAATAAGGGAAAAACATCGGTTTTATCTGATCGACTTCAGGCAAATTTTTGATTTCTTCAAAGGCATGAAAAACATCCTCATATTCTTGGACGAGGATGTTGAGTTGTTCCTCGTTAATTTCGAACATGAGGTAAGTAGCGGTTTCTAATAAGGTTTTCTTATTTATCTTTTTCATGGTAATAAATCTAAGAATTGTTCCTCGTCTAAAATAGTAATGCCTAATTCACGGGCTTTATCTAATTTACTGCCCGCTTCTACGCCAGCCACCACTACGTCAGTGGCTTTGCTAACTGAGCCGGTCACTTTTGCCCCTAGGTTTTCTAATATTTCCGTTGCCTCTTTACGACCATATTTGCTTAACGTACCAGTAAGGACGATTGTTTTACCAGAAAAATATGAGTTAGCGGCGCTCGCTGTTGCACCCAAATAAGTAAAATTAACACCTCTAACTTTTAAGCCATCAATAATTTGACGGTTGCGCGCATCGGAAAAGAAATTAACAATTGAACTGGCGACCACTGGACCGACATCAGGAATTTCTAAAAGTTCTTCTTGAGTTAAGGCCATTAAGTTATCGATATTTAAGAACTTGCGCGCTAAGGTCTTGGCCATCTTTTCGCCTACTTCTTTTATACCTAGACCAAACAGCACCCTTTCTAAGGAGTTACCTTTGCTCTTTTCAATCGCATTTATTAAATTATCAATTGATTTTTGTTGCCAACCATCAAGAGCGATAATGTCTTGACGATGGTTCATTAAGTCAAATAGTTCAACGACGTTTTTGAAAAATCCTTGATTAAAAAATTGTTCCGCCACTCTTTCGCCCAAACCTTCAATATCCATTGCATCACGAGAGGCAAAATGGATGATGCTTTCGATTTGTCGAGCTTCGCAAAATGGATTGTTACAAAAATGCATCGCATCTTTTTTTATTAAAAAATCATTACAAACTGGACAATGATTAATCATCAAAAACGGCTTTTCTAAACCAGTTCTTTTATCAATGATTGGTTTAACGACTTCAGGAATGACGTCTCCGGCTTTACGGATGGATACGTAATCGCCAATCATCAAGCCTTTTTCCGCAATAAAATCTTCGTTATGTAGTGTCGCTCTTTGAACAACACTGCCTGATACTCTCACTGGTTCAAGAACCGCATTAGGGGTAATTTTTCCAGTTCTTCCAACAGTAAAAATGATATCTTCGAGTTTAGTAATTACTTCTTCGGGAGGAAATTTATAAGCGATGGCCCAACGCGGGGTTTTAGCGGTATAGCCGAGTTTATCGTATAAAGCCATATCATCAATTTTAATGACAATGCCATCGATATCATAAGGAAGAGTAAGACGCTTATCGCTATATTCTTTGATATATGCAAGCACTTCTTCTATGCCCTTGCACAATCTTCTTTCTTGATTAGTTTTAAAACCTAATTGATCAAGTTTGTTCAAAGCTTCTGAATGATAACGAATACCAAAATCAGAACAATTAACAAAATAATACCAATATGCATCTAAACTACGGGTAGCGGCAATGGCACTATCGAGTTGACGAATACTACCAGCGGCAGCATTTCTAGCGTTAGCAAATAATGGTTCGCCGGCTGTTGTTTTGGCTGCATTTAAACGAACTAAAGTACTTTTTGACATGAATACTTCGCCACGCACTTCTATGTCTTCTTTTATTTTTAGTCGCGTAGGAACAGATTTAATTGTAATCACATTCGCCGTCACATCTTCGCCAACGACTCCGTCACCCCTAGTAGCAGCGTAAAGTAAATCTCCACGATATACCAAGGACATACCAAGACCATCAATTTTCATTTCCGCCATATAGGTAACTTCATTCATGTTAGCCATTTCGCGAATTTTTTTATCAAAATCTCTTAAATCATCTTCATTAAAAGCGTTAGCTAAAGATAACATTGTGCGCTTATGTTTGATTTCTTTAAATTTATCTTGAACTATACCGCCGACTCTTTGCGAAGGAGAAAGCGAAGAAAAATACTCAGGGTTTTGTTTTTCGAGCATGATTAATTCTTGCATCAAGCGATCATACTCAGCGTCATCCACCGAAGGGTTATCTAAAACATAGTATTCATAATTATACTTTTCAAGAAAGACTCTTAGTTCGTCAATTCGCGCTTTGACGTTCATGCGGCATGACCTCCTTTGGAAACACTTGGATGTGTACCTAAAATTGATTTTTCGCCATGTTCATCGAAATTAACTGTAATTATATCATCACCTTCAAGAGCAATAACAACTCCCCGTCCTAATGTTTTATGGTTGACGATATCGCCGATATGCCAATCTTTAACATCGTTATGTACTTCTTCAATGGCACTTTTTCTTGGTGACTTTGGTGTATCACCTTCAAAAGAAAGATGGTCGCCATCATTAAAGAAAGTTTGTCTTGGAGCAGTTTCTCTAGGTCCGCTTCTAAATATATTATCCCTCGTTACCAATACTTCATGTCCTGATTCTTTTAAAAATTGAGAAGGTGCTAAGTTACCTTGCAAGACATATGAATAATCAGCCGCGAGAGTGAGAAACAATTTATCTTTGGCTCTAGTCATTGCTACATACGCTAGGCGTCGTTCTTCTTCAAGAGCTAAAAAACCACCCTCATTAAGCGCACGCATATTTGGAAAGATACCTTGGTTGAGTCTTACGACAAAGACAATTGGATATTCTAAACCTTTTGCCGTATGAACAGTCATTAAGGTCACATAATCACCATCAATAAGTTCATCTTGAGCAGATAACAAAGCGACATTTTGTAAATATTCATCAAACTTAGATTCTGGATTGCTACTTAAGAAGTGACGAATATCTTCGAACAAAGCTTTAATGTTATCGATACGATCTTCACCGTCTTCTTCTTTTAATATAAATTCTTGATAGCCAAGTGACCAAATCATATCTTCTAAAATCTTGGAAAACACTTCCTCGTTTTTGGCGATATCGTTTCTTGCAATTTCAATATTAGTAACCATCGTTTTTAAGCCATTAAGAACGCGATTTGGTAAATTAGAATCTTTAGGATTTACATCGCGTACATATTCATAAAATGATTGTTCGCTTGCAGCCGCTTCTTGTTTAAGCAAAAGTTCAGATGTTTCACCTAAGCCTCGTCTAGGAACATTCATAATACGGGCAAAAGAAACATTATCTTTGGTATTAACAATTAAATGGAAATAAGCGAGGATATCTTTAATTTCACGTCTTTGATAAAACTTCAAACCGCCAAAAATTTTATAAGGAATTTGATAACGTGTTAAGGCTGCTTCAAAATCCATAGTCAAATAGTTTGAGCGATATAAAATAGCTACATCATTGTATGAATAATTGCCGTACGTTTTGAGTTTGGCAATTTCTCTAGCAACATAATCAGCTTCTAGTCTCCCAGAAGGAGAAGAATGGACATTAACCACTTCTCCACCTAGTTGTTTGGTGTATAAATTTTTCGCCACTCTTAATTTGTTATGGGCGATAAGTTTATTGGCTGCGGTTAAAATTGCTTGGCTACTACGATAATTACGATCCAGCACAATCGTTTCCACTTCAGGATATCGTTTTTCTAATTCTAAGATAATGTTTTGGTTGGCCCCTCTCCACGTATAAATGGTTTGATCAGGATCGCCAACCACATATAAATTTGTTGCGGGTGTTTTTAAGAAATTAATCATTTTATATTCGATATCATTCGTATCTTGAAACTCGTCGATTAAAATATGGTCGATGCGGTTTTGCCATTTTTTACGGACATCCGGATAATTTTCCAAAATATTGTTTGTTTGCAATAGTAAGTCATCAAAATCTAAACAGAAGTTTTTATACTTCTCTTCTTCGTATACTTGATATATTTCTAAACATGTTTTTTCATCTTCAAAAGCCGGTTTAACAATTTTTATCTCGTCTGGATATAATCCTAATTGTTTTTTACTACCGATATAAGAAAGAGCGCTGCTGATGATTTTATCGCTTCTTTTATAACCCAAACTAGCGGCAATATCTTTGACTAATTTAGTTTGATCTTCTTCATCAAGAATCGTAAAAGAAGACGGAAAACCTAAAATAGAAATTTCTCTTCTTAAGAAGTTAGCAGCAAAACTATGAAAGGTGCGAATCGTTAAATCCTTTTGAACTTCCGGAATCATTTTTAAAATCCGGCTTTTCATTTCTCCGGCTACTTTATTTGTGAAAGTAATTGCCAATATCTTTGAGGGCAACACATCTCTTTCGCCGATTAAATAAGCGATACGGTATGTTAAAACGCGAGTTTTACCACTGCCAGCGCCAGCAATGACGCGAACGTGTTGTGAAGCAGTGCTGACAGCTAGAAATTGGTTTTCGTTTAATTCATTTTGATAATTCATATATTGTTGACAATATATTATCAAAATAGCCGTTCAAAGTCCAATTACAATCCAATATTTACTCGCTTTTCACTAATCAAATTTAAGCACGATTGTTTACCTGCAACATTAGCGATTAAAACACCCTCAAAAATCTCAAGAATAGTCGGTGTACCTAAAATTGAAATTTCTCCAACTTCTTTCGCCCCATAAGTAGATTCAACATCAGTGTTTATCGGGACATCATTATTTGTGTTTTTTTGATCAACAAAATAAAAAGCCATCACCTTTTGATTAACAAAAGAAATCACGTCATCCCAAATGGCGTGGCAATTATCACACCATTCCGAATAGACAAAAACTAAGTAGTTTTCTTCTTCTTGTTTAAATAAATTATCCCATGCTATTTGGTAAATAGAAGCAACATCAATTTCACTAGAAGACCATGAAGAAAAAGAAGCGGATTGCTTGGGATGACATGCTAATAAAGTAAATAGCATGATAAAAGAAGGAAAAACATTTTTGGTGCGCACATTATTTATATAGAAGTAGTTATGCCAATTACTCCAAAAAAATGTAAAATATTGTATGGCTGTGTTTACTAAAAAAACTACCCTTGTGCATCACATGACTTATATGGCCATCATGGCGGCTATTAATTTAGTGTTTATTATTTTCGCTACTTATGTGCCGATTTCGATTTTAATATTAATTATTATCCTTCCTTTAGTTAGCACCGTGGTCGCTTATTTTTGTCAAAAGAAGTATTACATCATTTACGCAATAGCTAGCATTGGTCTATGTTTGATTTTTAATGTAGTGGATACAATTTTTTATATCGTCCCAGCAGTAATCACAGGTTTTTTTATCGGGATAATGCTTGAAAATAAAATTAATCCTTTTTGGATGATTTTAGTTTCTACCGCTATTCAAACTGGACTCACGTACTTATTCATTCCTTTAATTAATGCCATTAGTGGAACAGACTTTGTTTTATCAATTCTCACTTTCTTAAAGCTTGAAACATTTATTTACCGAAATGCAGTCACACATTTGTTTATCTTTTTTATTTCTTTCGTGCAGACAATATTGACTACTTTGGTCTTACTTAACGAAATTGGAAAAATCGGAATAAAAACCGAACAGCAAGTTGCCTCTTTTATTCCTTATATTGGTGGACTATTTTTTTCCTTAATCTTGGCTATTAGTTTTGCGTTATTTAGAAACGAGTATACTTTTGTTTTTATCGCTGTTTCGTTTTATTTTGCCTCATTCTTATTAGTGGATCTTTGTTCAAGCAAGAAGCCGATGGTTTATGGTGCGTTAGTCACAGTGGCCATTGTCTCCTTCTTTGCTTTTGTATTGTTGTATGAGACGATACTACCACCATTTGGTTTTGTTTTATTCGGACTTTTCTCATTTTCGGTCGGTTTAATAAGTTTCTTAAATAATTATTTGCTTAAATAGTTATAATACTTAAAATTAAAGTATGGTTGAATTATTGAAAAACTTTGGCAAAGGCATCTTGTATGTTGTTGGCTTTCCATTTTTCTTGGTAGTCTTGGCAATTTTTGCTGTGTTTGGTTTAATTGCTTTCGTTTTTCAATTGCTTAAATCAATACTTTTCTTCTTCACTGGTCACAAGTTTTTTCCAGATTTACCTGAAGACAAACAATTAAAAGCATTGCATGCAGCCAAAAATGAGAGATTGCTTAGCGCTCC
>CAZSEU010000008.1:0-10230 GCA_964606005.1 uncultured Staphylococcaceae bacterium
CCGATTTAATCCTTTGTGGTTATAGTGCTTACCCATACGAAATTGACTTCAAACGCTTTAAAGAAATCGCTGATAAAGTTGGTGCATATTTAATGGTTGATATGGCGCATATTGCTGGCTTAATAGCTGCGGAACAACACCCTCTTCCATTTCCATATGCTGATGTTGTAACTTCTACCACACATAAGACTTTAAGAGGTCCTAGAGGTGGTCTTATCCTTTGTAACGACGAAGGTCTTATTAAGAAAATAAATTCAGCCATTTTTCCTTTTTATCAAGGTGGTCCATTGGAACACGTAATCGCTGCAAAAGCTGCTTGTTTTAAGGAAGCAATGACAGACGATTTTAGACAGTATATCGAACAAGTGAAAATTAACACTAAAGCCTGTTCACTTCGCTTTGAAAAACTCGGAGTTAAAGTCTCAGGAACTGACAATCATTTATTCCTTATAAACGTGATGGATTCATATGATATAACCGGCAAAGACGCGCAAATAGCACTTGAAGAAATCGGCATTACGACGAATAAGAACATGTTGCCGAACGATACCCTGCCCCCAAGCAAAACAAGCGGTCTACGCCTCGGTTTTGCGGCAGTAACAACGCGTGGCTGTACAAAAGAGCAAGCAGAGAAAGTTGCTGACATCATCGATGGCTTCTTTAGAAAGAACATTTCCATTGATCAAGCAAAGGTTTTGGTTAAAGAGTTGGTTTCTTCTTGGAAACTAATTCAAGATATTTAATTCACAAACATAGTAAAAAATTGCCGTTATTTCCGGCAATTTTTTTATTTATTCTCTAGTTCAGTTCCTTCGTACATGTAATCGTTCCAAAGAAAGTTTTTCCAAATATTAAAATGTAGGCGATGCATCTCTTCTACAACGAGGATAATTTTGCCCACAACATGACGTTTTGGATAGAAATCATAAAACTCTTCGTTCACCGTTAACGCAAATTGCGTTAAATCGTTTTGAATAATCGGCGCAAACATCACTCCATAAGAAAGATCAAATGTCCATGGTTGACCATGTTTTTCACCTTTAAAATGAATTCCTTGATGGTCAAAAGTAACTATGCCTTTTCCGCAAGGAATACTTGTTTTGTTGTTGTCTTTTATGTATTCATATTTAGGCAATTCACCAACTTCTACTTCTTCTGAAAAAGAAAAGTCAGGATTATCTCGAATTTCACGAATAACTTGCACTCTTTGCCAATCTAACCAATCAGTTGGAGTATCAAAGATTTTACATGTTTCATCAAAGGGATGGAAATCATAATAATCATCCATTGTGGCGCCATTACCACAATTTAAACATTTTATAGTATCGCCGTTAGCATCCATTTTTAGTTCTGTCCCACATCTTGGACATTTATAGAGCATATCGTGCATATTGGTCATTATTCTACCTTTTGTTTTGAATTTAATACGAGCAGCCTTGTTCCATTTATAGTCGTCGTGGCGGAAAGCTTCATTAATCTTGTTTTCAATTTCTTCAGAAGACATTTGCTTTAGGTCTTCGGGTGTAAATAAAAGAGACAAGGTGGCAAAAACTTTACCTGGTCGGTCATCAATACACACTTTGTGTGAAGTTAAATAAGCACCTTCTAATTTTATAAAATAGACAGGGATATGATAGTGCTTTAAATAGCGACCGGTACCCGCGACAATTGGTTGATTATGGCCAAAGATTGAAGAAGTGCCTTCTGGAGAAAAAGCAATTGTCCCACCACTTCTAATTATTTTATCAATTGCCTTAATACTTTTCGGATCGTTTGTGAAATTTTTCTTTGGAACAATTTGCGCAAATTTAAAAAGTGGGGCGAATTTTTTTCTAAAAAACTCTTGATAACCGGCAAGCATATTGAATTTGCGTGGGGCGACGATATTTTTGACAAATAAGTGATCGCGTCTTGATTGGTGATTCCAAATAATAAAGGCCGGTCCTTTGCATTCGTTAATATCATCAATGATTTTATAGGTCGGATGATATTTGGGGGCAAAGAACGGCATTCTTGCTAACAAAGCATAAAGCATCCATATAAAAGAATTTGGGGTTTTGTATTGCCGTTTATTAAGTTGTTCGGCAATAGTAAGTTTTTCTTTTTTCATAACTAAATCCTTGCTGTTTAATAAAGACTACCTTGATGAAGGTAATAAGACAAAGAGGTGTTGTGTAAGCAAGAGAAAATCGTAAACAAATTATTTGATTTGTTTACCTTTTTCTATATCGAACATCACTGTTTTTTTTCTGATCTTTAAGCGATTATGTTTAAGTAACTTAAGCATTTTCTTAAAAGTTTTTTTGTCATTAACAAAATAATAAAAATAGAGTGGTTCTTTCTTTTTTTCTTTGAAAACAATTGCTATTCTTCCAAATTTTTTCAGTTCATGATTTTTGATTTTACCAACCACTATGTGTTTCACTGATTTAAAGGGAACAACAACATTAATGTAATACTTCGAATTAGCGTCCACTATTTCGCTAGGCTCATGGTCATTATAAATGCAAAGTTCATCTTCTTGGACCGTTAACTCAGCTTGAGTAAAATAGTCGTTTTTTTCAAATTGAAAAAGACCAGGGAGAATTCCCCGAATTTTTTCAAACGCTTCAATTACGACACCCATCTTAACATCATTATAAATATATTTTTGCATTTCAGTGAACATTTCTTTTTCATTGTGATAATATCTAAACTGGTTATGAAAGACGACACTGAAAAACTTATTATTGCAACTTTAGATAAAATCAGACATTTCTTGCAAAGAGATGGTGGAGACATAGAATTTGTCTCATTTAGTGACGGGATTGTTTATGTCAAAATGCATGGTGCTTGCCAAGACTGTGCCTATGCTGATAATGACATTAAAGGCTTGGTCGAAGTCATTTTACAAGAAGAAGTGCCAGGCGTAGTTGAAGTTAAACTAGCGAATTGAACTTACACACAACTTGGGGTGTAGCCAAGCGGTAAGGCAGTGGACTCTGAATTCACCATTCACTGGTTCGATCCCAGTCACCCCAGCCAGGTAATTATCTAATCTTGGATGCGTGATTCGGAATCGCGTAAACTTTTGTTATAGAAAATAAAAAAATACTATGAATGATAATAATATTTTATACGGAAAAATCCACGTTCTTAATGAAGCAATTTTTGTCGCAAGAGACGAAATTGGTTTTACCTACATTGGCAGTCCAAACGAAGAAGAAAAAATCATTAATAACTTATATAAAAACGCCACTTTTGTGACTAATGATCAATGGTTTAACAAGCTTGAAAAAGACTTTGTTGATTATTTTAGGGGCGAAAAACAGGCACTTGATGTGCCTATTCATTTAATTGGGACACCATTTCAAATAGCTGTTTGGCGGGTACTAGATTTAATTCCGTATGGTAAAACATGGTCTTATTTGGACGTCGCTAAAGCATTAGGCACTCCACAAAAAGTTAGAGCAGTCGCTAATGCCATTGGAAAAAACAAATTGTTTGTAAGAATTCCTTGTCACCGCGTGATTGGCTCTGATGGTAAATTGCACGGCTACGCAGGGGGTGTTGACCTTAAAGAGCGATTATTAAAACTTGAAAAGGCTATTTAACATTTTATAAGCAATAAAAAAATCTCCGTTAGTTAATGGAGATTATTTTTTATTAGAGTAAGAAATTTTCGATGCGGTTACAAATAACATAACCGTCGCGATTATGCACATCTTCCCGGTTATATGTGATGCGTTTGCCATTAGTGTCAAGGAAGATGCCGCCTGCTTCTTCTACAATGATTTGACAGGCTGCTGTATCCCATTCTTTTGTGCCATCACTTAAACGATAAGAAAGTTCTGCTAATCCATGGGCAATACGGCAAGGTTTTAACGCAGAACCCCACTTTTCTTGTCTTGCAATTTTATCACTATGTTTTGCAATGACTACGTCTTCTTTTGCATTTGAATGGAAAACACTTCTTAAGACAATTAAGTTATTGGTTTTATCGTTAACTTGGATGCGTTCAGTAGCGCCATAATGTCGATAAAAAGCGCCCATTCCTTTAGCGGCATAATATACTTCGCCTGTTAAAGGAACAACCACAACTCCGACTACAACTTCGTGCTGATAAGCTAGAGCAATGTTGGTGCAGAAACCGCCGTCTTTAGCCACAAAATCTTTAGTGCCATCTACAGGATCAACAATCCACACAAAATCGTTGCGTAACCTTGATTTATCATCAACACTTTCTTCAGTTAAAAAAGCATAGTTGGGAAATTTTTTGTGCAAATACTCTCTGATAATTCGATCGGCATTTTTATCTGCCAAAGTGACTGGAGAAGCATCTTCTTTAATCTCAACATCGAATTGGCTATTGTACACTTCTAAGATACCATCAATGGCTTTAACGCCCGCTTCTATTGCAGCACTTAATTGTTCTTTCCACATAATATTATCCTTCCAAAGAGTCTTCGCATCTTTTTATTAATTCGTCGACTTTTTCTTTAGAAAACTCAGGATAAGTAAAGCCAGCGGCAAAACGATGGCCACCTCCACCATAAGCAATGGCGACGTTTTGCACATCAACATTTAAGCCTCTTAACTCTGCTTGTAATCCATGGTTATCAGTTTCGGTAGCAATAAACCAAATCGGATAACCAGTTACATTAGCTAATAATGTTACTTGGCCAACCGTTTTAGCAGCAGTGATGCCTAAGGCTTCACGTTCAGCTTTGCTAACGATTAAATAAATAATGCCTTTAGGATTTGTTTTATAGTTGTTTAATACAAATGCTTTTATTTTTAAAGATTGCTCATTAGTCATGCTTAATATCTGACCAATAATTTTGGGTTCAGCGCCATGAAGACAAAGTTCTTTTAGAATACTGAAAACAGTGACATAGTCATTAACATATTGGAATCGACCAGTGTCAGTAAGCATTCCCAAATATAATGCATTAGCAGCAATCTTAGGAATGGATAATCCACTTTCTATAGCTAAGCGATAAATCATTTCCGCAGTTGAACAAGCATTCGTATCAACAATTTCTGGTCCTTCCGTAAAAGAGAAGGTGTTGATGTGATGATCAATTTTTATAAAATCTAAAGCGGATGACGCGCGCTTATCTTCTAAGCGCGTCAAATCGTTGCTATCTAAAATAACGGCTAAAGAATTTGTGATAATTTCATCACTAACGACATCCATATAACCCAGGTAATGATAAAAAGTATTTAGCCCACTACCTACTGAGTAGATTTTTTTATTTGGATGATTTTCTTTTAGTATTTCTCTTAACGCAATTTGACTGCCATAGCAGTCGCCATCTGGATTTAGGTGACCAAAAATTACGATAGTGTCGTATTGGTTAATTTTATCTTTGAAGGGTTTAAACATTAAAAGTCGGTTTCCTTATCTTCTTCATCTTCTTCCTCTTCTTCGTCTTCTTCTTTTTCATCTTCGTCGTCGGATAAAGAATTTGCTTTTTCTAGCTTGTCCTTGAATGGTTTGTTGTACTCTTCCTCTTCTTCGACTTCTTCAATGTCGTCATAAGAAATTTCCACATCAGAATATACTTCGCTCATATCAATATGAACTCTTTCAAATTTGTGTCGTGATCTTAAATCCCATTCGTTTTCACCTAAGGTGACAAAACGACCATCGAGCATTAAGCTAGTGTAGAAGTTTGAGATCTTTTGTGCGGCTTGTTGTTCATTGAACCCTTTTTCTTGCGCACAATATGCCCAGATGTCTTGGAATTTGCTTTGTTGTGGGATTGAGCTTACATAATCATAAGCGAGATCAAGTAATGATTTTGGCATTTAAAAATGTCCTCCTACATGTGTGTTGGTGCGCTTACTCCGATAAGCGCGAGTGAATTTTTCAATACAATTTTGCAGGCCTTAACCAGGGCTAAACGTGAACCACACAATTGTGGATTGTCACGATCTATTACACGACATTCGTTATAGAATACGTGAACTAATTCCGCTAATGAGCGAATATAGTTAGTGATTTTATATGGTGCTTTTTCTTTTGCGGCGTCACTAACAACGTTGGTAAAAGAAACTAAGTGTTTTAAGAGGTTGATTTCTGAAGATTCAGCAAGCATTTGTCCAGTTTCATCAACAGCAATATTCTTGCCTTGTTCGAGAATTGAACACAATCTTGCGTGAGCATATTGCGCATAATAAACTGGGTTGTTTGAGCTTTGTTCAATCGCTAAGTTCATATCAAAGTCTAAATGCGTAGAAGCCGCTCGCATAGCGAAGAAATAACGCATGGCGTCAACGCCGACTTCTTCACAAATATCTCTTAAGGTGATAGCATCACCTTTTCTTTTACTAGCTTTAAATTCTTGACCATCTTTCAAAAAGCGGACCATTTGAATTAATTCAATATGGAGAGTGTCTTCTTTGTAACCATGCATCATTAAAGCAGATTTCATTCGAGTAATGTATCCGTGATGATCAGCACCTAAAACGTCAATGATAAAATCATAGCCACGAGCCATCTTATTAACGTGATAACAAATATCAGGCATGAAGTATGTATACTCACCATTGCTTTTAACAATGACACGGTCTTTATCATCTAAGAAAGCTGATGTTTTTAAAAATACAGCGCCATCTTGGACATAGGTATAATCTTTCAAGAAAGCGATTTCTTTTTCAATCGCATCATTAGCCCTGATTGCTTTTTCTGAAGAAAATACATCGAATTTAACACGGAAAGTATTAAGATCTTCGACGATTCTATCGAGTTCAAATTTCATACCTTTTTCTTTGAAATATTCAATAGCATCTTCCATGTATAAAGTGGCATCACCAATCTCTTCTTTAATTTGTTTTGCGATATCAATGATGTCTTGACCTTCATAACCATCTTCAGGAATAACACCTTCCAAACCAAGTGCCTGACGATATCTCGCTTGAATTGACAAGGCCAAATTGGTGATTTGGCTTCCTGCATCATTAATGTAATATTCTCTAGTCACATCATAACCAGCGAAATCCAATAAGCGACAAATGCTATCTCCTATAGCAGCGCCTCTAGCTGTACCAACGTGAAGTAATCCAGTAGGATTAGCAGAAACAAATTCAACATTAACCTTTAAGTTTTTACGTGGCGAACGACCATAATTTTCATCTAATTCGATGACCTTTTTAACAATTGCTTGTAAGGAATCGTGTTTCATGAAGAAATTTATAAAACCAGGTCCGGCAATTTCAATTTTTTCAATATCAGCCATATCAACGCTAGCAATAATCAAAGTTGCTACTTCGCGTGGAGATTTATCAAAAAGACGCGCAAATTTCATGGCCACATTACTTGCATAATCGCCATGAGTTTCATCTTTGCTCTTCTCGATAATGATGTCGGTTAATGCAACTTCGTGACCGAGTTTTGCTAAGGAATTGGCAATTTTTTGTTTTAAGTTTTCAACAATATCCATGCTATCCCTCCTTTTTCTCTAGTAAAATAATGGCGTCGGCTTTGACCGCTAGGCCACGACCGAGTTCATCAATTTCTTCGTTAGTACCCGCTTTGACGGAAACACATTTTACGTCAACATTCAATAATTGCGCAATATTAGAACGCATTATTTGTATAAACGGCGCTAACTTGGGCGCTTTCAACGTTATTGAAATATCAATATTACCAACTTTATATCCATTTTCAACCATCATTTTTACAATTTTTGACACGATGGTGCTTGAATCAATGTCTTTGTACTCTGGAGAATTGGGGAAATAAGTGCCTAAATCGCCAAGTGCTAAGGCACCTAAAATTGCTTCGCCTAAAGCGTGATAGACCACATCTCCGTCACTGTGGGCGAGTTCGCCTAATGAAAAAGGAATATGGACTCCACCAAGAATTAGTTTTCTATTTTCCACCAAATGGTGAATATCGCTAGCAAATCCTATCCTCATGCTCTTTTATTCACATTAAAACGGAAGAACATTATGTCACCATCTTTTGGATAGTAACTCTTTCCTTCTGTCCTAATCTTTCCCGCTACTTTAACTGCGTTTTCACTGCCAAACTCTTTAATGGCTTCGTAAGGATATACTTCAGCACAAATAAAGCCCTTTTGGAAGTCTGTATGAATGACTCCGGCACATTCCGGAGCAGACATGTTATTCTTAAAAGTCCAAGCACGACATTCATCAGCGCCGACTGTAAAAAAAGTAGATAAGTTTAATAACTTATAGGTTGCCTTTATCACCTTCTCTAATCCAGATTCACTGACATTAAGTTCTTTCAAATATTCATGTTTTTCTTGCTCGCTTAAAGAAGATAATTCACTTTCAATTTGCGCAGATACTGGAATAACTTGGCTATTCTCTTTTTTCGCATATTCCACTACTTTTTGATACATCTCGCAGCTGGATAAATCAAGCAAATCTTCTTCACCAACGTTGGCGACATAAATAATTGGCTTATTAGTTAATAAATGATAATTTGTTTTACAAAAAGCAACCTGGTCATCGTTTAATTTTGCTTGTCTGGCCGGCAAACCTTGTTCAAGAATTGCCTTAAGTGGCGTTAGAATAGACATTTCATAAATCGCTTCTTTGTCTTTGGCAATACGCGCTTTAGAATCACATTTATCGATGCGTTTCGTAATTGTATCTAGGTCAGCCATGACCAATTCTAAATTAATAATCTCAATATCTCTAATTGGATCGACTGATTCTTCAACATGAACAATGTCGTCATTGGCAAAACAGCGCACCACTTCAACAACTGCGTCGCATTCGCGAATGTGCGCTAAAAATTGGTTGCCCAAACCTTCGCCCTTTGATGCACCACGGACCAATCCAGCAATATCGATGAATTCTACCGCTGCCGGAACCTTTTTTAATGGTTTGAATATATTTGTTAAGAAATCCAATCTCTCATCTGGAACGGCCACAACACCAGTATTTGGGTTGATAGTTGCAAACGGATAATTAGCAGCTTCGACATGTGAATTGGTAATGGCATTAAAAAGTGTTGACTTGCCAACATTTGGTAACCCGACAATGCCTGCTTTTAATCCCATATTGATATTTTCCTCTTTTAAGTGCTTATCATTATAATGGAATAAACTTAAATAACAAAACAAAATATTGTTTGTTTTATTTTACCAAGGCATCTATGGGATTAATTTTATTAATTCGTCTACTAATTAGTAAGCTTGATATACAGGCAATTACCACAGAAAGACCTAACATTGGAAGAAGTGATAAGATATTGAAATTAAAGGCGAAACCAATGGAAAGTGCGGCACTAATTTCCATGTTCATAATTATCGACATCACAACGAGTTCGGTGCTTGCTAAAACAAAAGAAACAGCACACTGGACAAATGAGTTAACGTATAGAAATTTGCGACTTTCACTTTTGCTTATTCCAATACAACGAGCCAAGGCGATATCTTTTCTGCATTCAAGAGCATAAAGATAATTGCACATTGTAAGTAAAATAACGGCAATCAAAGTGGCAATTGAAGAAAAAATAATTAGTGCAAAACTAATATATTGGCACACAGAATCAACACTTTCATTAATATCTTGTAGTGGGTTAATGACTTCATATTGAGGAAAGCTTTTTTGAAATTTCGTTAAACTTTCGCCTATCTTATTCGGATTTCTTAAAGGAAAACAAAGAGCGTTTGTCTGCAATAAATATGATGATATTCCTACCCTACATTGATAAAATAATGATGTCCAATTTGAGCGTTGAAAAATCGCATTTTTATTAGACTCAATTACGCCCGTAATTTTCAAAGGCAGAAGCGCATAATCACTAATGATATTTCCTGCTTCAGTGATCGTTTCGTTTCTAGCTGAGGCGGCAAAAACTGTGACTGGAGTCACTTTCAGATTCAAATTTTTCATTAAGGCAGAAGATACAACAATTTCGTCAATTGATTGTGGTTTCTCCCCTTTAATCTTCTGCTGGTCCAAAATTTTGAACTGCACACCTCCTTGTAAACTATTTGCATAATTTCCAGAAACAACTAAGGGAGGAAGTTGTTCATGAAAAAAAGTGGAAGAAGATCGGGTTGTCAATTGATCAATGATTTCTTCAAGCGCATTTTTGTCTTGAGATAAATAAAGTGTTCTTGCGAAACCAACCATTAGGGTATCGGGAAATATTAGGTAACTCCCCTGGTTACCTTTAATCGGTGAAAGTAAGTTCTCATCATTATCCATGAAAAAGGGGATTTGCCAGTTTGGGAGGTCAGCGACAGTTTTTTGAAAAACCAA
>CAZSEU010000008.1:10330-16465 GCA_964606005.1 uncultured Staphylococcaceae bacterium
GTAAAGCCAATTACTTTTAGCACTTGTTGGTCACTATATTCCCAAGAGTAATTTATAAAATCAAAAAATACAAACAACTCATGGTTAAGTAAATATTCGGATAGTGATTTGACTGTTCTTTCAATTTGCAGCTCGAAACATAATTGTCTTAAGGTTGTTATATTAAGACCTATCACAATTTCGTCATCTTCTAGTTTGACAATTTGCTCTGGAAATATTTCCGTCTTTATATCTTCAATCCAAATGAATTCATTAATGTGACGCGCACTAAAATTTGGCAAAGTGCGATAACTCAAATCTTTAACAATTGCCAATGTGTTGCGGTCTGGAAAAAACTTCTCAAAGTTGCCGTAATAAGCTATACCAACACCCTGAACATAATCGCTATATTCTTCAGCAATTTCACTGACTTCATAGTAATTAGCAGCGTATTGTCCGTTGATTGAGGCATCATCGTTATTAAGCTTTACCATCATTGAGTTTTCATCAATAATTTCACGATAGGCACCCTTAATATTATCACTAATTGCAGAAGAAAAAGAAAAGGCAAGGCCAATTCCTATTAAGCCGAGTGAAGTCATACCATAACTAATGCACGTCCTCCATCTCTTTTGTTTAAATACGTGGAACGTGTGTGAAAATAGAAAGCCTAAATTAACTCTCGCTTTTCTTTTTAGAATGCTATATTTTATAACTGGAAGGCTTATTGTCTCCTCGTAAATTTCATTCGTAATCATGCTCGCTATGACACCATCCTCCATCTCAATGATGTGGTCGGCAAATTGTCTAGTTAATTGCTGGTCATGAGATACCATGACGATTAAAGATTTTTGCGAAATCTTTTTAAGCAGTCGCATGATTTCATTTCCTGTATATTGATCTAATGCACCAGTTGGTTCGTCAGCCAACAACACACAAGGATCATTAATTAATGCACGGGCAATTGCGACACGTTGTTTTTCTCCCCCACTTAATTTGTTGACTGTTTGCTTCTTTTTGTCTTTAAGACTTACTAGTGATAGGAGGTCCTCGCATTTCCTATTTCGTAAATTTCGTGGCAAGTCATGGAGTGTTTCAAGGGGAAAAACTAAATTCCGCAAAACTGTTTCGGTTTCGAACAGTTTGAAATCTTGAAAGATGAAACCAACAGAAGACAAACGCCATTTGCTAAGCATCTCATCGTTTAACGAAGAAAGGCTAAGACGATTGACTTCGATTGTTCCTTGAAAACTAGTTAATCCTGCAATGCAGTTTAGCAAAGTGGTCTTGCCAGATCCGGAAGGTCCGTATATGACGCATAGCCCACTAGAAGGAAATTGCAGGGTGATATTATTCAACACCAATCTATCGCCATAGCGTTTGGATACATTTGTGAGTCTAATCATTTGAACGCAGCTCCTCCGATAAAGAAATTTTCTTGGAAAAAATGAGTGGCAGGCACGTCGATAATATACATATCAGCATAGTGGATACGACTATTAATAAAGGAAATAAGAAAGGGCGCCCTCTTAACTGCTGAAAAGGTATATCGATTAGATTAGTCAGTGATGTCAAACTAAATATTAGGTGATTAATTGGATTTTGAAGCAAAGTGGCTAAAACAAAAGACAATGCTAGTCCTACCAGTCCAACAATTATGTTTTCAAAAAGGTAAACAGAGACAATGTCATCCCTTCTAGCACCTAGGCAAAGCAATATGGCTAACTCCTTAATGTCTTCACTATAAGAGGCAAAAGCAATTAAACCGATGATGAGTGCTGTACCAATCAAGGCAATAGCCAAAAAAACTTCCATCCCAACACTAGCTGCATTAACCAATGTGACCAGGGTATCCTCCACTTCTAAAGCAGAACTAGAAATGGTAAAATTCTCATTGCTGCTGTTAACCAACTCTCTAACTTTATTAACCTCTATTGCGTTATTAAGAAACATTAAGTGTGAGTATCCAGAGACATCTTCGTTATCTGCGGCTAAAGCGACTCGTTCTTTCCATGAGATTTCTCCTCTAATCGTAGATAAATTGTTGACTATAGTTTCTTCCATGTAACGATCTATAGCCAAATATGAGTAATAAATCTTAGGAGTGTTAAAAATATCAATCTCATCCACGACCCCCACAATTTCCATAAAACGTCCAAAAACAAAAATGTCGGTCACGTATGGCGTATTTGGATCTTCGGTGTAAAACGTAAATGAACGATTACTCTCAACATAAAGGAAGGAACCAAGAGGCTCAGCGCCAAATAAATTACTTAAATAAATATATGCTTTATTATTAATTATTATTTGATTTAAATTATCAAATTTTGGAATTCGACCGTGCAATAATAAATCATTATTAATTGCTGGAAATAAATATGAATAAATAGGCAAAAAAGATAAGCCATCTAATATTTCATCATTCATCTTTACTATAGGGACGTTACCTATTAATGCCTCGTAGTTTAATCCTATATGACAATAATTAAATTGGTTTGTAATTTGATTTATTTCTTTATTATTTAATCGATAATTATTAATTAATATTATAGGTGAATTATTGTTTATTAATTGTATTTCTTTATTTATTTTTAATACACCATAATCAAATTGCTTTTTTGCATAATTATCAATTGAAACATCGGCACCATTTACGAATCCAAACACCATCATACTTGCAAAAATACAGATGGTTAATGAAAGTAATGAAAAGACGTTTCTTTTTATTCTTTTGCATAAATTTTTAATAAGCAAAGGAAAATACCAATTTGGATGACGCGTGGATTTTTTTGTTTTAATTTGTCTTTTATCACTGCAATTTTCAGCAGTGCAATCATCCTTAATTACTCTTCCATCACTCATGTGTATTACCCGATTACTATACCTATAAGCAAGGTCAATATTATGCGTTACAATGATTACTAGACATTTATCGCTAACCTTCATTAATGCATCCATGATTAATAAAGAGTTATCGTAATCCAGTGCCCCAGTAGGCTCATCTGCTATGATAATTTTCGGTGAATTAATTACAGCCCTTAAAATTGCGATGCGCTGCTTTTCACCTCCAGACAATAATGAGCATTGTTTAGTTAGTAAGTTTTCACTTACATTAAATGAAGCTGCAATTGATTTTGCTTTTTTCTTCGCTTTATGAAAAGACCATCCGTTCAGTAGGAGAGGTAGAATTACGTTGTATAAGGCACTATGCTTTTCCAAAAGATGATAGTGTTGGAAAACATAGCCAACAGTTAGACGGCGATATTCAGACTCTTCTATTTTTGATAGTTTGGCAATATTCTTGTGATTGAAAATTAGTTTTCCTTCGCTTGGATTGTCAATCTTTCCAATCAAGTTCAACATGGTCGATTTACCACACCCAGAAGGACCTACAATGCTTATCAAACCAGTGTTCGGGAAACAAAGCGTAATCTTTCTTAAAGCCTCTTTTCTTATCTTATTATTTATATCAAATGATTTACTTATATTTATCAATTCTAAAAGTGGCATAAAAAAATCCCTCTATTAAGTAAATAGGGGGATTGTTTAAGTTTGTTCTAAGGATTAGTGATCAAGCTTTTGAGTATATGGCACATCTTCCATTTTAACTGCCGCAGGCACTCTTGGTAAACCAGGCATAGTCATAATGGCTCCCGTTAAAGGAACGATGAAATTTGCGCCAGCAGAAAGACGTACTTCACGAATAGTAACCACAAAGTCTTTAGGGACACCCAAGACTTTAGGATTGTCTGAGAGCGATTGTGGAGTTTTAGCAATACAAATTGGAGTTTTGCCAAAACCAAGTTTGGTATAATCTTCAATTTGTTTTTCTGCTTCTGGAGTATAAGTCACATCTTTCGCGCCATAGATTTCTTTACAAATAATGTTGACCTTATCTTTGATTGGTAGTTCAACATCATATAAAGGTTCGAAGTGAGATTCCTTAGTTTCAAGAATTTTCATCACGCCCTTAGCTAATTCGGCTGCGCCTTTGGCACCATCCATGAAAGTAGTACAATATGCATACTCGTACCCATTATCTTCACACCATTTTGATAAAATTGCAGTTTCTGCTTCTGTATCAGAGGCAAAATGATTAATCGCGACGATGGCAGGAATTCCGAATTTACCCACGTTTTCTAAATGTTTTTGCAAATTGCCTATGCCGTTTTTTAGCGCTTCAACGTTTTCATTGGCCAAATCTTCAAATGGTTGACCGCCGTGCATCTTAAGCGCTCTAATAGTGGCCACAACAACTGCTGCGTCTGGTTTTAATCCAGCCACACGACATTTAATATCAAAAAACTTCTCAGCACCAAGGTCTGCTCCGAAGCCAGCTTCGGTTACCACGACAGGTGCAAGTTTAAGGGCCAGCTTAGTAGCGATAATCGAGTTACAACCATGAGCAATGTTGGCAAACGGACCACCATGAATAATAGCTGGATTGCCTTCGAGAGTTTGTACTAAGTTTGGATTTAATGCAACAATCATTAACTTCATAACCGCGTGTGAAATGCGTAACTCTTTCAAAAACACTGGTTTTCCATCAAAAGTGTAGGCGACCATAATATTGTTGATGCGATTCATAAAGTCTTCCATATCATTGGCTAAACAAAGAATAGCCATGAGTTCTGAAGCGACAGTAATGACAAACTCTTCTTGACGAGGCTCGCATTTAGTTTCACCTTGAGAAATAGTAACTTTTCTAAGAGCACGATCATTCATGTCTAAGGCTCTTTTCCATAAAACTCTTTTAGGATCAATATTCAAAGGATTATCTTGGAAAATTGAGTTGTCAATGCAAGCAGCAATAAGATTAATAGAACTTGTTAATGCATGCATGTCACCAGTAAAATGTAGGTTGATATCTTCTGTTGGGACGACTAGTGCTCTACCACCGCCAGTTGCCCCTCCTTTAATACCAAAAACAGGTCCTAATGAAGGTTCTCTGAGAGCAACTAATGAAGGCACACCGATATAATTCAAGCCATCGTGCAAGCCGATGGAAGTGGTTGTTTTACCTTCGCCTGCTTTGGTAGGAGTAATTGCCGTCACTAAAACAAGTTTGCCATTAGGACGAGCTTTTAGTGTCTCGAAGATATCGAGTGAGATTTTGGCTTTGTCGTTGCCAAATGGAATGACGAATTTTTCATCGATGTTGATACGTTTTGCAATTTCGAAAATGTTGTTCATAATGTTTTCTACCTTCTTTCTATAATTCTCTCAACTATATAGCTAGCAATTGTCAAACCTGAGGATGAAGGAACCATCATCGAGGAGTAGAGTTTGCCCTCGTTTTTCTGTGGCAATTCATCTGAGATGACTACTGCTATTTCTTTCGGGTTCATATTATTTTGTTTCACCATATAGCGTATTTTTTTAGCCAATGGATCTGTGTGAGTTTGGTTTAAAGTTGCGAGATGGACAGAATTGGGATCGAAACGATTAGCCATACCTAAGGACATGATGCTTTCCACATTGTTTTCTTTTGCTTTAATAAGCAAGGCAATTTTGCCATCGACATCATCAATTGCATCCACGACAAAATCTACACGTTCATCAAAGATGAAATCCTGTGATTTTTGACAAAGTTTTTTCACTTTGACATCTGGATTTATTGATAATAGTCTTTCTTGAGCTACATCAACTTTCAGGCGGCCAATATCTTTATATGTATATAATATTTGACGATTTAAGTTTGAAGGATCGACTTTGTCGTAATCAACGATAATAAAGTTTTTGAAACCGGTGCGAGCAAGTGCTTCTAAAGCTGTTCCACCAACACCTCCCAAACCGAAAACAGCAATAACTTGCTCTTGAATATAGTCAAAATTGTCTTTTCCCAATAAACAAATTGAGCGCGCAAAGATTTCATCTGTCATTTTTGAGCACCTCTTCCAATAGCTGTTCCCGAGAATTAAAGGTCAAACAAGGTAATTGGTGTTTAAAAAAAGTCACCTGTCGTTTGGCATAGTTCCTTGTTCGACGTTTGATTAGTTCGACGCATTGCTCATAGTCGCAATCGCCGGCTAAAAAATCGATTACTTCTTTATAACCGATAGCCGCCCTTGCGGTCAATGAGAATTGATATTTTTTTAACAAATATTTAACTTCGTCAACAAGGCCATTTGCAAACATCTTGTCTACTCGGGTGTT
>CAZSEU010000008.1:16565-44439 GCA_964606005.1 uncultured Staphylococcaceae bacterium
ATATTCATTTCGTCATAAATTTGGAAAGCGTCGGCATTAATAATTGGTGCGTTAAATTGATTAGCAAGTTCAATTGCTAATGATGTTTTGCCAGAGCCAGTTGGACCAATAATTACTAAAAGCATGTTCCCATAATAGCACACGAGAACAATTTTTCCAGTAAGCAGTACTATGAATTTAATATTAAAAAATCGCTATTTAATAAGCGATTCTATCGTTTTCAGTAAATGGAACAGGGCTTCTTTTGAGGCTTCATAATTATTGATGATGGGGTGCGCATGATAAAGCTCTTCTAAATTCGCAGCTTCAACAAGTTTTCCCGAAGCTTTTAAGTTAGCAATATTGTGCTTTAATTCAATGATTTCAGCGTTAGTTTCTAAAAAGATTTTGTTTTTCAAATATTCCTGCATTTCAGGAGCATTATCGATTGCGACTTTTAATTGTTTAACTTTCTCAAGAACTTTATCCATTGATTAATTGCCCCATCATTGAGTAAGTATGTGATTCATACACTTTGACTTTAACGATTTTTCCAATCAAGCCGTCATCACCTTTAAAGTGTACTAGTTTATTTTCATCGGTATAACCTGAATACATTTCTGGATTGTTTTTACTAACACCATCAACAAGAACATCAAACACTTGCCCCACCATTGCATCACTATGTGCTTCGATGTGCTTTTCCAAACGTTTAACTAATGCTTGAAAACGAGTTGATTTTGTTTCTTTATTAATAAGATCTTCCAACTTTGCCGCGGGCGTGCCCTTGCGCGGGGAATAAATAAAGGTAAATGCAGCTTCAAACTTCACTTCGTCAACCAAAGTTAAAGTGTCTTCAAATTCGTCGTCACTTTCATTAGGAAAACCAACAATTATATCAGTGGAAAGAGCTAAGCCCGGAATCTTTTCTCTCATCTCTTTAACCAGTGATAAATATTGTTCTCTAGTATATCTTCTACCCATCGCTTTTAAGACTCGATTATTGCCTGATTGTACAGGAAGATGGATAAACTTCATGATATTTGGGTATTTAGCGATAACTTCAATCATTTTGCTAGAAAAATCCCAAGGATGCGAGGTAGTAAATCTAAGTCTAGGTATACCAAGTTCGGCAACTTCTTCGAGTAAATCAGCGAAGTCTTTTCCTTCTGCTAAATCTTTACCATAAGCATTAACGTTTTGTCCTAGGAGGGTGATTTCTTGGTAGCCTTGGGTTACTAGTTGACGGCATTCGTTAAGCACATCTTCAAAAAGACGGCTTCTTTCTTTGCCGCGTGTATATGGAACGATGCAGTAAGTACAAAACTTATCGCAACCATAAATGACATTGACAAAAGCTTTATATTGGTTGCTGCGGCTAGCGGGTTTAATTTCCACTACTTCGCCTTGTTTGCTTTCCACTGCAACCACAATTTCTCCAGACGTTCTTGCTTCATAAACTAGTTCATACAACTGCGGAATTTCGTGTGTGCCGAAATACAAATTAACTTCCCTAAAAATATCCATCATGCGATTTAATATTTCGGGCTGTTCAACCACGCATCCACATATCGCTAACACAAGGTTTTTATTTTGTCTTTTTAAGGCTTTCAAATTACCAATTTCACCGAAGACTTTGTCTTCAGCGTTTTCTCTAACAGCGCACGTATTTAATATGATTAAAGTGGCTTCTTTTGGATTATCGGTTGAAATATAACCGATATCATCTAATAAGCCACGCATAGTTTCTTCGTCGCGCACATTGGCTTGGCAACCATATGTATGGATATAGTATTTTTCTCCTTTTACAAGCTCTTCGAGCGCTTCTTTTTTATCAAATGAAGCAGGCTTAAAGATGGTTGCTTCTTGACGACGAGAAGCAGCCTTACGCATATCAGGAGAGGCAATTATTCTTTTTTTCATGTTAGTTTTCTTCTTGAAAATAAATTGGGAAGATTTGCTTTGTACAACCAGTTGCATCATCGATATCTAGGACGACTGCGGAAAATAATCCGCGTCCTTGTTCTGGAGTAACAAATGTGCTCTTTTTTCCATACACAATGCGATTAACAACAGTGTCAGGATCTGAACCTAATATACCATCGGCAAAGCCGGTCATACCGACATCGCTAATAAAAGCGGTACCGTTTGGTAAGATTTTCGCATCGTTAGTTTGTACATGTGTATGCGTTCCCAAGACCGCGGAAACTTTTCCATCAAGAGCATAAGCTAATGATAGTTTTTCTCCCGTCGCTTCAGCGTGGAAATCGACAATATGAATATTAGTTGGTTCGGCTTCGTCAAGCAAAGTAATGAGTGAATAATAAGGCGAGTTGACTTCTTCTTCCATAAATGCAGTACCAAGCAAATTAGTGACGCGAATGGAAATTTTATCTAGTTCAAACACCACACTACCTTCGCCAGGGAAGGGCTTAATAATATTTAGTGGTCTAACTAGACGGTCAGCTTGGTCAATATAACGAGTAATTTCACTTTTGCTACAATAATGGTTACCTAAAGTAATCGCATCTACTCCTGCTTCTAAAAGCTCGAAATAATGACTCTTAATGAGCCCCTTACCATGCGTCACGTTTTCGCCATTAGCGATAATGAAATCAATCGCATACTTCTCTGCGTAATAGGGAATTTTTTCTTTTAACATCCGTCGACCAATTCGACCGACGACATCTCCGATAAATAAAATTTTCAAATGGTGTTCTTTCTATGAAATAGGGCTACTATTTCGCGGTTTCAATGGCACGATATTCACGAATGATCGAGACCTTAATTTGGCCAGGATAAGTCATTTCATTTTCAATGCGATCTTTAATTTCTTTGGCGAGTTTATAAGCGCCAATATCGTCGATTTTATCTGGGATAACCATGACTCTTAATTCACGGCCAGATTGCATCGCGTATGATTGATAAACACTATCATATGATTTACATATTTCTTCTAGTTGTTCAATACGTTTAATATAGTTTTCTAAAATTTCACTTCTTGCGCCTGGTCTAGCAGCAGACAAAGTATCAGCAGCATTAACTAAATTTGCAATAACGAATTTTACTGGTACGTCACCATGGTGTGATTCAATGGCATTAATAACCACTTCGCCTTCACCATATTTTTTGGCTAAACGACTACCGATTTCAACGTGGCTACCATCCATTTCAAAGTCAGCTGCTTTGCCGATATCGTGTAATAAGCCTGCGCGCTTGGCAAGGTTTTGATCTAAACCAAGTTCTGCCGCCATAACACCTGCTAAATGAGCAACTTCCATTGAATGGTCTAAAGCATTTTGACCATAGGAAGTACGATATTTTAAACGACCAACAAAAGTTAATAACTCTTTGTTGATTCTTGGTAAGCCAAGTTTAAAGGCCACTTCTTGACCAGTCTTGACAATACCTTCTTCGACTTCTTTTTTTGTTTTTTCGACAATCTCTTCGATGCGGCCTGGTTGGATGCGGCCGTCTTTAATTAACACTTCTAGTGATAATCTAGCGATTTCTCTTCTGATTGGATTAAAACATGAAACAGTAATAACTTCTGGGGTATCGTCGATAATTAAATCAACGCCCAATAATTGCTCAAGTGAGCGAATATTACGACCTTCACGACCGATAATACGACCCTTCATTTCGTCATTAGGTAAAGTGACGACTGAAACGGTTTTCTCGATAGTGACATCTTGTGAATAGCGAGTAAGTGCAAAGCCGAGCAATTCCTTGGCTTTTTCATCGACTTCGTCGCGAGCCTCTTCTTCTTTGGCTTTAGTAAAGGCAGCAATTTCGCGGCTCACCTTAGATTCAACACGAGCGAATAGTTCTTCTCTAGCTTGTTGGGTGGACATTTGTGCCACCTTTTCAAGTTCGATAATGATGCTATCGATTTTTTCTTGTAAAAGAGATTCTTTACGTTCTAGTTCCTTCAAACGACGAGAGAGTGTTTCGTTTTTTTCATCAATCGCGGTTTCTTTTGTAAGAAGGATGCCATCACGTTTATTGAGGCTCTGTTCTCTTTGTTGGATGGATTTTTCAAAAGTTTGTAATTCTAATTTTCTTTCACGGATTTCTTTGTTGGCTTCTTGCTTGAGTTCGTTGACTGCTTGTTTGCCATCTATCTGCGCATTTTTAATAATATGGTCGGCCTTTATTTCGGCATCTCTAATTATTTTTTTCGCTTTATTTTTTACGAGGTGTCCTTTTGCTATCAAAATAACAAGCATCAAGACGGCGCCTAATACTAGTGCGCCTACACCAATTCCAATGACAAACGGCAAATCAATAGCAAGAAGAACGTTTGTTAAACTTAACATAGTTGCTTTCCTTTCAATCGATTTGTAACATAGTTAATCTAAAAATAGATACTTTTTACCTAAAATGCTTTTGCCTAAAGTATGTCCTTAAGAGAAAATATGCATTTGTTATATAATCAACAGGTAAATCTGAAAATAAAGTTCTGTAGTGAGAATATATAGGTAAGTACCTTTTGGTACGTGATTATTATATGACAATTAGACTTTGCTGTCATTAACTTTGAGGCAAAAGCAACATAATTGCTTATAGCATCGTCGAAAAAGCGCTTAAAATCATCGCTACCAACTTCGAAAATGGCGAAATTCTATATGTGTTATGATCGACTTTGAGACTCTCAGAAATCATATGCGTAAAGTCTATTTTTATATCTTGAATACATGAGCATTTATACAAAAGAACTCCGTTTTCAAAGTGATGGACTAAGCTGCGATAATCAAAGTTTGCCGTACCGACATAGGCTAAGCAATTGTCTACTAAAACGGTTTTCATGTGGTTAAATCCTGGTTTATAAATATAAATATTGACTCCCGCAGCAATGAGATATTTAAAGTTGCTTTTGCCAACATTATAAACAATTCTTTTATCAGGGACGCCAGGGACAATCAAATTTACTTCCACACCTCTTAAGGCCGCATTTCTAACTGCGCTTAACAAGTTAAAAGTTGGCACTAAGTATGGAGTAGAAATATAAACCGCGTGTTTGGCAGAATTAAGCATTGAGATATATACAGTTTCCGAGACATACTCTTGATAATATGGTTGTGGACCATCGCCAAAAGGGAAAACAAAACCATCCCCACCCATGTTTTCATAACTCTTAGAACAATACCGTTTATAATCTGATTTCGTATTGGCAAATGAGTCATATGTTTCTAAGAAAAGAATGATTAAGTTTGTGATGGCTTTGCCTTGGATTCTAATCATCGTGTCCTTCCAATAACCAAAACGATTAACCACATTAGCGTATTCGTCAGAGATATTTATCCCGCCAGTAAAAGCATATTTATGGTCAATAATGGCAATCTTGCGGTGATCGCGGTTATTGTAAATGCCAGAAACGATTGGTTTAAATGGGTTGAAACGGAAAATTTTAATGCCTGCGTGTTTTAATTCTATCTCGGCTTCTTTGGAAAAAGTTGCGTTAGAACCAAAATCATCAGTGATGATGCGCACTTCAACTCCAACCGCTGCTTTTTCTTTTAAAACTGGTAAAATTTTATTCCATAATTGGCCTTCGGCAAGGATAAAAAATTCAAGAAAAATAAACTTCTCGGCTTCTTTTAGGTTTTCAATAAAATCCTTAAAGAAATCTTGACCGCTGGAATAATATTTAACGTCATTTCCTAAAGAACCATTAAGCGAAGATACACCTCTTAAATAATCAAAGACCGGTGAATAATCCATTGTGTAATTTTTAAACTTAATTGCTTCTATGTCGCTGATTTTTGCATATGCAATACATTGATTGTGGGCAAAAATAATTCTTTCTTTTTCTTTTTTTCTAACACGGCGCGGATAAAAAAGAACAAAGATGATAATGCCAAATCCAGGCAAAAACAAAAGGACAGTAATCCATGGAATTTTGAATTCAGGCGGTTCCTTTTTTGATACGACAACGCAAAATAAAATAACAGCAAAAGTTGAGGCGACTAATTGAATCGCCCAAAGGTAGTTTTGCGCGTAATAATACAAGAAGACAAATGCCCCTACTTGAACCAAGGTGGCGAATGCGACCAAAATGAAGCGATTAAAAAGCCTTCGAATGAGTTTCATATAAATGAATATACCACTATTTTCGAAGGCTTTGATGAGAAATATGAATTAAATTTTATTTAACTATCCCATTTTTTATTTTTGCCAATAATTCTTGGGCGATGTCGGCATTGTCTTTAATATAAGTTTTGGCAGCATCACGGCCTTGGGCAATCTTGTTGCCGTTATATTCAAACCACGAGCCGCTTTTTTTAACGAATCCCAGTTCAACTGCTCGGTCGAGAATTTCACCTTCTTTAGAAATGCCTTGACCGTAAATGATATCAATTTCACATTGTCTAAAAGGGGGAGAAACCTTGTTTTTCACAATCTTGACTTTGCAGACGTTACCAACCATTTCGTTGCCATTTTTTATGGCTTCTGTTCTTCTAATGTCTACACGAATAGTTGCATAAAATTTTAAAGCACGACCACCAGAAGTAGTTTCTGGATTGCCGTACATAACACCGACTTTTTCTCTTAATTGGTTAATAAAAATAACGGCACATTCTTTCTTATTAAGCACACCAGCGATTTTCCGCATTGCTTTACTCATCAAGCGTGCTTGTAAACCAACCGAGCTATCGCTCATTTCGCCATCTAATTCCGCTTGCGGAACTAAAGCAGCGACACTATCGACAACGATTAAACTAACCGCGCCAGAACTGGCTAACATTTCGACGATTTCAAGAGCTTGTTCGCCGCTATCTGGTTGAGAAAGAATGAGTTCATTAATATCAACACCGAGATTTTTGGCATAAACTGGATCAATCGCGTGTTCAGCATCAACAAAGGCTGCACGACCACCATTTTTCTGGCATTCAGCGATAGCATGTAAAGCAAGTGTGGTTTTGCCACTGCTTTCGGGGCCAAAAATTTCAATAATTCTACCCTTTGGATAACCGCCAACACCTAATGCTTCGTCAATGAGCAAAGAGCCAGATGGAATAGCGTCCACATCAACGGCTTCTCTTTCGCCCAAGCGCATGACGGCCCCTTTACCAAATAGCTTTTGAATCTGTTTCAGTGTTTCATCGAGCGTATCGGCTGAAATGTTTTCTTTTTCTTTTGCCATAAAAAGTCTCCTTACACTAATTTAATAGGTGGTCAAATGATATTTAGTCCACATATTTTTTATAACAATTTTTTTAGCTCTTCTAAAGCGAGAGCGATACTTTGATTTTGGATATCTTGTCTATCACCATTAAGATGATAGTTAAATACTTTTGTTTGGTTTTTTGAAGCAATAGCAATAAATACTTCGCCAACTGGTTTATTGTCCATGGTGTCTGGACCAGCATTTCCAGTAAACGCCACGCAGTAATCGACCGCTAATAATTGTTGGCCACTTTTGGCCATAAGTTCCGCTACTTCTTTAGAAACAACACCAAACTGATTAATTATCGCGTTAGAGATGTTAAGAAGCCGATGTTTTTCTTCAGTGAAATAAGTAATTAATCCACCTTTATAATATTTTGATGCGCCAGGAACAGCAGTAATTTCCTTAGCAAATAAGCCGCCAGTATAAGACTCAACTGACCCAAGGGTTAGTTGCTTTGCTACGAAAAGTTCTTGGATTTCTATTACCGGGACCATTACTTCTTTTCTTCCACAAATACGTGCTTATTTTGGACTAGATAAATAATACCTGAACCAACGGAAGCAATCGTGGCTAAATAAACTAATATATCAACCACATGGAGACCTTTTGGCCAATTAACATCGAAATATCTAAATGGAAAACCATTTAATAAAACTGCGCCTATAGCAATCATTTCTAGAACGGTTTTTAGCTTACCAAAGTTGTTCGCGGCAATGACTACATTTTTTCTCGCACCAACAAAACGCAAAGCATCGATAACAATATCACGAACGACTAAGAGCATAGCGCACCACATATTGAAGCTAATGACTGTATCGGCGTTAGGAATATATGGAGCAAAGATGCTTGGAGAAATTAAATAAATTACTAAGGCGTTAATTAACACTTTATCCGCAACCGGATCAAGAAATTTGCCTAGGTCTGTCACTTGATGACTTTTCCTAGCGATGTGACCATCAAGATAATCGGTGAAGCATGCTAGAACAAAGAAAATAAAAATAACAAAGAAAACTAAGTTGATACCTGTACCACCTAATTCAATTGTTTGCCAATTGGGTATGCAATATAAAATAAAAAGGGCAGAAATCATGAGAACGATGGAGATGATACGCACACAAGTGATTTTTGTTGGTAAATTCATTATTTATTTTCTCCTTTAATGAGTTCCGGTCCTGTAAGCCATGTTCTGTTATGACAATCATTTATCTAGGCTATGCCTATAAGGATTGATTCGTTTCTCTTTCCTTATTTCCCCTACCAAATTTGGGTTTCTCGCTTGTGGGGTTTACCGCGTTCCACTTTATTATTTCTAATAAACTACGTCACTGTGGCACTTTCAGGGAATAGACCATAGTTGCCCTTAGGTTTCTTCCCGCCGTTATGCACTCCTGCATACCTAGCGTTATTTTTTCCGCTAGCGCAATCACTACGAGCATCACAGCTCGTGCGAGCATGGACTTTCCTCTACTATTGCAGCGATTGTCCGGACCGGATGTTACTTGATGGTGTTTGGGTTGAATCCATTGCTCCAAAGAAACTTTTCTAGAGCATTAATTCTTTTGACCAATTCGATATTGTCAGTGGTGACATTATCGCTAGACTTGATATTAGTAAAGCGAGCCTTATATTTTTCACATTCGACTTCTAATTGGCGCTTTTCCATCTCCAAGGTTTTGACCTTGTCTTTTAATGAGTTATATTCTTCAAGTGAAATTAGGGCATTGGCTTCAGCCATTTTATAATCTTGAATGACCATATCGAGAAAACGATCGACCTCTTCGGCATTATATGCGTTGGTGTCGATGAGAGGGAAAGTATGTTCAAGAATAGTCTTCGAATTAAGAAAAAGCTTCAACGCCATAAACTCACTTTCTTATATAATATAAGACAAACGGCAACAATTCAATCTTTTTTCATTTGAAAAAAGGCAAAAAAGTGATATACTAATGCAGATTTTATGAAGAAATTTGAAAGATTATTAAAGGGGCACAAATCATTAGTGTTCCTTGATTTTGAAGGGACACAATTCTCCCACGAAATGATTGCTTTAGGGGCTTTCCAAGCCACCATCGATAGTCGCGGTTATATTAAGAAAACCAAAAAGCCATTAAAGATTTACGTCAAAGCTCACAATCGCGTCGGAAAGATTGTCGTTGAATTAACCGGTATTACCGATGAGTTGCTTAAAGAAAAGGGCGTCACATTTTTTACTGCGATGCAAGAACTCAAAAAATACTGTGGATTATCATTTAAAAAATCGTCGTTTATTACTTTTGGAAGTCATGATATGAAGATTCTTTCTTCATCAATTTCTTACAGTTTTGATTATCCAAAAGAAATCGTCCAAGTTATTCAACAAAACTTCATCGATTTCAACTCTTTCATCAGCGAATTTATGCGTGATGATAAGGGCAATCCACTATCGCTAATAAAATACTGTGATGCTTTTGGCGTTAAAGAAGTCGGTGTCGCTCATGATCCGGCAGTTGATGCAGAAAACTTAGCATGGCTTTATGACGCGACAATGCGCAAAAGTTCTATCCTCATTGATGAATACAAAAAAGTATTGAAAAAGTTTAACCACTTCCCCGCTCCAGTTGACATGGTAATTAAAAAACTCGCCATCGGAGAAAATGTCACTTATGATGAATTTGAGGGAGCGATTAAAAAGTACTTAGCATAATGAGATATCCAAACGGAAAAAAATATCAAGCAAAAGAACACGTTGAAGAGACATCAGCCAACAATCGTCGACACCTTTTAAGTGCGGCGAATCGCGGGATGTCCTTAGAAGAAGACATAAATTCATCTAACGAATACTATAAAGAAACTGGTGTGGCTTTAATTACTAAACGCCCTACTCCCGTCAATATTGTCAAAGTTGATTATTCTCGTGGAGCGCGCATTACTGATGCTTACTTTGAAAAGCAATCTACCACTGACTATAACGGAGTATATCGCTCTCGCTATTTAGATTTTGAAGCTAAAAACACCAAATCAAATTCCGCTTTTCCTCTAAGCAATATAAGCCGTCACCAAATCGAACATTTGCACAGTGTTATTAAACAAGGTGGCATTGCTTTTTTTATCATTTGTTTCCAATTAAAAAATGAAATTTATATACTCGATGCTTCCTTTGTTATTGAATGTTATGAAAAAGGCGGAAGAAAATCAATTCCTTATCAAGTGTTTAAAGAGAAAGGCGTATTGATTCGCCAGAGTTTTAATCCACGCTTACACTATATCGAAGCAGTTGATGAATTATATTTCCGCTAATTTTTTGTTTTTATAATTACACGTATCGCTTATTTTGCACTCAAAACAACGGGGACTTCTAGCTGTACAAAAGTAACGACCGAAGTGAATGAGTTGATGATGGGCTTTGATCCATCTTGCTTCTGGCAGTAATTTTTTAAGTTTTATTTCGATCGTTAAAGGGTCGTCTTTTTGTTTGGCCAAAGATAGTCTTTTTGCAATTCTTGAAACATGCGTATCAACTGGTAAATCAGCAATTTTGAATAACTCAGCTCTAATAACACCGGCCGTTTTATTACCAACTCCTGGCAAAGTTTGTAGTAACTTTTTATCACTTGGGACTTGATATTTAAAGTGAATTACCAAACCTTCAACAATGGCTTTTAAATATTTGGCTTTGTTCTTATATAAACCCAATGTTTGGATACACTCTTCGACTTGTTGTAAAGAAGCATTGTGTAAATCATCTAGACTTGGAAAACGAGAAAAAAGCACGGCTGTTACGGCGTTGACGGCTTTATCGGTAGTTTGCGCTGATAACATTACCGCGATGACAAGTTCGTGTGGTTTATGATAAACAAGTTCACATCCCGCATTTGGAAAAAGTTCATCCAGATATGCGAATATGCGTTCTATTTTAGCGGTCGTCATCATCGTCCAGCCAAGGTGTTTTGGCGATGCGAATAATTTCTTCTAAGTTTGTGGACCAATCATCTTTAATTGCTGTTTTTCCTTCGGTTTCTAGTTCTTCGCGTTTAGCCCAAGAAAGCAAAATTTTATCGACTGAACGCAAAGATCTTTTTCCTTGGCTTAGCGCTTCTTTTAAGGCATTTATAATCGTTTCGTCTGAATAACCAAGACTGACCCATTCACGAATGCGTGATACCTCAAGTGGCGAAAGACTTCTGCCCAATTCCTTTTGAAATGTTTCAAAAATGTTGTTTAGTTCAGTTTTAATTTTTTGATTATTTTTTACGGCATTTTCTTTTGAAATGCTAATTTGAAATTCGCTATAAAGTTTTTCTTTTAATGGATTCAAGGTGGTCACTGTTTTTCCGTTTAAAGTCGTATATTCTAGCAGGCCTTTTGTTAGTAAATCGGCGATTAAAGTATCGATGTCTTTCACGTCAAGTGACATTTTTAACGAAAGTAAATCTGCAGTTATGAATGGGTTGCCCTGAGACAATAAATGGTCAACCATCAAAACGATCACTAATTGGTTTTCAGTGATTTGCAATTTTTTATAATTCTCCAGCAAGAGAAAACGGAAATCAATTGCTTCGGTAATCATTTGTTCTATTACTTTATCACACCTACTAAATTGGCTATAGCAAATTGTGCAAAAAGTTTCTCTTTTTGTGTCTGATCGACTTTTTGTTCATCAATTTTGGCTAATTCACTTCTAATTTTTGCATCGGTAATTTTGTTTAATAAGTGAATATTGTTTTGCATTGCTTTTTCTAATTTTGCATCAATTATTAAGTTGAACGCCAAAGTAAATCTAATAGCGCGCAAAATGCGAAGTGGGTCTTCTTTGATTCTTTGCTCCGGTTCACCAATCATCCTTAATACACGTTTATTTAAATCTTCTTGTCCATGACAATAGTCATACACTTTTAAGTTCTTATCCATGTAAAGGGCATTAATTGTAAAATCTCTTCTTACATAGTCTTTTACTATATCTTTAACAAAGATAACTTGGCTTGGGTGACGATTATCGCGATACTCCGCTTCAATTCTTAAAGTAGTAATATCAAATTTCACTCCATCAGCAGTTTTATATTTCAAAGAACCGAAACGTTTGAAGGTATCGTCAGCTTTGAGAAATTTTAATATTTGTTCAGGAGTTGCATCGCTAACAGCGTCTAAGTCAGTCAGGGGCAGTCCGAGTAAATAATCGCGCACTGTTCCTCCAACTAAATACAAATTAAAACCATACTCTTCAAAAAGTGTAGCGAGTTGTTGGAAAACGATGATATTAGGATCCATACTTTTATTCTACTCGCTTTGTAAGCGAAAACGTCAATTCTTCTCTAATGTTATTTATATATCTTGTCTGTATCAAGAGAAAATGACAAATAAAAATCCCAAACCGCATTAAAACGATATGGGATATTTGGAATTTTTAATTCTTTTAATGATTGGATGGCTGATTAGGCCGTCAACTTATTTGTTGATTTTGTTCTTAATTTTCTTTGAAAGTCTGAAGCCAATTGACCGTGTCTCGGCGATTTTGATACGTGTGTGTTTCTTTGGGTGCGTACCATCACGAGATTGACGAGTTTTGGGTGTGAAAACACCGAAATTGGTAATATTAACTTCTTTTCCTTCGGATAGGGCTTTTTCGATTTCGGCGAAAACTAAGTCAATAGCGGTTCTTGCATCTTTCTTAGAAAAATGACCGCCATCTGCAACAAGTTGAACTAAATCTTTCCTGTTGAACTTATTCATTTATGTATCTTCCTTTCACGGGTATAGTCTACTAAAAAATCATTTTTTTAGCAATTAATACGCTTTAAGCACTTTGCAACCATCAGGCAATTGTAATGCACTTTTATTTTTTATTCTTTCGGACCAGAAGTACGTTTTTTCAAAATAAAGCGAATTGGTGTCCCTTCAAAGTTAAATGTTTCCCTTAAACGATTTTCTATATACCGTTGATAAGAAAAATGCATGTACTGCGGATCGTTGACAAATAAGATAACGGTCGGCGGTGCTGTGCTAACTTGTGAAGCATAGAGAATTTTCAATCTCCCACCATTGAAGTGTGGAGTTTGATTCATCACTTGCGCATCTTGCATAACCTCATTAAGAAGGCTAGTTTTGATACGGGTATAATAAGCTTGATGTACTAGGTTTAAAGCATCAAACAAAGTTTCAAGTCTTTGTTTTTTAAGCGCTGAGACGAAGACGACTGGCGCATAGTCCAGAAACTTGTATTCGTCGCGAATACGCTTTATGAATTGAGCCATGGTATTTGTTTCTTTTTCAACGATATCCCATTTATTGACAACAATGATAATAGCTTTATGCAAGTCGGTCGCATATTCGATCACATGTTTATCTTGCTCAGTAATGCCTTGCTTACCATCAAGTACTAATAACACAATTTCGCTTCTTTCAATTGATTTTAAAGCGCGAATTGCTGAATATTTATCAATCGATTCATAGATTTTCCCGCGTTTTTTTAAACCTGCTGTATCGATGACTAAATAGGATTGGTCGTTTCTTTTGAATGGGGTGTCAATCGAATCTCGAGTCGTGCCAGAAATGTCGCTGACAATAACTCTATCTTGATTCAAAATTGCATTGGTGAGGGAAGATTTGCCAACATTTGGGCGTCCAACGACGCAAAAAGTAATTTGCTCTTCTTCTAACTCATCTTTATCTTCGGGTAAGTTTTTGATAATTTCGCTTAATAAATCACCTATCCCGATACCATGTGAACCTGAGACGATAAGAGGCTCACCTAAGCCAAGCCCATAAAATTCATGAGCATTAGCGATATGTGCTCCTTCGTCAATCTTGTTGACCACGAAAATGATCGGTTTGTTTACTTTTCTTAGCATACCGGTGACCACATGGTCATCAGTTGTAACACCAAGACGTCCATCTACAACAAAAACAATGATGTCCGCTTCATTAATAGCGATTTCTGCTTGCATGCGAATTTGTTCTTGAAAAGGACGGTTAACAATTTCAATTCCACCCGTGTCAATTAGTGAAAATTGATGTCCCATCCATTCAACACGGCCGTACAAACGATCGCGAGTGATACCTGGTTCATCATCAACAATAGCATGCCTTTCGCCGATAAGACGATTAAAAATCGTCGATTTTCCGACGTTAGGAGAGCCTACGATGGCTACTATTCCTTTTGGCATTTAAATTCCTCCAGTTTTTGATCGATGATCTTGTTAACTTCGATAACCACTTCATCAATCGAGAGATTAGAGGTGTCTAGTAAAACCGCATCTTCCGCTCGTTTTAATGGTGCAAAATCGCGATGAGAATCGATATAATCTCTTTTTTGCAGATCGGCGTATATTTCTTCGTATGTACAAGGAATACCTTTTTCTTGGTTTTCTAAATAGCGACGTTGGGCGCGTGTTTCGACTGACGCCACTTGAAAGATTTTGACTTCTGCTTTAGGTAGAACATAAGTGCCGATATCTCTACCATCCATAATGACTGAATCTTTTTCTGCCATTTTTCTTTGTTGTTCGACAAGCGCTAACCGGATGTCTTTATAGGAGGCGATGTAAGAAACATTACCAGAAACAATTGTTTCTCTAATCTGCTTACTCACATCAACACCATTACATAAGACGACATACCCAGGTTTAAATTCGATATTAACTTCGGGGATCAAAGCGACGCAAGCCTCTTCATTTTGGCAATCAACACCTTTTTGTAAGCAATACCACGTAAAAGCACGATACATCGCCCCAGTGTCGATATAAGAAAAATTGCGCATTAAAGCAACTTTCTTGGCGATGGTTGATTTGCCAGCAGCTGCTGGGCCATCAATTGCTACCGCGATTTTCATGTTTAATTACCTCCTCCAAAAGCATAAATGGCGAAAATGACAATTCCCACCACCAATAAAATGCCTGTCACTATAAAAGCAACAATGCCTAGGCTTCTTTTGGTCACTATTTTTCCAACGAGGCGTTCTTGTTGCTCGTCGATTTTTCCCAAGACTTCATCCAAGGGCAAAGTCGAAGTCGTGTTAAAAGATTCGGTGACCGTTCTTTGTTTACGGGCTTGAATGACTTCTTCTTGCTGAGTATTAACCTTCACTTCGTTGAGCGAGCGGCGATAATTTTTGAATTTTTCTAATCTTGTTTCGTTCATGGACAACCTGACCATGTATATTCTACTGGAAATGCAGATAATTTTGTATAAAAAGATAAGATATTTATCTTGTCTTAATGGGTATAATTGAAATCAAAATCGCTTAACGACTAATTTTTTCAATTTCTTTATAAGAAAATGCTTTATTTGATTGAAAATATAACGTGAGATTACTATAATATCTTATATATCCAAGGAGGCATTACTCATGGCCAAAAAAAGAGTAAAAATAGATGCTAAAGAATGCATCATGTGTGGCGCTTGCGTTGGTTCCTATCCAGAAGATTATGAATTTGCTGATGACGGTACCGCCAAACCCATTACAGGCGAAGCAGACGAGGATTCTGTTGGTGTATGCCCAGTTGGTGCAATCTCTTTCGAAGAGTAAAATACATCAAAAAACTAGGTGAGAAATCCCTAGTTTTTTTGTGCCTCTATTTTCTTAAATAATAAACGCAAACGTTTATATAAGACGATAGTAACAACCAATACGATTGCGTCTTTCAACATGTTAAATGGTAAAACGACCATTAATAAGAAATCCATACCTAGATTTTTAATCGCTGGGTTGATGGCTTGACACATTCTTAAGATGATATCTCTAGTTAAACCTGGATAAAGTATGACGTACAAATCGAGCATGATATAAGTGGTAGTAAAAGAAGAAACCACCAACTGAATAAGTGTGGCTACTCCTAAACCAATTAATGCGCCTTTGAAATTGTGCTTTCTTTTGTAAATAATCGCCGCAGGAACGACAAAGGCAACAGAATAAATAATATCGCACAATTCCCCCACACCAGCTGTCGTAGTCATTGGTAATTTGACGATTGTTTTAATAAAGATTACTAAAAAAGCTGAAAGTGGACCATAAGCAAACCCGGCGATAAAGGCTGGGATTTCATCTAAGTGAATTTCTAAAAAAGATGGGAAAATTGGTAAATTGAACTTGAAGAAAGGGACGATATATAAAATAATCGCAATTGAGGCAAACACTGCTGTTCTAGCGATAAATTTAGCCGACATTTTATTGTCGGGGAAAAACATTTTCGTGACAAATTTTGCCAATAAACCGACGATAAAGATAAAAAATATAACAATACGCACAAGATCAAACGTTTCCATAAAAATAAAAGACCTTTCTTTCAAGGCCAAAACTGGATGCTTCTTCCATCCAGACTTTACTGTCGCCACTTGAATTTCACAAGTTCATGCCATTTCGGCTTGCGGGGTTTACCGCCGGTCGCTTTGCAGCTGCCCTGAAGCGTATCTATTGTAAACCGAATATTGAAAAAGTGGTAATAATAATTACCTAAAGAGCTTTGTTTTTAATTTCTGTATATGGGCGAGGGTATTTTTTTTGAGTTTCATGTAGTTTTTTGATGAAAACCAAAGAGCGATGTTCGCCAGACTCAGGCAAAATATCTTCGTAAATATAATCAATTGAGCCTTTCAATGTTTTTAGGGCTGTGGTCGCCTCCATGATTTCATTTTCGTAATCTGGACCCTTCATAGCAACAAAATGACCTTCAACCTTAAGCATTGGGAAAGCAAGTTCGAGTAAGATATTTAAAGGTGCGACTGCTCTAGCGATTACATAATCATACTTCTCACGATTGTCTTTGGCGAAATCTTCGGCTCTAGCGCTTATCGCGACAAGATTATTAATGCCGTTTTTTTCAACATATTCTTTGATAAAGTCAACTTTTTTTGTGGTGCTGTCCAAAGCTATCACTTGAGCAGTCGGGCAAAGAATGGCTAAAACAACACTTGGGAAACCAGCACCAGTACCAATATCAACGATGGTTTTTTGATCATAATCTTGAGCATACATCGCCAAAGCACAGTCAAAAATCATCTTTTCAACAAAAACTTCTTCATCGGTAATGGCTGTGAGATTAAATAGTTCGTTTGTTTTTAAGACATGACCCATAAAGTCCCATAGTTGCGTGAGTTGTGTGGCGGATACTCTAATCGCGCGTTTTTCTAATTCGTATAGAAAATTGATTTTATTCATGTTGTGCCTTTCTGACATTGAAGATTAGGACGCTAATGTCGCTCGGATTAACTCCAGAAATACGGGAGGCTTGACCAATAGTTAAGGGACGAATCTTGTCCATTTTTTGTCTTGCTTCGAGCGCTAAGCCATCCATATGTAAAAAGTCAATGTCCTGAGGAATTTTCATCTCCTCTAATTTTACCATGTTTTGTGCTTCTCTAATTTGTTTGACGATGTAACCCTCATATTTGGCTTGGATTTCAATCTCCTCAACGGCATCGTCATCCATTGTAATTTCTTGTAAAGCAGGTATAAATTTTGCTAGTTCGACATATTTCACATTTGGTCTTTTCAGTAATTCAAAAGATTGTATGCCGCCTGTTAATTCATTCGATCCAATATTTCTTAAATACTCATTAACCTCTTTTTTTGTTCCAAGGTATGTTTCTTTTAATATATTTGATGCTTTTTCAATACTCGAAATTTTATTTTTAAATATTTTGTATCTTGAATCGGAAATTAACCCAACTTGATGGCCAATTTCAGTTAATCTAATGTCGGCATTATCGTGTCTTAATATAAGACGAAATTCTGCGCGAGAAGACATTAGTCGATATGGTTCGTCAGTTCCTTTGGTCACCAAATCATCAATCATCACGCCAATATAGGCTTGATCTCTTCTTAAGATTAAAGGCTCTTTGCCATCAATTTTCAATACGGCATTAATACCTGCCATTAAGCCAAGCGCTGCGGCTTCTTCATAACCCGAAGTACCACATATTTGACCCCCAATATATAAACCTGGCCATTTTTTAATTTCTAAAGTTGGACCATACTCTTCTGTTCTAATCGCATCATACTCAATTGCATATGCATATTTCAAGAAAACTGCATTTTCAAATCCTGGCAAGGACTTAACCATTTCTTCTTGTATCGCAATTGGCATCGAGGTGGAAAAACCTTGTAAATAAATAGAATCTGTATAGCGAGATTCTGGTTCTAAAAACAATTGGTGTCTTTCCTTATCTGCAAAAGTAACAATTTTTGATTCAATAGAAGGGCAATATCTTGGACCAGCACCAGTCACTAAACCACCATAGAGAGCTGACTCATCAAGGTGTGCTCTAATAATATCGTGGGTTGTCGATGTAGTGTAAACTAAATAACACATTTCTTGTTCTTCGAGCGGAATAAACTTTTTTGTTTCATAAGAGAAAGCAAGTCGACCGCCCATACCTGGTTGAGGAACAGCCTTGCTAAAATCAATTGAATCTTTTTTTATTCTTGGAGGTGTGCCAGTTTTTAATCTGATTGTTTGAATACCAAGACTTCTTAAAAACGGGGACAAACCCAAAGAAGGTTTCTCACCATCGGGACCTTCATCTTTAACATCGCTGCCGCGAAAAATTTGACTTTGCATATAAGTGCCAGTCGTTAAAATGACGGCCTTAGCACGAATACTTGTGTTGTCAGCTAAGGTTACACCAGTAACTTTGCCTTCTTCGATAACTAAAGAAACAACCATTCCCTCTTGAACGGTAAGGTTAGGGGTGTTAAGTGCTAATTGTTGCACATAACGCGGATATTCTATTTTGTCTTGTTGAGTTCTTAGACATTGAACACCAGGACCTTTGCCGGTGTTTAACATTTTAATTTGTAAATATTGATGATCTGCCGCTTTACCCATCATGCCACCAAGAGCATCAATTTCTCTAACCACAATACCCTTTGCAGAACCTCCGATTGACGGATTACAAGGCATATTGCCCATCATATTTATATTTAACGTGATTAATAGCGTTTGTTTTCCTAAATGCGCAGCAGCAAAAGCGGCCTCAAGACCAGCATGTCCGCCTCCGACAACAATGATGTCGTAATTAACCATTAACCGACACTTCCTTCCATGTCCATCTTAATCAACTGATTAAGTTCTACCGCGTATTCCATTGGTAGTTCTTTTGAGAATGGTTCAATGAAGCCCATTACAATCATTTGTGTTGCATCATGTTCAGAAATGCCCCGTGACATTAAATAGAACAATTGATCTTCAGAAATCTTACTCACAGTTGCTTCGTGTTCAATGAAAGAAGTATTATTATTAACCTGATTGGTTGGAATCGTATCACTAAAAGATTGATTGTCTAAAATCAAAGTGTCGCACTCAACATGAGAACGACAGTTTTGGGCTTTTTTATGATGTCTCACCGTACCGCGATAATTAGCTACACCACCATTTTTAACTATTGATTTTGAAATAATTGTTGAGGAAGTATTGCTCGCTAAATGAATCATTCTCGCCCCAGCATCTTGGTATTGTCCTTTGCCGGCGACTGCAATAGAAATACAAGTACCTTTGGCACCTTCGCCTGCCAAAATGCAGGCAGGATATTTCATATTAACTCTAGAACCAATATTGCCATCAATCCATTCCATCGAAGCATTCTCATAGCAAATGGCTCTTTTTGTGACCAAATTAACAATGTTTGTACTCCAGTTTTGAACTGTTGAATAACGGCATTTACCATCTTTTAATATGACAATTTCTACTACGGCAGCATGCAAAGAATCTTTGCTATAAATAGGAGCGGTACAACCTTCAACATAGTGGACATCCGCGCCTTCATCAACGATGATTAATGTTCTTTCAAATTGACCAGATTTTTCGTTATTGATTCTAAAATATGATTGTAAGGGTTTGTCTAAATGCACACCTTTTGGTACATAAATGAATGAACCTCCAGACCAAACAGCCCCATTAAGGGCAGAAAATTTATTGTCGGCCATTGGAACCACTGTGCCAAAATATTTCTTGAATAAATCAGGATAAAGCTTGAGTGCCATATCAGTAGAAAGGAAAACCACACCCTTATCTTCAATTTCTTTGAGCATGTTATGATAAACCACTTCTGATTCGTACTGTGTCGACACTCCTGCTAAAAACTTTTGTTCAGCTTCAGGAATACCAAGTTTATTAAAAGTATTTTTAATTGTTTCAGGTACTTCGTCCCATGTTTGCACTTCTTTATTTGCTAAACGCGTGAAATAAGTATAGGAATCAAAATCAAGATTAGTTAAATCAGGACCAAAACTAGGAAAAGAAGCCTTTACAAAAGTGCGGTAGGCTTTCAAACGGAACTCAAGCATCCATTCTGGTTCATCTTTAAGTGCAGAAATTTGTCTAACAATGTCTTCGCTTAAACCAACGCCCGTTTTTAAAATGGAGACGTCTTTGTCCTTAAAACCATATTTATAATCATCTTGAAATTTGATCTCGTCTTTTTTTGACATGTTATTTGTCCTTCAAAATTTCTTCAGCAGCAGTCCAACCTATAGTTGCGCATCTTATTCTTGCCGCTTGCTTGCTTGTATTGATAAAAACTATTGCTTCTTCTAAAAGAGCCTCGTTAAACTTTTCTTCTTTCATCATTTTTTGGAAAGAATCAATTATTTCTCTACCTTCTTCAATCTTTTTTCCTTTTAATAAATCACACATAATGTCGGTTGATGAAGTGGAAATAATGCAAGCTATACCATCAAAGCAGGCATCAATAATTAAGCCTTCTTTAACCAACAAGTAAATATCTAAATCATCAATGCAATTGTCTGAATGCATATGAATAGTTTCATAGCCGTCCGTGGTTGGGCGATGTTTATTGGTTGGATTTGAGTAGTGATCCATGATGATTTGGCGCATCATTTCGTTAGTCATTGAAATAAGCATCTAAAATATCGCCTCCATTAATTAATGCATCGATAAAAATATCGATTTCTTCCTTGGTTGTATAAAGATAAGTTGACATGCGGCAAGTCGCCTTTGTCTCTAAAAAATTATCTAATAGTTTAGCGCAGTGCTCGCCAGCGCGAATAGCAATGCCTTTATAATTCATAAAAGTTGCTTCGTCTTGGGCAAATACTCCTTGCTTATTGAAGGTTAAAATTTCACCTTGGGCAGTCTTGTTATAAATGATGACATCGTCACGGCCTTCAAGTTTGCTAAGTGCATATCTAAAAAGTTCTTTTCCGTGTGCACGAATGTTTTCTATACCTATTGACTGAATAAAATCGATCGCAGCTTTAAAACCCAAAATACCTGCGAGATTTAAAGTGCCTGCTTCAAATTTAAAGGGAGGTAAGCGATAATCCGCAAGACATTCTTTTTTAAAAGTAACATTCATATTTCCACCACTAATAAATGGATCCATGGCTACCAACAAGTCATATTTACCAATTAAGGCACCAACACCTGTGGGTCCACACATTTTGTGAGCTGAGAAAGCAAGAAAATCAACATTTAAATCTTTAAAGTCAACTGGAATGTGTGGCACAGATTGTGCGCCATCCACGACCATAATTGCACCAACACTATGGGCAATTCTGCCTAGTTCCTTAACATCAACTTCGTAGCCCAAAACGTTGCTAATATGCGCGATTGAAACGATTTTTGTTTTATTGGAAATTACTTTCTTGAGGTTTGAAGGAGTTACTTTACCTTCTTCGTTTAACGGAACATAAATAACTTTTGCTCCGGTTAAATCCGCAATTCTAAACCAAGGCAAAACATTAGAAGCATGTTCAGCAACTGAAATAATAATTTCATCACCTTTTGTTAAATTTTTTAATCCGTAACTATAAGCCACTAAGTTAAGCGAAGCGGTAGTGCCGTCAGTAAAAATTACTTCATTGACTTCGCAATTAACAAACTTAGCAATGGCTTCTCTTGCTTCTTCAAGCATCACGTCCATTTGGTAAGATAAATCATAATCGCCACGATGGGAGTTGCTGTTATATAGCTTGTAGTAATTTAGTTCAGCTTCAATGACCGACTTTGGTTTGAATGTGGTCGAACAATTATCTAGATAAACCAAAGGTTTATTTTGCATGGTGCGACTGCCATTCAACATCGGGAAGTGTTTTCTTATCTCATATACATCGTACATGTTACATCCTCCCTTCAATCAAAGAAGAAATGCGATCTTTGATTTCGTTTTCTTTAAAGCCTGCCAAGATTGGTTTTAAATAACCAAGCGTAATTAATTCTTTGGCATCAGCCTCAGATAATCCACGAGAAGTTAAATAAAACAAATGTTCGTCATTAATTTTTCCAACAACCGCGGCATGACTGGCTTCAATGTCATTTTCATCGATTTTTAAAATAGGTTTAGCAACGGCATCACTCGTTTTATCAAAGACCACCACTTTTGTATTTTGTTGAGTCTTAGATTTGATTGCGCCTTTGATAATATGGGAAACGCCGGAAAAAGTTAATTTTGCCTCATCCTTACACACACCAAAGCAATCAATTCTACCGATCGTTTTGTTGTGGTTGTGGACTAAAGATATATCAATTTTTTTGGTGTCGGAACGTGAAGCTAATGATGCGACTTTAAACACACAATTTGCATATTCATCCGCTAATTTAATTTGGCAATCAAAATCGTTATTCTTTTCAGAAAAATCCGCAAAATAACCATTTAAAATACCATTTTTATTCACTGTAATTTTGATTTTATGTTTAAACATCTCTTCATCAGCAAGCAAAGAAAGAATAAGTTGGCTTCCTTCATTAACAATGATATTTAGTTCAGAAATATTGGCCATGTGATTAATGAAAACATCAACACAAGAATTAACCTCTGTTTCAATAGTAATCGCTTTTTCAGATACTACAAAACCATCAATGAAATAATCACCGCTTTTAACGACATTTAAAATATTAAATAAGGTTATTCTTTCCATATTGTTCTCTATTCAACACCAGTTTTAACAGCGCAAGAGCCAATAGAAACAGTGTTCATGTTGGGTTCTTCCTTAGCAATTTCTATTCCAAGCTCGGTTTTGATGAATTCATAACCGGTCTGGTCGATACGCTTAAAGACGTCTGGACCACCATCTAGGACAATGCGCCCATTAATCATCACGACTGCGCGTGTAGGCTTTACTAAATCATATAGTCTGGCATAGTGCGAAATGATTAGGAATCCACGACCTTTTTCTTGCTCTTTTCTAATGACTTCTGCCACTACTTGCATGGCATCGACATCTAAGCCTGAATCGATTTCATCAAGCAAAGCAAGTTTTGGTTCAAGTACCTTGAGTTGTAAAATTTCATTTCTTTTTTTCTCACCGCCAGAAAAACCTTCGTTTAACGATCTAGTCGCTAAATCAAATGGCATTTTTAACTCCTTGGTAGATTTATCTAATAATTTATAAAAGTTATAGGTTGATATTGGCTTTTCTCTACGGGCATTAAGTGCACTTTTTAAGAAATCGGAGTTAATTACTCCGGGAATCTCACTTGGCGATTGCATGCCAAGGAACAAACCTAATTTTGCGCGTTCGTTAGTTGGCAGTGCCAAAACATCGCTATCATCAAAAGTGACAGTGCCTGAAGTAACCACAAAACGTGGGTGGCCCATGATTACATTGAAGAGTGTCGATTTACCATGTCCATTAGGCCCGAGTAAAGCGACAGTTTCGCCTTCACTTATAGTGAGGTTGACTCCTTTTAATATTTCTTTGCCATCAACTTCGGCATGTAAATTGCTAATTTTTAGAACTGACATTTTTGATACCTCAAATTCCGAGGTTATTTTACATAAGCGACACCCTTAAGGCAAATGATATGCTAATTTTTGTTTTTCTAATAAAAAATACGCGTGTCAAAAGTGCGATTTGTACAAAACTTGTTGCATATAAAAACTAGAATATTTATAATATTCGCGCTGTTAATTGAAAAAGGAGAGTTAAAATGAAGAAGAGTAAACTATCAATTACACTAGTTACTGGCTTCATTGCGGCTATGGCAATGACCGCGTGTGATACTATAACGGCATCGAAAAAAGCGATCGTCACTTTTACCCCATACGGCAGTGATGAAAAAATCGCTCTAATTACCGATGATGTTTATAACGCATATCGCGACACCACTACTGGCATAACCAAGTACTATGACAAGATCTTGGAAGTTTTAATTCGCTACGAATTCAAAGAAAACAACTTTGATAAGGGCGAAATGAAATATTCTGAAATCGAAAACTGGGCTAAAAACCAAGTCAAAGAACAAAAGGACAAAGCCAGAACCGAAGCCAAGAACAATGAAGACAAGACATACGATGAAGCTTGGGAAGATATTCTCGAAGCCAATAACGTTGAAAACGAAAAAGGCTTATTAGAAAAGTTCATCTATGAAAAAGAAAAAGAAGTCATGAAAAACTGGTACGCTGATAACGCTGATAACGCTACAGCACTTAAAGAAGAATTTTTAGGTGTTAAGGCCGATGGTACAGCTGTAGTCAGCGATGTTAAGGCGGCAATGCCTTATCACATTCGTCACATCTTAGTTAAAGTTGATGAATCTAGCGATGCAGAAAAGAAATATTACAAAGGTACAGTTAATCAAACTCAGGCCAAACTTCTCTATGACACTGCTTCCACTTTAGCCGAAGGCAAATTCACCTTCTCTGAAGTCGCGAAAACTTATAGTGAAGACAGCTCAAACGTCAACGGTGGCGACGTAGGTATTATGACTAACGATGCTTCCACTGGCAATTTGACAATGGTCAATGAATTCCAATTAGGTATATATGCTTATGACAGCTTATACAATGCTGCCAATAAGACAAGCCCTGCTGCCGAAATCATTAAAAATGGTTTAGGCATTACTGACGAAGTTGCAAATTCTTTACCAACCGACATCACCGAAGTTCCATACGAAGCTTTTGTCAATATGGGTGCTTACGCTGAAGTTACTGCTGATAAGGAAGGCAACAAATTAGCTGATGGTAGCGAAGCCGTATTCCCACGTAACATTGTTTGGAATAAATATTTCAACTTACACGGTGTCTTCGTTATCAAAAATGCTAAGAAAGCTACATACACTGGTTTAGTCAATCCAGAAGATGAATTCGCTTATGATAAGTTAGCGGACACAAATCCATTCGATGCGGCCTTACCAAGATTCAATAACGATGGTTATTTAACTGATGAAAGAGGTAACGTCATTATTGGTGTTCGCAGTCAATTCGGTATCCATTTTATGGTAATTGAAAAGTCTGTGTTTGAATATCAAGATTTAGCTACTTATTACGACACTAAATTACCAGGTGACACTGGTTATAACGCTGATTCTTATGTCGGTTTCATTCAATCCGGAAAACTCGAAGATTATAAGAAACGTGCTGATGACGTGAAAAACGCCATCTCTAACTTCGATAAGACATATGACTATCGCTTATATCAATACTTAACCGGTAAGATTAGCATTTCCTTCACAGATGCAGCTGAAGGTTTAGAAGAAAAAATCAATACATTAATCGAAAAGGTAAAAGTACAAAACGCTGGTAATCAAGAAGATGGTTTATTCAAATCTTGGAGAACTTACACCGAAATCCTAGATAAACAAACCGAAGATCGCAGTGTGTGGTATACAACTTTCAACGGCGTGACTGGTGCAGTATCACCAAAACTAACTCGCCTTGTTCCTGAAAAAATTGCTGATGATTTCTTCAAATTATATGAAGATCCATCTGCTCCAGGTGCGGCGGCTCTTTATGCCGAATTCGACAAAGGAGGTAATTATTACTACTATGCGTAAAAATAATTTATTAAAAATCTCTATTATCACTCTTGTAAGTGCTTTCGCGCTTGTGGCTTGTGATGATGACATCATCGCCAAACCTACTGGTTATGACGACAACTCTCCAGTCGTTAAAGTAGAAGACGGTAGCAAAACAGTTTACAACAATACATTTAAAGACATCTATGATTCTATCCGCGATGGTAGTCTCGCATCTGATGTTTTAGATGAACTACTTTATCAATATTCCGTCAGCGTGTTCGGTAACTATAACGCCGTCACTGCTGCAAAAATCACTGACAATCCTTTCGGCGAAACAACCTTAAAGGAAGCTGTCAAAGGCTTAAACTCCACCGACAACCCAACCAGCGGTAACCAAGTCACTAAAGATTTCATTAAATCTCACAGTGCCTATTGGACCAAAAACAAAGCTGGTAACCGTGTCGATGATCAATTCCAAGAAGTGGCAGAAGATGCCGATCCATCCTTATCCGAGTACGCACGCTTGAATAATAAATGGAAAACAATTGAAAAGAGAATCGCAGAAACATTCTATGGCGCCATCTCAAGTGGTTCATATAATGACAGAAACGTCTTCTATGAAGAAAAATACATGCGCGCTTTAGCTGGTGGTTTTGAAAACAATGTCTCCGCTATTAACGGCGGAACCAATTTATTCGAAGGTATTTTAACTTCTAAAGTTGAAGGCTATGACATCTTCAATGTTCAAACCGAAGACGTTAACAATGTTCAAGACTTCATTCTCCACCGTGAAAACTATCAAAGCAACGCAGCATTAGATGCTGTCGAAAGCCCAGATCAAGATGCAACTTTTGTTGAAGACATCTTCATTCCTGACATTTATCGTCAATTATTGGTCGAACAATACATCCTCGACGAATCTTATGAGACCTTAGGTCGTACTTCTGCAAGACATATCAATGTATTAGCTATTCCAAAAAATAGCAACTACGCAAAAGGCGCTGTCAACTTAATGAATTCTTTCATTAGAACAAACATTTTCGATAATGCAAGAAACAACCCAATTACATTAGATTCCTTCAAAACTGTTTCTAATGCTTGGATTGGTGCCTTCATGTCAGAAGTTGGTTACAACACAACGGAAGAATATGCATTAATCAAAAACGCTGTCCCAGAATACGAAGTAACAACTGGTCCTAACCCATACTTCAAAGGCACTAGTTATGGCAACATGATGGAAGAAATCGAAAAGATTAACGACAATCCAAATCTTTCCCAAAACGAAAGCGCCTACACTGGTAACAACGCTTACACCGTTGAAGTCGGTATGCAAATCAAAACCCGCGAATTACAACTCAAAGACTACACCTCCACAGGTTGGTACGTGAAATCCGTCGGTGTTAATGAATTACCAACTTCAATTAAAAATCAATTATTTGACATCAACGTTGCTAACGCTTTAGATGGCGATGCCGTCGTCGAATACACTTTTGAAAACGGTGCTTGGAAGACAAACGAAACCGATGCAAACCGCGGCAGCATTATTGACGTCGTTGGCAAAGTCAAAGGCCAATTCTTCTTAAGAAATACTACCCGTATTAAAGGTAACCCAGTTGAAAGCGACCTCCTTCTCGAAGAAGGTGATAACTACTACATCGTTTCAGTGGAAGACGCAATTAAGAGCAAAAACTTAAATAAAGCAAATTACACTGGCGCTAATGCAGGTGAATTGGACAAACTCGAAAATTACATTAACGAAATCGTCCAAATCGTCGCTGATAACGAAACATATAAGACCTTGTCTAAAAAACACTGGTTAGAAGAAATGAATATTGAGTATCACGATCAAAAAGTGTACGACTTCTTCAAAGAATCTTTCCCAGAATTATTCGAAGACAATTAATCTTAAACAAATTAGGAGACCTAACAATGAACTAGTCAAGCGAAAGTAGACAGTTCAAAAAAGGCCTAATACCCCATGTCGGTTTTATACTGATATGGGGTTTTATATTGCAAAGCATACGCCGGACGTCCATAGTTAAACCAATGGATA
>CAZSEU010000009.1:0-40254 GCA_964606005.1 uncultured Staphylococcaceae bacterium
AAGAATACAAATTTTTATTTTGTTGTTGCCAAGATTATACCCTTATGTTAATATTAACAGGTCGAAAATTAGGAGGACTAAGATATGTCAAGAATTTGTCCAGTAACAGGTAAAGGTCCACTCAGTGGCAATAACCGTTCTCACTCTTTAAGAGCCACCCGCTGCAAATGGAATGCTAACTTACAAGTTCGTACTGTTATGATTGATGGTAAAGCAATGCGTATCCGCATGTCTACTAGGGCCTATCGTAGCCTCAACAAACAATACAAGGATCGCTAATTTTCTTAATTTATCAATGAAGAAACGACTTTAAGTCGTTTTTTTATTTTTTCTTTTGTTGAAATATTACTTAATTATTGCCAATAAAAAAACGGACTATATTCCGTTTTCTGTGGGCTTAAATACATCTAGATAAAAAACAAAATGACAATTGGCAAAGAAGATAGAACAAATACAATATAGCCGACCCATTCATTTAACGCTAACGGGATGACCTTAGGTCTTTTTAATATTTCTTTGCCTTCGGGAGTGACTTCTTTTTCCATATAGATTTGATACGTGGCGCGTGGATTAAGAACGCAAACTAACATGATCAATACTTGGACTGCTGCCACCACTAAGGCTAAAACAGAAATAACAGTATCAACATTATTGGTCGCTCTTTCAAAAGCTTGGTAAGCACTCATACAGTTAAATGCTGGCAAAGCAATCGAGAGGACTAAAAATAAACTAGAAGCAATCATGTGCACTCTTAAGAAATAAAGGGGCACTAGCAATAGAGCAATTGCTAAAGAAGTCAAAATGATAGTCATGCTAAAAGATGCTATGCCGATAACCATGCCAACTTGTTGGCGAAAGAAAAAATTAAATATGTATAAGGCAATTGTTCCCACCCAAGAAAGAATAAAGAAAATATTGCCGAATTTATTGTTAGAGAAGCTATCTGGATAATTTAGTTCATAGGGAAACATTTGACGCATAGCGTACTTAACTTTATGTTTGCGAAAATAAAAGTCCTTCGACACTAAATAGCCGTATACAAAGAACATCAAAGTAAGAGCCGCTAAAGCGCTAACAAAATACCGTTCCATTATTTTATTAATTTCCGATAATCATTTGCGAAGTCTTTGCTCTTAAATAAGTAACTACCAACAACAAGGACATCAGCACCACTTTCAACACAATGTGGCCCTGTCTGATCGTTAATGCCACCATCAACCGAAATTAAAGTATTAAGCTGGTTTTTATTAATTTCTTTTTTAAGTTTTGCGATTCTAGATAATGCTTCAGGAAGAAATGGTTGACCACCTTGACCAGGATTAACACTCATAATCAAAACTAAATCGAGTTGATTTAAAAATGGGAAGACTTTTTCAATTTTGGTGTGTGGTTTTAACGAAATACCAGCCTTCATATTTAATGAATGAATTAAATCGATAGTCTCTTTTATCTTTTTTTCGTCGCGATATGATTCTAAATGGAAGGTTAAATATTCCGCGCCTGCTTCAGCAAATTCTTTAACGAATTTAAGCGGGTCACGAACCATGATGTGCACATCTTTAACTTGATTAATATGTGGGGCTACTTTTTCTAAAAATAGATTACCGATACTAATATTAGGAACGAAATGACCGTCCATCACATCAAAATGCATCCAAGCAGCACCTGAAGCGGTGATTTTGTTAATTTCATTTGCCAAATGCAAGTAATCGCAATTGAGAATGGATGGAGAAATAATGACTTTTTTCATCGTTAGTACCTCTGAATTTTATTGGGAGCATCAAGTGATAATTTTTGATATATTTCATAGACAAGGGAAGGAATGTTATGTGCGGACAAATATTGTTTTACCGCACATCTATTTTCGCTCAAATGTAAACAATTTGCAAAGTAACATTTATAGTATAAAGTGTTAAAGCTTGGGTAGAAGGCTGCCAGTTCTTCTTTTGATAGTTCTAAATCTAAAGCGGAAAAACCTGGTGTATCAGCGATATAACCCCCTTGATAAGGTAAGAGAATGACTTCTTTGGTGCGGTGTTTGCCGCGACCAAGAGCTTTCGAATATTCACCGATTTCGCGTGCGTAATTAGGATCGATTGCATTAATGAGCGAAGATTTGCCAACACCTGTTTGCCCCATGATGCAACTCACATTGTGAGCAAATAGTTTTTTCACTTCATCAAGTCCATCTTTGGTTTTATTAGAAATAAAATATACATTGATGTTTAAACTCTCAAGTGTGCTTTTGATTTGTTCAACAAGTTTTAAGTCTTTGTTTTTATCAGTTTTTGTGATGATAAGACTTACTGTTAGATTATGCATATTAGCATAGGTTAAATATTTAAATGCTAGAAGGTAGGAAAAGTCTGGTTCGACAAGTGAAAAGACAAGTACTAATTGGGTAATATTAGCGATCGCTGGTCTTTTTAAAATGGTCGAACGTGGAAAAACTTCGTTCATCACTAAATCATTTTCGTCAAATTCGACATAGTCTCCAACCATCGGTTTTATACCTTGCTGGCGAAACACTCCGCGAGGTTTGATGTAGAAGAGCGTTCCATTGACGCTGACGGCGTAAGTGCCGAAACTAGATGCAACAACTAAGCCTTTCATTACTTAAATCCAAAAACGCGTGAAAGCCATGATTTCTTCTCTTTTAATAGAAGAGGATTCTTACTTATTTCTAATAAGTCTTCATAAAATTCATCTGCCCCTTTATACCGTTCTTGTAAACGTTTTCTTGTCGCTGTAGCAACAATCTTTTCAATTTCTTTTGGGCAAGTAGGCATGTATTTTTTTACTGTTGGAAATTTGTCTTTAATATGTGCGACTGCAACGTTGACAGGAGTATCTTTGTCAAAAGGGACATGACCTGTTAAAAGTTCAAAAAAAGTAACGCCAGCAGCATATATATCAGATTGAATTGAAGCAGGTTTACCTTGAGAAATTTCTGGGGCTAAATAATGGACTGAACCGACAATTTCACTAGTTTTTGTTAAATCATCATCGACGCCTTCGGCGACGGCGATGCCGAAATCACCGAGTTTTATTGTTCCATCAGGCATTACATAAATATTTTGCGGTTTGACATCACGATGAATAATGTTATGTTGGTGAGCATAAAATAGTGCTGAAGTTAACTGAAGCATATAACTCACTGCTTCGGCAAGTGGCATAGAACCGCGGAAATCAAGCATGTCTTTCATCGTTTGACCACGTACATATTCATTGGCGATATATGGACGACCTTCGATCGTTCCATGATTATAAACTTTTACAATGTTTGGGTGATTCAAAGAAGAAGCAATTGTCGCTTCGTTTTTGAACCTGCGTAAATTTATCGGATTGCGCATTACGTCTTCCCGAATCATTTTAATAGCCACTCTGCGTTTATTGATGATGTCAGTGGCTCCATAAACTTCTGCCATGCCACCATGACCAATGCGCGCTTCGATACGGTAACGTCCATCCACCAGTGCACCGATTTTAATCGTACTCACGTTTGTGCCTCCCAAAGGACAACCGCAACGTTATCTGTACCACCATTAGCATTGCTAATGGCAATTAATTCATTAACTTTTTGTTCAATCATGTCGTCGCCGCGAAGAATCGAGGTTATGTCAACTAAAGGAACATTGTTTATTAGGCCGTCGCTACAAATTAATATTGGCTCGTTATCATAAATAAAAGACTTAATTTGATAGCTGGCGCTAGGATAAACGCCTAAAGCATTCATTAATACATGACGTTTGGGATGAGTAAGTGCTTCTTCTGGTGATATTTGTCCTGTTCTTAATAAATATCCCACATATGTATGGTCTTCACTCACTTGTACTAAATCATGGTGATTTTTCAAAAGATAACAACGAGAATCACCGACATGACCTAAAATGGCTGTGCCATTAACGAGTAGGACCATAGTCATAGTGGTTCCCATGCCTTTATATACTTCGTTACTTTGTGCTTGTTCATAAATACATTTATTGGCTTCTTTAATGACACTTGAAACCCACAATCTAGCGATGAAATTATGGAAAAAATACCTTGTGTTTTTAAAGGCAGTCACAACAGTGTTTAATGCTAAAGAAGAAGCTAAATCGCCTTTATTTTGTCCGCCCATTCCATCACATACTAGGAGCAACACATGGCCAGCAGCATTGGTCAAAGCAAAGGCTTGATCTTCATTAGAAAGACGGACTTTACCAATATCAGTACGAAAAGAGAAACGACCAGTCAAATATTTTTTCATGTGTTCGCCTCCTCTTCTACCTTAGCTTTTAATTGTCCACAAGCAGCGTCGATATCGCTACCAAATTCTTTTCTAATGGTTGCAGTCACCCCACTCTTCATTAAATAATCAAGGAAAGCATGGACGCGATTTCCACTTGAGCGATGAAATTCTGCAAATTTATTAGTTTCATTATATGGGATAAGATTCACATACCCCATCGTTCCTTTGATGAGCTCAATAAGTTGGCGGGCATGTTCTTTTGTGTCGTTAATATTTTCTAAAAGTAAATATTCATAAGTGACGCGACGATTAGTTTCTTTTTCGTAATATCTAACGGCTTCCATCACTTTTTCAAGTGGATAAGCGCGATTAATTCGCATTAGCTTATTGCGCAATTCGTTATTTGGGGCGTGAAGAGAAATGGCTAAATTAGTTTGTAAGTGTTCATCCGCATAGCGGTAAATACCTTCAACAATACCGCATGTAGATACGGTAATGTGTCTAGCGCCAATTGCCAAACCCTTTGGATGATTAACAATTTTGATAAAATCTAAAACTGGTTCGTAATTATCAAAAGGTTCGCCCGTTCCCATGATCGTCACGTGAGTAACGCGTTGGCCTTTATTTTCTTCTTTTAGTAATTGATTAAGCACTAAAATTTGCCCAACCATTTCGTCAGCCGACAAGTTTCTTTTTTTGCCTAATATACCGGATGAACAAAAAGTACATCCCATATTGCAGCCGACTTGTGAGGAAACACAAGCTGCACAGCCGTAGTTATAACGCATCAAGACGCATTCCACTTGGCAGCCATCTTCAAGATTTACTAAAAGTTTGATGGTACCGTCACTACTTAATTGCTTAGTGTAAATACTTGGTAACTTCAAACAGTACTTTTGTTTTAAGACTTCACGGAAACTTTTTGAGATATCAGTCATCTCTTCGAAATCGCGCGCTTTTTTTTCGTAAATCCATGAATAAAGCTGAGTGGCACGGAATGGTTTTTGACCCTCTTCCTCCATCAAAGCGCTAAGTTTACTCATTTCTAATCCATAAAGATTAATCATCAATACTGCCCTTCTTCATGACTGCAAAATAATATGAACTTCCAACTCTCTTATATGGGAAATATTGTTTGTCTCTAATTAAGATATACTCTGGGTGTTCGTTAAGAAAATCGTTGACGATTGCGGAACTTTCTTTTTTTGAAATGGTATCTACTAAATACATGAGATAGCCGCCTTCTTCAACTTGTCCGGAAGCTTCTTCTAAAGCTAATCGCTGATTGACGATTAATTCGTCAAGTTTTTCTAAATCAAAGTGCAAGAAATAATCTGGTAATAGTTGGAGTAAATTAAGATGTGAATTATCAGGCATAACAATGAATGTATGGACTGGTTTAGAAACACAAGTAATGATTGAAGTAGCTTGTGCTTCATAAAAATTCACGCCTTTTAAGAAGTTGTTTCTGGCAAGAAAATTTTTGACGTTATTGACAGTATTAATATTATTAGCAATAAATTCTACGTTGGTTAATGTGGCATATCTAGCCATAAATTCTGTAAAAATATCATTTGGATATTCGCAGTAAATTGCTAAGCCCCTTAATAAATCGACTTCGCCAACATCGAGCATTTCTTTAAATGCTAAAGGTAATGGAAAGGCTAAATGTTTTTCCTTAACAGGGTGGTTTTTGAACTTGACGTCACCTTTAAATAAAGCGACACCATTAACGTTATCGACTCTTTCAAATTCTGGATATTTTTCAAAGAATTCATCATCTCTAATAAGAGTATTATTAATTCTCACGACGACTGGCGAAGGACGAGAATTAGCTCTTAATATTTTGTTTGCAGAGATGTGACCGAATTGTTTGTGCCACATTCTGACAATGTTTACAGGAGTGTTATAACGATAAGATAAAAAATCATACGATCCGATTTCAATATCGTTTGGCACAAGTTTTCTTTCATCTAAATATGGAGTGATAAAGTCTTCAACACTTGGTTCTTCTTCTTTGATAAAGGCTGCTACAGCTTTATTGCATTCAGCTTGATCAAGTTTTTTGATAAACAAAGCATTACTAAGTGCGATGAGCATTAGGATGACTCCTTCGTTTTCCATATTTGGATAAGTCGTTTGAATAATGCGATTCATCACCAAATAATGGCGCAATACACAACCAACCACTGCGGAAATGACGATTTTATCATCTCTGACAAGGTTGTTGTGTTTAAAAACCGACTTTAGCGCAAGAGAAAATGGGATGCGTTCATAGATGATTTTGACGAGCAGTTCTTTTACCAATGTTTGTTGGACCATATCGTTATCCTCCAGTGTCAACCTTTTAAAGATTCAAAGATATCGCCGGTGAAAATTTCATCTTCGCCTTCACCTTCTTCTTTACCTTCGTAATCTTCACTTTCTGTGGTTACTAAATTATCTTCACTAATAAAAAGTGGATAAGCTTCGTTGACTTGTACATAGCGGTCACCTTGAGCGTAATAATAAAATTCTAACGACTTATTAATGGCGACTTCTCCAATTCCTTTAAGAATTAGATTTGCTACTTGATCTTGTAACACAGCAACCTTTTTTGGTGCGTGAACATGGACAATGATATTCCAAGATGTTTGTTCAACCCCTAAATGGAAAACCATATTTTCTGGCGCAATAAAAACAATGTCCTCTTTTTTGACTTCGTATAATTTAGCCAGATTGGGCGTCATTTCTCTAGATAAACGTCCAACTACAAATTGGTCAAGACCATAAATGGTGATTGTAATCATAAAAATATACCTCGTATTTACTATAATACAAATAATACATTTTTAATATTAAAAATTGTATGGGTCGATATTAATTAACAAGTCAAAATGGCTTGAATATCCGTATAACTGCTGCATCTTTTGCAAAATTGACTGTATCAGTTCACGGTTAGTATATTTTATTTGTATCGACCTTAAAAAGAGCCCACGTTCATAAGGAACATATGGAGTAGATGGTCCTAAAACTTGTGCATTTTCTTGGAGGTTGTCGTTTAAGAAATCAACGATTTGATAAGTGCTTTCGATAACCTTTTTTTCGTTTTTACCTTTGATAGTAATACCGATTAAAAAAGAGTAAGGCGGATAAAATTGTAACTTTCGCATTTCCATTTCTTTACGATAAAAATGCTCGTAATCTTGGCGGGCAGCAAAAGTAATTGCATAGTGTGAAGGTTGATAAGTTTGGATGATAGCGTACCCAGGCTTTTCTTTTCTCCCAGAACGGCCAATCGCTTGAGTGATAAGTTGAAAAGCACGTTCACTACTCCTAAAGGAGGGCATCGATAAACCGATATCCGCAAGCACTATTCCAACGAGTGTTACATTAGGAAAATCATGACCTTTAGCAATCATTTGGGTACCAATTAATACATTGGCTTCTTTGTTTCTAAAAGCTTCAATGACCTGAGGAATTTTGTTTTTATTTTTTGAAGAATCGCTATCTAAACGCAGCAGACTAGCCGAAGGAAAAAGTCGTTGAACTTCTTCTTCAATTTTTTCAGTGCCGAAGCCAGTTTTAATTAAATATGAAGAACCGCAAGTTGGGCAGCTTCCCGTCAATGGTTCGACATAATCGCAGTGATGACATTTGAGCATATTGTCAGTTTTATGATATGTCATCGCAATTTTACAAGTTGGACAAGAAAAGACATATCCGCAGCTTCGACAGGTGACATTTGTGGAAAACCCACGACGATTTATTAATAAAATTGCTTGTTCATTTTTTGCTAAAGTTTGGTGCATAGCTTCGCGTAACGCATGAGAAAAAATGTAACTATCGCGGTCGATGTTTTTATAATCACGCATGTTAACGATTTTAGTTGTGGGGAGTTTTTGATTATTAATGCGCTTATTTAAGTAAAGCATGTGGTACACTTTTTTTGACCCGCGAGCCCGTGATTCTAAAGAAGGAGTTGCGCTACCTAAGAGCACTTTAGCGCCATGATAATTTGCGCGCATAATCGCTACGTCACGAGCATGATAAAAAGGCAAAGTGTCTTGTTTATATGTTTCGGTGTGCTCTTCATCGAGCACGATGAGACCAATATTTGGTAAAGGAGCAAAAATGGCGCTTCGCACACCAACGACAATTTGGCATTCGCCACGAGCTATTTTGCGATACTCATCATATCGTTCAGCAGGAGTTAATTCGCTATGTAAAATAGCGATATGCGTAGAAAAACGATGTAAAAAGTATTCGACCATCATCGGTGTTAACGATATTTCTGGCACCAGCATTAATACGCTTTTGCCCTGTTTAAGATATTGTTCGGATAAGGCGAGATAAATCTCTGTTTTACCGCTTCCAGTTACTCCTTCAAGTAAATAAACTATATCTTGACTATCGTTAAACTCGTTAATGACGCTTACTTGATCATCACTTAGCATTGGAGGAGCTTCATATTTATAGTTTGGTATTTTTAAGCGGCGCTTTTCTTCTTTTACTTCGACAATATAACCGTTTTCTAATAAATTTGTCACATATTTAGCTTTGCTAACATCACGTTTTAATATACGACCTTCATTTTTTATTAAGCGCATTAATTCAATCTGTTTATTGGTTAAATTTGTTTCATTATCATTCGCTACTTCATAGTAATAATCATAAGCAATGCCTGGAGCTCTTAAAGCCGACCTTCTTGGAGACAATGAAGGGGGGAGCATCGCTTGAAGAAAACTAATTCTTGGAGCAAGATAAAAAGAAGAAACTTCGTCTAATAACGAAAAAAGTTCTTCGTTTAATAACGGACTTTCATCAATTAATTGTTTGATTTCTTGTAATTCAAAACCTAACTCTTCGCTCAGTTGAATAATGGTTTTATTTGATTCGGTAACTGTAATTACATAACCGACAATATCGCGATTGTTAAAAGTGATGAGCACCCTGGTGCCTTTTTGGATATTTTTGTCACCTTTATATACATAAGAAAATGGACGGTTTAAAGAGCTTTGTGCGTATTCAATGAGTACTTCTAATAATTGCATAGGCCAATATTATTAATCTTCATCAAGTTTTTTTATTATTGAGATAATTTCATCTCCCGCTCGTTTAATACTATCGTTGAGAATAATAAAGTCATAATTTTCGGCTTTTTCCATTTCGCTTTTGCCTTTAGCTAAACGTTTTTGAATGACTTCTTCCGGTTCAGATTTTCTTTTTCTAATTCTTAGTTCTAGCGCTTTTAAAGAAGGAGGGGCAAGAAAAAATGAAATAACACGATCATCCTTAACCTTTTTTAATACTTGTTCTGCACCATTGATCTCGATTTCCAAGATAACATTTGTGCCTTGATTGCGCATTTCCTCGACATAATTTTTAGGTGTGCCATAGCGGTTTCCGACAAATTCTGCCCATTCTAAAAAATTATCATTATCGATATTTTTTTGGAATTCTTTCTGTGAAACAAAGAAGTATTCAACGCCGTTGGTTTCGGTTGGTCTTGGCGCTCTAGTAGTCATGGAAATAGAAAAAACGAGTGGCAAGGCTTCGCGGTTCATAATGTATTTTCTAACCGTTCCTTTGCCAACTCCCGAAGGACCACTCAAAATGATTAATAAGCCCTTTTTCATATAAATATATATTAAATATTATTTATCTTTGGGTCAACACATTAACAAATATCTTGAAATTAGCTAAAATAAAAAAGCTAATTTCTTCATATCGCCATAACCTCCATTTTTTGCTACAATATTGAAGATGAATTACTATTCTTATTCTGCGTTCCAAACAATCGAAAAAGAACTTAAAGAAAAAATTGTTGGCTGTCGTATCAACAATATAACGGTGATTAATTCACACGATTTTTTGTGCACACTATCAATGGTGAAAGAAGAGAAATTGCTCATTACATTAAACCATCAACATCCGTTTATTTCTTTGCTGGAAGTATCTGTTTCAAATCCTACTCTAACTGGAAACTTAAATGAAGACCTGCGCAAATATTTGCGGGAGGCTTTCATACTTTCTGTTGATTTAGAACCTAGGGATCGTATTTTTCATTTTGTCCTACAAAAAACTAATGATTATTACGACATAGAGAAACGTCACTTATATTTAGAATTAATATCCCAAAGAGCAAATTTAGTAATTACTGACGATAAGCAAATGATTTTATTCGCGGTCCATTACTCGCCATTAACAAGCGCTAGACCTATCTTAAATAATCTAATTTATTCCTTGCCTAACGCTATTGAGTTAACTCCAGAAGAAACTCCGACTCTTGAAGCGTTGAAATTTAATGCACAGAAATATTTTGAGTCCGCAATCGAAAAACATAAAAAAGAAAAGTTTTCACCTCTTTTCCGTTTTATTAAGAGTAGAATCAAGTCTTTAAAGCGCAAAATTGATATATTAAAACGTGAGATTGATAGTGCAAAAGAACATATAGATGATGTTGATCACGGCAATATGATTTTAGCTTTAATAGATGACCGCGAAAGTCTATCTTCTTATTTAACGGATAACAATTTGGTATTGGATGAGAATCTTTCTCTGGTCGGAAATGCTAATGCATTTTTTAAAAAATATAAAAAAAGTAAAAAGACTTTAGAGATGGCTAATATTGAAATAGATAAGGCGAATTACGAGAATGAATATTTATCCTACCTTCTTTCTAGCAGCCACTATATGGATGACAACGATTTATTATCACTTACTCACGAACTAATGCCCAAGCGAACTAGCAAGAAGAAAGTTGTTCCGGTTAAATACGGAGTAATTTCTTATCGTAACACTAAAATATTGTTTGGCAAAAACGCAGCCTCTAATAACGAGCTTACTTTTAAAATAGCTGGCAAAGATGATTATTACTTACACATCAAAGACTATCAGGGAGCACACGTTATTATTAAAAATGCGAGCCCAGACGAAGATACAAAATTGTTCGCTGCAGAAGTGTGCTTGATTCTTTCAAATAAAGCGGCGGGGGAAGTAATGATTACTCCTATGAAAAATGTAAAAAAAGGCCACTCTTTGGGTGAGGCCAATTTAATGAATTATCAAACAATTGTCTTAAAGCAAGTTAGAACGTCTACTATTGCTTTACTTAATAATAATCACTAATTATCTTTGAATAAGAAATCTGGTCCTTTGATCGCTTCTTCAGTCGCGAGATTAGGAAAGTTTTGTTGTCTTAACACTTCATAAGTAACTAGAGCAACACAGTTAGAAACGTTTAAACTTCTTGCCGCTGGCACCATTGGAATACGCATTAACTTATCGACATTATTTCTTAATATGTCATAAGGAATACCAGTTGATTCTCTGCCAAACATTAAATAAATATCGATGATTGGATTAGATAAATCAAATGAAGAATAAACACTCTTAGCATATCTAGTCACGTAGTAAATATTATTTTGTGGCACTTTTTTTATAAAGGTCTCATAGTCTTCGTAAAAAAATAGTTTTAAGTCATCAATATAGTCCATACCTGCCCTTATTAAGTCTTTGTTTTCCAAAGAAAAAGTAATCGGACCAATGATATGAAGTGTAGCGTGAATAGCAACACAAAGTCGCATAATGTTGCCCGTATTTTGTGGTTTTTCAGGACGATATAAAACAATATGAATCATGGATTAATTAGCCACGTAATTTTCTTTCGGCAGTTACTTTTGGTTCGATAACATTTCTATATCGCTCCATGCCTTGTTTAATAATTTTTTCAGCTTCTTCACGATTACCAATTATATCGGTAGACGTTTCTTTACCTTCTAAGGCTTTATACACCTGAAAGAAATGACGTATTTCTTGCATGATGTGAGCAGGAAGTTCATTAATGTCCTTGTAAACATTATAAAAAGGGTCATTCATCGCAACTGAAATTATTTTTTCATCGTTTAAACCACTATCGGTCATCGTTAATACACCAATCGGAATGCATTCAACAAAACTCATCGGAACGATAGATTCTGAACATAATACTAAAACATCTAATGGGTCATAATCTTCGCCGAAAGTGCGTGGAATAAAACCATAATTTTGTGGATAGTGGGTGCTAGTAAAGAGCACTCTATCTAAAATAAGTAGTCCTGTTTCTTTATCTAATTCGTATTTATTTTTACTGCCTTTAGAAATTTCAATTAACGATAAAAATTGTTGTGGCGTTACACGATTAGGTTTAACGTCATGCCAAGGATGCATCATAAATCGCTCCTCCTATTCATCTTCATAGACCGCAATGCGGTTTAAGGCTCTTGCTAAAGCCTTTTCTACTTTTTCGACATCTATATTATAACGATTATTCAAACTATTAGCGGCATTTTCTTTTGCCCGTTTAGCACGTTCAATATCAATTTCGCGTTTGCTCTCAATGCTATCAACTAACAAAACAACTTCGTCTTTTTTTACATTTAATAAGCCTTCGCCTATCGCGTAAATATCGCGGTTATTAGGGGTAACAATGACCAACTTTGAGACGCGTACTTTAGCCACTAAAGGGGAATGGCCAGGTAAAATGCCTAACACAAAACCTTCGGTAGCGACGACAATTTCTTGCACATAACCATCGTAATACTTGCCAAAAGGAGTAAGAATATGAAGCAAAAAGCTTTTCATTATTGGTTGTGCTCCGCTTTTCTTATTACATCATCAATCGTTCCAGCGTATAAAAACGCAACTTCTGGAAGATGATCGACTTCACCGCTTAAAATTGCTTTGAAGCTACGAACTGTATCTTCGCGTCTTACGAAGACCCCTTCGATACCACTGAATCTTTGGGCGACGTGGAATGGTTGAGATAGGAAGTTACGAATTTTACGTGCTCTAGAAACGATTAACTTATCTTCATCACTTAATTCATCAATTCCTAAAATTGCGATGATATCGCTTAGTTCTTTATACTTTTCTAAAGTTTCAATTACTCCACGCGCGACCTCATAATGCTCTTCTCCCACGTATTCAACTTCTAAAGCTGTCGAAGTAGAACTTAACGGATCAACCGCTGGATAAATACCTAATGCTGCGGTATTTCTATCTAAAACGGTTTTGGCATCCAAGTGAGAAAATGTTGTTGCAGGAGCAGGGTCAGTTAAATCATCGGCAGGAACATAAATTGCTTGTACAGAAGTAATAGAACCATTTCTTGTTGAGGTAATTCTTTCTTGGAGTTGCCCCATTTCGGTAGCAAGAGTTGGTTGATATCCAACAGCCGAAGGCATACGACCTAACAAAGCAGACACTTCACTACCCGCTTGCGTAAATCTAAAAATGTTATCAATGAAAAGTAGGACATCGGTTTTTTCCTCATCACGGAAATATTCCGCCATCGTAAGGGCGCTTAAGGCAACGCGCATACGAGCGCCAGGCGGTTCATTCATTTGACCAAACACCAATGCAGTTTTTTCGATAACTCCAGTTTTGATCATTTCAAAGTATAAATCATTGCCTTCGCGACTTCTTTCACCAACTCCAGCAAAGACGGAAATACCGCCCTTTTCATTGGCGATATTATTTATTAATTCCTGAATTAAAACAGTTTTTCCTACGCCGGCGCCACCAAACAAACCAATTTTGCCACCCTTAACATAAGGGCAAAGTAAGTCAATAACTTTTATACCAGTTTCAAAGATTTCCACCTTAGTTGACTGTTCTTTAAATTTTGGAGGTTGGCGATGGATGGAAACTTTTTTGCTTTGTGCTAAAGCGGGTTTATCATCGATTGGTTCTCCGAGCACATTAAACATTCTTCCTAAGGTTTCTCTTCCAACCGGAACAGAAATAGGCGTTTCAGTGGAGAGTACTTCCATATCGCGAGTCAAACCTTCGGTTGGACCCATCGAAACACATCTCACCACATCGTCACCGATGTGTTGCATCACTTCGATAGTTAAAGATTTGTTTTCTTTGAGTGGAATTATTAAAGCCGTGAGTAACTCAGGCAATGTGCGATTTTTAAACTGCACGTCGACAATAGGTCCAACGACTTGTTTAACTGTGCCGATAATTTTATTTTCCATGTTTCTAGCCTCCTCTAGTGGTTAGCTGCACCGACAATTTCGGTGATTTCTTGAGTAATAGCACTTTGACGCGCTTTGTTGAATTCAATATGTAAGTCGTCAAGTAGTTCTTCTGCGTTTTTAGTGGCATTTTCCATCGCGTTAGAGCGAGCAGCTTGCTCGCACACTTCGCTTTCTAAAAACTTAGCGTAAATGGTGTTTTTTAAATATAGGGGTATAAGAGTTTCCGCAAGAACTTCGGGACTAGGTTCCATGATGGGCGGATAACCCATTTCCACATTAGTCGACTCTTTTAATGGTAAGATCAAAAAGTCAACGGGATGGAAAACTAGCGAATTTTTATAAGCGGTATGTATTAGATGAATCTCACGGTAAGTACCTTCATGAAATGTCTTAAAAAGAAAATCGCTAATTTCGGTAATTAACTTTTCATCTTGAACGGAAGAATATTTTTTGAAAGTGTCAATCTTATTAAAGATTGGAGTTTGATAACGGCCGAGAGCTTTTTTGCCGAGCAAAATCACATCATCTTCTGGCATAATTTTGGAGTCCGCCAAACGGAAAATGTTTGTGTTATATGAACCACACAAACCCAAAGAAGATGTAAGGACAATGTATAAGTTTTTTTGCGCATTGTTGTCATTATAATTATCTTCCTTCTTTGGTGTGACGTATGAAAAAACTAGCGCTGAAAGCTCATCGATTTGATGGGCATATTGCTTAAAGGCCAACATCTTGCTTTTCCACTTCTTTAGTTTGACAGATGAAACTAACTTCATCGCCGAAGTGATTTTGTAAGAACCTTTAATCGCTCTAATTCTTTTCTTAATACGGGTTACTGCTTGCGCCATATTACTTAACGTCCACTTTCAAAATATATTTTTAGTTCTTTTTTTAGAATCATTTCATCGTCTTGCGTGATGATTTTGTTTTTATTGATGTTATCTAGTACCTCTTGATGGACGGCCTTAAACACAGAATAGGCTTCATCGAGTTTGGTTCTAATTTGATGCTTATCAACGAAATCTAAGTATTTATTTTTCGCAGCATATAAATCAAAAACTTGTTTATCTAATTGAGCAACTTGGTATTGGTTTTGTTTTAAGACGCTCATTAAAGCCTCGCCGTGTCTTAATACTGCTAAGGTAGAAGCATCTAAATCACTACCGAATTGTGCGAAAGATTTCATTTCTAAATACGAAGCTAGTTCAATTTTTAAACTTCTGGAAACTTGTTTCATCGCGGTAAACTGCGCATCACCACCGACACGAGAAACCGATAAACCACTATCGATGGCCGGTCTTTGACCAGCATTAAATAAATCAGTTTGTAAAAATATTTGTCCATCGGTAATTGAGATGACGTTTGTCGGGATATAAGAACTGATATCGCCTGACTGCGTTTCAACAATCGGTAAGGCGGTAATTGATCCGCCCCCATATGTAGGAGAGAGCTTACATGCTCTTTCTAGTAAACGGGAATGTAAATAAAAGACATCGCCGGGATAAGCTTCTCTGCCAGGAGATCTTTTTAAAAGCAAAGATAAAGCACGATAACTAACTGCGTGTTTGCTTAAATCATCATAAACGATGAGGACGTCTTTACCTTGGTGCATGAATTCTTCGGCCATGGCACATCCAGCATAGGGAGCAATGTATTGCAAAGGGGCAGCTTCGCTTGCGGAAGCACTAACCACAATTGAATAATCCATAGCTTTATATCTTTTTAATTTGTCGACGATTTGTGCGACAGTAGAGTTTTTTTGGCCGATCGCCACATAAATACAAATGACACCTTTATCGCGTTGATTGATGATTGTATCAATCGCTAAAGCGGTTTTACCCGTTTGTCGATCGCCAATAATAAGTTCTCTTTGTCCTCGACCAATCGGGGTAAGAGCATCAATCATGGTAATACCAGTTTCTAAGGGTGTATCGACACTCTTTCTTTTCATAACTCCTGGAGCAATCACTTCAATTGGGCGACGACGTGTAAATTTTATTTCGCCTACTCCATCAATCGGTTGACCTAAAGCATTGACCACTCTACCGAGTAAGGCTTCGCCAACAGGCACTTCCATGACCATTTCAGTACGATTGACTAAATCGCCTTCTTTAACTAACGAGTCATTGCCTAACAATACCGCGCCGACATTATCAGCATTCAGATTCATTACCATGCCATAAACATCATTAGGGAATAATAAAAGTTCACCCAACATCACTTTATCTAAACCATAAATATGGGCGATGCCATCGCCAACAGAAATAACGTTTCCAACATTGTGACTGGCAACTTTATGACGATATTCTTTGATTTGCGCTTTAATTAAAGCGCTGATTTCATTTGTGTTAATTTTCATGGTTTTTCTCCTTTGTTAAGAGGTTGACTTGTAGTTTTTCGAGTTGGTTTTTAACCGAATCATCATAGACATGTCCGCCGATAACGATTTTTATTCCGCCGATGAGATTAGGGTCAAGGCGTGTAATTAGTGAGACGGCACTATTTTCATAGGAGCCGATCTTTTGTTCAATTTGTGTAACGAGTATTTTGTCTAAAGGAAATGCTGAATATAAATATCCTTCTTTAATTCCTAACGATTGGTTGCATAATGAAATGAAAGCTTGGAATATTTCATATAGCAAAGGTAAGCGATGATAGTCAATAATAACTTTTAAAAAGTTGACGATTTCAATGGAGAAGTCTTTAAAGATTTTTTCCGCTTGAGCCTTTCTTTCCTCACTACTTAAAAAACGCGAATCAAGAAGCACGATTAAATCATCGTTATCTTTGATGATATCGAGCAATAATTTGCTTTGTTCGAGCCAAGCATTAACTTGATTTTCTTCTTGGGCCAAACTAAACAAAGCTGATGCGTAATTTAAAGCAATTTCATTCATAAACTAGTTCAATCGATTGACAAAATCCTCGGCCAAACGTTGGTTATCAGCTTCGCTAATTTCTCTTTTAAGAATTTCTTTTGAAGCTGCTAGAGCGACATTAACCATTTCCGCTCTAATGTTTTCTAAAGCTTCTTCTTTAGCAAGAATGATTTCGTTTTGGGCTTGTGAAAGAAGATTTTGTGCTTCTACTTTCGCTTCTTCAACAAGCGTTTCAGCGCGCAAAACGCTTTGATGTTCTGCTTGCTTAATAATAGCACTTGCTTGTAAACGACTATCGGCTAATAAAGCACTTGCTTGTTCTGCTTTTGAATCAGCTAGAAGTTTACTTTCTTTAGCGTCATCGATTTCCTTTTGAATAAAGTCAGCCCGCTTTTGTAAAATTGCTTTTACTGGTTTATAGGCTAAAACGAAAAAGACGACCAACATAACGAGGAATGATAAAAACTGGATGACAAACGATAATAAATTTGGTACCAGTTTGTCGGTGATTGTTCTGATGGTTTCACCAATATCTAACATAATTATTCCTCCTTAATTACCAACGAATAAAATTAATAATGAGACGAGTAGAGAGTAAATCGCGGTTGTTTCAACTAGAGCACAAGCGAGAATCATTGTGGTTCTAAGTTTGGAATACATTTCTGGATTACGTGACATACCGTCGATAACGTGAGCGCACACTAAACCTTCGCCTAATGCGCTAGGAATTACGCCTAAGATGGCGACTGCTGCGGCCATTGCATTCATAATATTATGTCCTCCTTTCTAAAGTATTAATACTGAAGTCTTCGGGGATTTCTTGCCCGATAAAAATTGTTGTTAATAATATAAACACAAACGTTTGGATTAACGCTGAGAATAAATCAAAGTAAAGCGATAAAACGGCTTTTGGAATTGGCAGTAAAAATATCTCGTTCCAGTTACCGGCAAATAGTCCATCTTGTACCACTGGCATAAAACTAATAATCATACCCGATAAATTGCGCAGTGCAATTTCAACAATGGTCAGAAGTGTCCAACCAGCAATTGCATTACCAAACATACGTAAGGTGAGGGAGAGCAGAGGTGCCCACATGGAAATTAAGTTGATTGGCAAGAGGACGGGAATCGGATCAATGTAGCGTTTAAAATATGACCATTTAGTGAACTTCGCTGAAATTAAATGAATTCCTAAAAAAGTTGTCAAACCTAGTGAAAGTGGAATGGCCATGTTGGTCATTGGAGAAGGTAAACCGATAATACCGAAGATAAAGGCAATAAATATATACACAGCTGTACCCATAATAAAACCACCGAAATTAGGCAACGTTGTGCCGATGAGATCTTTAGTTAAATCATCAAAAAACTTTACACCCATTTCGGCGATTAAAAGTAAACCTTTGGGCTTTTTTAGTGGGTCTTGATGTCTGGCTTGAATACCGATAATTAACCCTAAAATCATGATTACAATCATGACAATGAGTGAAGAAATAACTTCACCTGGTATATCGAGGCTGAAAAAATTATCGAACATCTTGATCCTTTCTTATATAAGCTAATAGGGTACTTAAAGAAATAATTAAATACGAAACAACAAGAACAATAGGCGAAATAATGATGACTTGAAACTGTAATTGTAAAAATGAAAAAAGTAAAGCTAAAGCAACAATTAATCCAAGTCTCAAGTAAATAAATAAAATGTCTAAAGAAACCTTGTTTGTCTTTCTTTTTTTATTGAAATAAAGAAATAGCCAAGTTGCCATGACGATTAGACCACTAGTTAAGACAGCAAGTGGAACTTCATAATGATTGAACCAAAAGAAAAACAAAGTGCCTAAAAAAACTAGTAGCGTGCACAAGGCCGCTATTATAAAAGCTTTATATTCGATTTCTTTCGCCCAAAACTTATTCATTATTTCACTTTTATACGTTTTAAAACAGTGACAGGGGCAACGCCATTTTTATAAGTGAGCTTCACTTCACCTTCAACAAGTGGACGGAGATATTGTCTAAACTTGTCACTCATTCTAGTGTTGTCCACCATCATTTCTTGTGTGACATGACTAACAGCATTAGCGACTTTGCTTAATGGAGCTAGTTGATATTTAATCTTATAAGGATTTTGACTGACTCTATTAAAGATAACCATTTTGCCAGTCTTTCCTTTAAGAGCGGCTTGAACGGCCTTCTTACCAGTCATAATTGCTTCTTTGCGATCGGTTAAAGAAACATAACCTGGGAAAGCTCTTTGCACGATTGAAAATTCAACAGCGCGAGTTGGTAAATCTAAACGGTTTTCGATAATACGACAAAGTTCACTAGCCGCACCACCGAGTTGTGCGTGACCAAAACCATCAACGCGAACATTAGTCATGTCTCTCTCAAATTTTAAGCCCTCACTAATAGCGACAAGCGCAAAATTCTTTTGTTCGTGTACCTTTTTAACATCTACTAAGAATTGTTCTAAATCAAAGGCCATTTCTGGTAAGTAAATGAGATGTGGTCTAGTTTCTTCTGGAAGCAAATCAACGGATGCGGTTAACCAACCAGCATCACGACCCATAATTTCTACGACGTGAACTTTGCCTTTTTTAAAGCAACCAGCATCAACAGAAAAGGCATTGACTGCGTTCATGACAAATTTCGCGGCACTTGGAAAACCTAAAGAATGGTCGGTACAAGCTAAATCGTTATCAATAGTTTTTGGAACGCCGACGACTTTTACGTCTTCAATACCTAATTCTTTGACAAGTATAGCAATTTTATTGCAAGTATCCATGGAGTCGTTCCCACCATTGATTAAGACATAACCGATATCATGTTTCTTAATGTTTTCAATGATTTTTGCGTATTCAGGACTATGGATGTCTTTTGGTAATTTTTTACGTGTTGTTCCTAAAATGCTACCTGGAGTTTGCAGCAATAGTTCGATTTGTTCATCATCTTCTAAGCCTAAATCGATTAAATTATCGTCAATTAAACCTTCAATTCCATGAGTTGAACCATAAATATGGCCGATTAAATCAGGGTGTTTTTTAGCTTCTTTAATTGCTCCATAAAGCGAAGAGTTAATCACTGAGGTTGGGCCGCCAGATTGAATGTAGACCAAGTTTTTCATAAATTTAGTTTTCTCCTTATTAAATAATTTCTATGTGTAAATGCTTCAGGACTTCAAAAGATTTTTCTTGCATTGCTAGATCAAATGATGAAGTAGCGTTTTTAATAACTTTAATTTTAGTAGAAGGCGTTGAAAATGTTTTGGCGATAATTGCGTTAGTAAATACACATATATCACTCACCAAACCACATAAATAAATTTCATCATAATGATGCTTGCTTAAATATTGGCCTAATACTGCACTACCAAAGGTAGGTTTTTCGAGTACCAAGGAATCACCGACCAGAACTTTGATTTCGGGATGAAGTTCCCAGCCTTTTTCGCCTTTCTTACAATGTGATACTGGCAAATAATGGCCTTCTGTTGTATCCAAATAATTATCTTCGTGGGTATCGAGTGTGAAGATTACATCTTCTCCCTCACCTATAAAAACTTTAATGAGCTTAGCAATTTCTGGAGCAAGTTTTTCTGCGCCTGGAAATCCTAATGACCCATCAATAAAGTCATTTTGATAATCAACAACAACAAGTAATTTACGCATAGTCAATATCTTTCTATCTGTGTTAAACTATAACACATTATATATTTATAAAAAATATAGAATCAAAAACACGTGGCAAAAACAATGCATTTCGCTATAATAGAGAAGACTTATAGTGCAAAATATTAATGAACCTATTCTAAAAATAAAGGAGGAAGAATATGTCATTTAAAGTAACTTTTAATCAAGAAGAAAAAATATACAACGAACCGGTAACCATTTTAGACATCGTTGGCAATGATACCGATATCGTTTGTGCCTATGTCAACCACTATGTTAGAGAATTAACATATACAATTGACAAAGATTGCGAGATTATCCCTTTAACCTGCAAAGACCGCGACGCAAAGCCGATTTATGAAGCTTCATTGCGTTATTTAGTAGCGATGGCTATGCATAATATTCATCCGGACCTACAAATTAGATTTGCATATAATGTTTCTCGTTCAATTTTCATGCAAATCTTAAATCAAGGCACTAGTGCTTCTGGGGTTATGATGAAAGAATTGATCGCGGAAATGAATCGCCTAGTTGAGCAAGACATTCCGTTAGTTAGACAAATAGTTTCAAAAGAAGAATCTGCGCGCGTATTTACTGATGATGGCTATCAAGACAAAGTTGATATCTTAAAATATCGTCCAGAAAAAACTGCACATATTTATCGCTGCGGTAACTACCGTAACTATATGTATAACCGTATGGTACCTTCCACTGGTTATATAAAAAAGTGGTTGGTTAGATACTACCATCCAGGCATTATCGTACAATACCCACGTCCTGACTATAATGGTGAAATTCCACCATTTGAAGATGCGCCTACCTTTGGTCGCACGCTAAAAAGAGCGCACCAATGGGCAACTGCCACTGGTTGCGATAGCATCGTTGGAATTAACAAAAGAATCGAAATAGATGGTGAGGTTGATTTTATTACACTTTGTGAACAAAATCATAACCGTCAACTTTGCGAACTTGGTCAAATGATTGAAGAAGATAAAGATTCTATAAGATTAATATGCATCGCTGGACCTTCTTCTTCAGGTAAGACCACATTTGCTAATCGCTTAAGAATCGAACTTTTATCTAGAGGTATCAATCCAATTCGTATTTCGATGGATGACTACTATTTAGATAAAGATAAAATTCCTCTTGATGAAAACGGCGATCCAGATTTAGAAAGTGCTGATGCTTTAAATATCGCATTATTTAACCAAAATCTTGGTGATTTGATTGCTGGATTGGAAGTTGAATTACCAAAATACGATTTCAAACAAGGCAAACGTGTGAAAGGTCGTACTATACAAGTGCCAACTGATCAACCAATTATTATCGAAGGCATTCATGCCTTAAACGAAAGATTAACGACTTCCGTTCCTTCTCACCAAAAATTTAAAATATTTATTGCTCCACAAGGCCAAGTTAACATCGATAACCATAATCCGATGAGTTTAACTGATTTAAGATTATTAAGAAGAATCGTTCGTGATTTCCAATTCCGTAATTCTTCTGCGATTGACACATTAACCATGTGGCCAAACGTTAGAAAAGGCGAATTCAAATGGATTTATAACACACAAGAAGGAGCAAACTTTGTATTTAATTCTTTTTCCAGTTATGAGTTAAGTGTCATGAAAAAATACGCGATGCCACTATTAGAAGATATCGATAGCGAAAGCGAATTTTTCCCAGTTGCTGAAAGACTTATCCGTATGCTCAAGTTTTTCAAAGATTTACCAGATATATGGGTACCATGTAATTCAATTATTCGCGAATTTATCGGCGGCTCTTGTTATCAGGACGTATAAAAGATTAAGCAATTATCAAATAAAAATGGCAGTTAAGCTGCCATTTTTTTATTCCAATTTAATTGCAAGTTCTTAAATGTTTGAAGTTCACGTTTGTGAATTGCAACGAGCTGTGAGTAATATATTTTACGCATTTCTTGATACTGATGCATTTGATCAGATGAAACATTTTTCGAAAATAAAGAAACAAAGACACTTTCTAATCTAAAGAAACTTTCATATAAACTTAATAGAGTCATGTAATAAAAATACTCTTTGTTTGAATAAATTAGTAAGGGTGTACTATGCACTATTTCGCTTGATATTTCATAGCGTTTTGAATACATTTCTAAACCGGCAAGTTTTTGTAAACCATCTCTAAAATTTAGTTTGAAGTTTTCCATTTCTGCTGGAACGATTTGGTATAACCACCCATATTCAATATATTTTTTTATGTCTTTACTTTTTAAATCTTTTTGCCGCATCTCTTCTTTCATTTCTTGGAAAAGACGATCTTGTTCTTCTTTATTTTTAAGTGACTCATTAAACGCTAAACCAAAATTCATATGATGAAGATATTTGTTAATTAATGGTTCGCCATATTTATCAAGCAATATTAATGTGCATTCACATTCGTGGAGCGTTCTCCAAGAAGAAAAAGCCTCCGTTTCATAACCCGCTAAAAGTGAATCAATAATGCAGCGGGAAATTGTTAAAGACTTCATCAGTAAGTCACTTATCAAAGAAGCCTGAGGATCATTTTTTTTATAGTTTTTAACGATGTTAAGCATAAAGTTTATATAAATATATAAAGAAGATGCCGGAGGAAGAAAGCGATTAGAAAGTTTGCGTTCTTGATGACTAAAAATTGATAACGATAAACATTTATCAGCGACAACGGACGCCATTGAGTTAGCGAACTCTTCGTTTTTTACAAAACGTTTTCTTTCTTCTAAAGACAAATAAGAAACCGAATAATGATACTCACCAATCGCATAAAATAGAAGTTCTGATTGATTAACTTCTTTAACCTCTATTTGTGCATTTTGTTGAGATAAATACTCCACCACCTCATTAGCAGTTTCGTAAACATCATAAAGATATTCAACCTCTAAAATATTACTTAGTTTGAGGTTAACTAGTAGTTCCGCGACTTTTTCTTTACTCAGCAAATTCGACATACTTCCTACTTAAATAGTCTAGTGGCTTTGATGGCTTTTTTCCATCCTTTATATAATTCATCAACTTCTTTAACATTCATCATCGGTTCATAAATAGCCTGGTATTCATGAATTTGTTTAATTGAATCAAGACTATCATAAAAGCCTGAATATAGTCCTGCCATATAGGCAACACCTAAAGCAGTTGTTTCTAAACAAAGTGGTAATTTAATCTCAGTTTGTAAAATATCACTTTGGAATTGCATCAAATATTTATTGACTGTTGCTCCACCATCAACTCTCAAACTTATTAAAGGTTTTTTCATTTCTTTTTTAATGACTTCGACTACGTCTTTACATTGATAGGCAATTGCTTCAAGCGATGCGCGGACAAATTGACTACGGTTGGTGCTTCTTGTTAAACCAAATACAGCGCCATGGACATCATCATCCCAATAAGGAGTGCCCAAACCAGTAAAAGCAGGGACGACATAAATGCCACCACTAGGACTTGATAATGCTACGCTTTCTGCGTCTCGAGATTGATTAATAAGTTGCATTTCATCACGTAACCACTGCACAACAGCTCCACCGATAAAAACAGAGCCTTCCAAAGCATAAGTGACTTTGTCACCAATTTGCCAAGCTACTGTCGTTAACAAACCATACTTTGATAAAACTGGTACTTTGCCAGTATTCACCAACAAGAAACAACCAGTACCATATGTATTTTTACTTTCACCAACTTCGAAACAAGTTTGACCAAATAGGGCTGCTTGTTGATCCCCTAAAACGGCTGTGATATGTAAATGACTTTTTAAATATGATAATTGTCCAAAGTCAAAACCAGAAGGACAAACTTCTGGGAGCATTTTTGTCGGAATATTAAATAAAGCACAAAGTTCTTTATCCCACTTCATGTCTTTGATGTTGAATAGTAAGGTACGAGAAGCATTAGTAACATCAGTGGCGTGCACTTTGCCCATCGTCATTTTATAAATAATCCAACTATCAATTGTGCCAAATAGTAATTCGCCACTTTCAGCGCGTTGTTGTCCGTTTTCAATATTATCTAAAATAAAACGAATTTTACTCGCAGAAAAATAGGGATTAATCAATAAACCGGTTTTTTGATGGATGAGATCTTTTTTATCGTTATAGCGATCGCAAATATATGCCGACTGACGTGACTGCCAAATAATCGCGTTATAAACTGGTAAACCAGTTTTCTTGCTCCAAACAACTGTCGTTTCTCTTTGATTGGTAATACCAACTGTTGCTATGTCTTCAAGTGAAATATTGCTTTTGATCAACACTTCATTAATGACGTCAGTTACACTTACCCAAATAGTTAATGGGTCAGCTTCCACCCAACCAGAATGGGGAAATAAACATGGTACTTCCCGTTGTGCGGAATAAAGCAAACGCCCTTTTTTATCAAAGATAATGGCGCGTGAGCTAGTAGTTCCTTGATCGATCGCTAAGATATACTTCATAATCAAACTTTTCTAGAAGCCATTAATCTTTCGATTTCATCCATTTCTTTGACAATGTTTTGACTTAAATTGAGTGCTCCATCTTCGGTGATGAGTACGTTATCTTCAATCCGTACACCGATGCCTAATTTGGCAAAATATAAACCAGGTTCAACGGTAATCACATTACCGATTTGCAGCGGTCTTTCTTTGACTGCAACATCATGAGTATCTAAACCAAGATGATGCGAAACGCCGTGATAATAATAATTTTTTAAATCATCGTCTTCTTTTAGCAAACCTAAACGCAAACATTCGTTTGTTAATGTTTCAATTGCAAAATCTTGTAAGTCCTTAAGTAGTAATCCAGGTTTTGCATATTTAATAACGGCTTTATTAGTGGTTAATACAGCCTCATAAACCTTAGCTTGTAAACCGACGAACTTACCACTAATTGGGAAAGTACGCGAAATATCGGCACAGTATTGATTGTGGCGATACCCTAAATCAAAAAGTACTAAATCACTATCCTTAGTGACATCGTTTTGCGTTGGATAATGTAAACAAGTGGCGTTTTTTCCAGCTGCCACAATTGTTGAAAATGCTAATTTAGTTCTATCGTGCAAACGACCGTACATTTCAAAATAGTCAGCAAAGACATGTTCGGCCATGCCAGATTTTAAATGACGTAAGACATAAGAGATACCACTATTGGTGGCTTCGATAGCTTTCGTAATGTTTTGTACTTCTAAAGGCGATTTAATCATTCTTAAGTCGCGAATAGCTGGATAAATATCAACGATTTCTTTATTAGAGTGATCGACTTTTAGTTGCATCGCAAAATCATTCATAAAGAAATTTTCTTTTAACTTTTGTTCAGGGGAAGATAAATCTAAATAAACACAGTCAATATGGCCGTAATGATTATTGTCATCGGTAAGGGCAAGTTTTACCATCGTTTCAAAGTTTTCTGTCGAATAGACATTTTTAATATCGCTAATCAAGCCAGCGCTTTCAAAACTTATCCGTTTACCAGTCCACTTTTCTTTAAGTTCATCATAAGGATCAACAAATAAATATGTACTTTTTTCGCCGATAGCTTTAATCATAATCAAAGCACTATGTTCTTGTTCAACATTTGTTAAATAGAAAAAGTTTTTATTAACGCAGAAAGGTAAGTACTCATCCTCACTACTCACTTTACCAACTCCAGAAAAAAAGATAGCAATGCTATTTTCTTTCATTTGCTTAAACACCTCTTTGCGGCGAGTTTCTAATTCTTTGCCTTGTAAACCATACATATATTTTTATTCTCCTATTATTTTTTTAGCGATTTCAGTCATCTCTGGTAAGCTCACCTTTTCAATCTCACCTTGATCCATTAATTCGGTATTAAGGCTATTGAGTGGGAGTCTACCTAAGATGGTAAAGTTTTGATCTTTGGCGAACTGTTCAAGTTTTGATTTGCCAAAAAGCGAAATTTGTTCGTCACACTTTGGACAAACTAGATAAGACATGTTTTCAATGACCCCAAGGACCGGTATTTCCATCATCTCCGCCATTTTTAGGGCTTTAGAAACGATTAATGACACTAGGTCTTGTGGGGAAGTGATAATAACTAATTGGTCGATTGGTAGGCTTTGGAAAATAGTTAAAGCTACATCACCTGTGCCTGGAGGCATATCGATTAATAAGACATCTAATTCATCCCAAACGACGTTTTCAAAAAATTGAATGACGAGATTCGAAACGAGTGAACCTCGCCAAATAATTGGGTCACTTTCGTTTTCTAAAAGCATATTCGCAGAAATAATTTTTATTCCTCCGATTGTTTTCGCTGGGAAAATATTATTTTCTTCACCGAATGCTTTTTCTTTAATGCCAAAAGCTTTTGGAATGCTTGGGCCAGTGATGTCCGCATCTAAAATGCCGACTTTATAACCCATTCTTGACAAATATGTTGCTAAGCTAGAAGTGACGAATGATTTACCAACTCCACCCTTTCCGCTTAAAACACCAACCACTTTTTTTATTTTGCTCAAATCATTAGCTTTCGCTTTGACAATGTGGCTCGAGCAATTATCTTTTTCGCCACAATCGGCGCAATTTCCTTCGCAATATTCTGCCATGTTGTTTCTACCTTTCTAATGTCACTAGTTCAGCGCTATTTGTGACTGCAATACCTGATTGCAGGTAAGTGCGTAATAATCTGCCAGCACCGAGCTTTGTTCCTCCAAAATATCTAACAACAAGGAGGGCGACATTTTCTATTTCTTTTTTATAAAGCAACTCAAGTAAAGGCCTTCCGGCAGTGCCATGAGGCTCACCGTCATCACTCGACTTGCTTTTCATCTTAACACGATAAGCATAAACAATGTGACGGGCTTTCTTGTGTTCTTTTCTTAATGTTTCTAAGAAGGGTTTAAATTCTTCTTCTGAGTTAAGAGGGATTAAGTAAGCGATAAACTTACTTTTCATCATTTCGATTTGTTGACTATAACTTTTATTTACTGTGAATGCCATAGACTAGATATTGAAGAACGTAGCAATTCGATCGCCGTAACTAGCGAAGGAGAAGGCGTTACTATAAATGTTGTTTCCGTGATTAGGATCTTTTGTTGTTTCGTCAATGGCATCGAATCCGTCTGGTGGATTAATATAATACAATGGATTCATTGGATTATGAGAGCCTTCATCTAAGGTTTTGAATGCGGAATGTGCTTCAGTTAAATATAAAACACGCGCAAGTTCGGAATTAGTTTCAGTAGTAGCGCCCATATCCTCAAAGCAATCAACAAGCGAATTAATCGCAGCGATGTTAGGGATTGGAGAAACTAATTCACTTAGATAGGCTAAGGAATCAAGTAAGCCTTTTAAGCCGCGATGTTCAACAGCGTTAAGTTTATCATAACTATCAAAGTCGAGTTGAGTTGGATCATCTTCGCCAAAGCTAAATGTGACATACTGATAGCCTTCATACTTTCTAGTGACATTATCGCTTAATAAATCGTTTTCTAGGTGATTATATTGATTTTCTAAAATAGTATTCAGGAAGCCAGAAACAAATTCACTAACGATATAGGAACGGCGATATTCGTTCTCATCAACCACTCCTTCGACGTTATAAGCATTTTCAACAATACCTAAGATTGTGTCTTGGAGGTCTTCAACGATATCTATTGTGTTAGTGCCACTAGTTTCAGTAAATGTACTAGTAGAAATAAGTCCACTATTAACTTCGGCAAAAATATTTACTAAAGCTTTTGCTTCAATGGCCGGAGTATCTTTATTGTCGGTTCTATCTTCGCTGTCAACAAGGTGAACTAGCTTAGAAAGAATAGCAATCTTATCGATTTCTTGTAAAGCTGGAGTAGAAGGGTCAGCATCTTTGCCAATATATTCACCTAAAACACCACCAAGAGCACTATTTAAGAAGATGCCTTGTGCGCTGACTTCGCGACCTTCAACATCATTGAATTCATTGAAGTCTCCATCGAGATTGGTGTTTAGAATTCTAGAATAATAAACAAAGCGTAAAATGGCTCTTAAATTAGTTTCAGCAGCCGTATTATCACCTTGTGATAGATTAGTGAAACTTACGATATCTTGATTGTATTGTGCACCATCATATAAGTCTCTTAAAGTATTAGTTAAAACAGCAATTTCACCTTTTTCTACATCGCTAAAGGCTTCGCCACCATATAAAGCTTGACCCAAACGGTAATTAGCATACGATGTGCCGTTATGTTCGGTGAGAGCGTCAATACCGATTGCGCCCAAACCTTGTTTTAAGAAGCGAGGAATCGCATCGGCAATAATGTCGGATTTATTAATGCTAAGGAGTAAGACTTTGACATCATCTGGAGAAATCGTATCAAAGCCGAAAGAGTTTAAATTTAAGGCCGCTTCGCCCTTAGACATACCGATATCAGCAGCAGAACTTATCAAGTTCATAATCGCGTTAATTTCGCCAGTATCGGCATCACCTGTCCAAGCTTCTCCTGGGGTGTGATGATAAAATGGCACTTCGTCTTCAGGAAGAAGATTGTCATCATCAGCATGAGTAATAAGTTTAACTTTTTGGTTAAGTTTATTTTCAGCACTACCATATTCACTAACGTCCAAAGTATAGCTTGGATCATAAGCAAATTCATCCATACCGACAAGAGAAAGCACTTGTGCGATTGTACTTTCAAATAACGTATGATCGTTAGCGTTTGTTACGGTTGTATAGTAATTTACTGGATTTGGATGATTACGGGCTGGAGAATGGAACAAAGGTAAATTATGCATTGCTGTTAGTAATGATGAAATAACCCCATCAGGAGCGACCATCGTTTGAATGATACTAGGGGCGGTAAAACTAGCACCACTAAGTTCGGTTGTTAAATCAGCAACAACATATAATAAATCGGTAATGCTTGAAATATCGCTTTCGCTATATTTAGCTTCGTAGTCAGGCGTTGCTCTATATACACCACCATTAAAGAAATAATGATAGAAAGGATCGACTTGTGCAAAGTTAATTGTTAAGCCACCACTATTGAAGTTAAGTTGGCTATTTTTCACAAGGACGTTATAAAGCATATTCGGGACACAATCATAGAATAAGTCGCTATTAGTTAGTGTCTTTAGTAAGTCGTCAATAACAGCGATATTTTCGCTCTTATTGAAGTCGGCTTGCGAGATATCGGTAACTTTGTTTCCGCCATCATCGACTAAAGAATAAACTTTCTTAATGATGTCCATTAAAGAATTAATCTCTATATTTTGCTCAATAAATGAATTTTCTTTGTCCGCTTCTTGGCCAGGAGCGAAATCTAGGTCAGTCTTGAAAGTAGACTTCACTATATATGTGACCTTTTCTTCCGCAGTTGAATATTCAGTAGCTATACTATCTTTAGGAGATTCGTTACCAAGATAAATAATATTTTTCATTTCGCTCTTACCAAGTAATGAATCAAAAAGTTGTTGGAAAGGAGTAAGTTCGTTGGCTTTAGAAGGACCTCCACGATGGAAAACGTAAGAATTATTAAAGCCAGTTAAAACACGTTTCAAATCATCAACCAGGCCATCATTAATCATTTGCCCAAAGTCAATATTTGCTCCTTCAAGGATGTTCGTATTTTTGAGTTTATCAATGACATTATAAAAGTCGATTAATAAATTGAGTTCTCTTTGTCTTTCTTCTCGCGCTTGTTCAAAGTTTTGCATTCCTAAACCAGCATCGACCATATAAATGTTATTAGCAGTATCGAGCTTAAACGCTGAGTCTCCGGTTAAAAATTCGTCGCCGACAATGCCATATAAGTTATAAATAGCCATTCGCATACAAGTGGTTTCATTAACCGCAGTTAATAAGCCATCGATTAATTCTGGTGCTAAACTTTCAAAAGATAATGATTGGTCATTGCTATCTTTAACTAGTAAACGCATCGCATAAGTCATAAAGCGAACAACGCGAGATATTTCGTCAACATCAAATAAATTCATTGAATCATAGTCCGCAATGAAGTTTGGTGAAGCAAAATAGCCATCCCAATTATTAGTAGAGTCATAATAATTTGAAGCTGGTGTAGTGATCTTATTTCCAAAAACATCTAAGTAGTTTTCATGTTGCACGATGAACACATCATAGTTGCACCAAAAAGCAGCGATATTTTTGTAGTCATTTGCATCTATGCCCTCAGGAGAGACAAAATCGCGATAAGCAATATAGTGTGTTTTTTTAGCTGGATCATAATATTGATTTTCCCACGCTAAGAAGTATGGGTCAGGTACGCCACCATCCTCTGGACGAACACCCCATGAAGTTTTCCAGTCCCAGTTATTTTCAATTTTTGGGGTTGGGTCAGCGAGTAAGTCAAAAGTACTTTCTCCGACATTAAACGAACCCATGGCTTCGGAAATTTTAGAATAGAGCCATTTACCAAAGTTATATTGGGTATTGTTGTGTTCATCAACATAGTAGAAAATTCCAGAATTAGCTAATTCGTGAAGCATCTTGTTCAGTTCAACCACTTTAGTGAAACTAGCGATATTAAAATTAGATAAGAAGTTAGCGGCTTCACCATCATCTTCAGGTGTTAAATCATAAAGTGTATTTAATAAGTTACGAATATTGCCGGCTTCTCTAGTCCAGTTAGTAACATTACTAAAAGAAACTTTGTTTGTAGAATCAATTAAGAAACCAGATAAAGCGTCGCCTAAAAGTTCGTCGAGGAATGGTCCTAGGCGTTGCGAGAAAATATAAGAGTCATCAATTTTTTCTAGAAAACCCGGCAAATTAATTGTTTCTTCACCATCATCTTTTAAGTTAGAAATGGCACTTCGCGTTAAACCGTTCTCAAACGTGCTGGCAGCATTTAACACATCGCGAGTAGCAATATATTTAATGATATTTCCAAAAGCGGTAAACTCATCATTCCAAGTATGAGCGGTTTCAACTTTTTCTAAAGTGGAACGAGGGACGACTAAACCGACATCAGCAATCATGTCAAAAACGTAACCAAGTAAACCATATAAGTTTTCGTTTTTCACATAACTATCGCCCGCTTGAGGAGTAGGGTTAATAATTGGGTTTTCATGAAGAACGTTAAGAATTGAAACTAAAGAGTCAACTTTGGTTTCATCTTTTAATATATCCATAAATTCTGAATCACTTGATGAAGAAGTAAACGAAGATAAAACTTGTAGGTCATCCCATTTATCAAGCACCGAAGATAAATCGGTGAAAAAACTTCTTTCGTTTCTGGCTTTTGCCATATCATGGTCAATCGCACTTGCGATAACATCAGTTCTTAAACCGAAGTCACTTAACATTGTTGAAACATCGCTACCCAACAAAGTAGATTTTAAAATTGGCATTAAAGTGTTATACAGTAAGTCTGAATTATCCATTTTTTGAATTGCTTGTTGGAAATAATCAATGTGCACTTCTTCTATAGAGAAAAAGTCTCCTTCAACAAGCATTAAACTTTCAAAGCCTCCATCACCCATTAAAGCATCTAATAAGACTTTGTCTTTGGCGATTGTGGCCACGATATCTAAAACAGCGGCAAATTCAACTTTATAGTTTTTGACACGATCACCCGTATTTAAGGAAGCCACGACTTGCTTAAAAGCGTCTAAGTCAGTTGCAGAAAGATTATCAGTAATTGACTTTAGAGCATCAAGTTCGAATAAATCATTAGTTAATTGTGGTAAAGCCATACTGATAAGATTCATATCAAATAGGTTATATTTTCTTCCAGCTATGCGGTTGCCTTCGTTATCAAAAACGATTGTGTGACCAAAGCGATCTGCATTGACAAGTTCACCATCTTCAACTTCACCGACTAATAGTTCAATAAAATCATCAGCATAGTCAGATATTAATTCAGTAAGTGAAGGGTAAATAGATTCTGGGTCAGAAAGCATATCCATTTGTACAAAGATAGCATTTAAGAAATCTTGGTCGAGCATGGCTATTCCGTGCAAGAAGTCAAATAAGACATAACATTCATAGCCCCAAGAGATTTCGTTCAATTGATCCCATGAAACTGGTAAATATTGTTTAATTTCGCTTCCTTGTTCGCCTTCTAAGAAGAAACTTAACAAAGCTGGAATAGCGCGTGTTAATAATTTTGAGTCATCAATATGTTTGAAAATATTCAAAATTTCCGTGAAGTTTTCAGAATAAACAACATCGTTAATGAAAGCGACAGTATCAGCGTCGGTTTCTAAACTACGCATGGTTAGATTGCCTTCGCCATCTTCAACAAACAATTCGTCAATTAGACCACTATCGAAGAAGCTATTTATCATGTCTCTTAAATTTGAAATTTCACTCGTAAATTCAATATCACTTAAATCAAGTAGACCAGGAGGGATTGAACCTTCTAATAAGCCGTCAATCAAATCACTGTTTAAAGCAATATCGGCGACCAATGGAATAAGGGTGGTTACAATTTGCGATTTTTCTAAACCATCAAAGATAGTATTGACCGCATCTTTAGTTAAGAAAGAAGCAAAATCAGCAGCGATTTCTTGGTTTTCGTTAAAAGTAATGCCATTAATGCCAACCATAATTAGGTCGGTAATAGCGGTAAATTCTTTAATAAAACTAAATGACATATCATCGCTTATGCCAGTGGTGAAAGTATCAATTAGACGTGTATCAAAAGTCATGCCTGATTCATCAACCGACCAGTTGAAAAACACTTGAGCAAATAAGGAATTGTTGTAACTATCAACGAAACCACCAATATTTGTAATCATTTGATCTTGAGTTTCCGGTTTATTTCGCTGATAAGATTGATTAACTGAATTAAGAATGGAAGTTATTGGAGAAAAAAACAAAATAACTAAAGCAAGGTAAGTAACCGCGTGTTCAATAGCGGCTATCCATCTTAATTTCACAAGTTTTTGTGCTGCTTTTGGCACAAAGCGTTTGAAGATTAGATGCCATAAAATAAATGAGAATAAGTTACCCAAAGTAACGATTAAGATAATTGATAACAAGAAGAAGATAAGCTTGAGCACCGAATCAACGATGGCAATCGCAAATCTTGTCGCGCTCAAATCAGTCGTTGAGACGTTAAATAAAACGTAAAAACCTCTAATTAGCTCGGTGAGAGTTCCGCGAACAGATGTTAGAGGAATATAATATGTGTAGACATCTTCGCCAATCTTACGAGACATAAACAGTTCGCCCTTGAAGAACTGTGAGATGTCAAAATTACCAAGAAATTCGGTGAAAGTTGAGAGTGTTAAAAAGGATATTAAAATAAGGGAAAACATGAAAATCATCCGATAGGTTGCTTTCCAAATTCCCTTCTTAAAACCGATTAGCGCAGAAATAAAAACGCTCGATAGGAGCACAACAAATAGAGCAATCAATCCCTGATCAACATACTGACTGATTTGTTCTAGTGTTAAATTCATAGATGCTCCTTCAGATAACTAAAGTTATGGTATATTTGTTCTTGATTTTATTGTATAGTTTTTCTATTAGGAATAAAAGAAAATGTTATTTAGAGAAATAGAATGCCCTCAGTGCCAAGCAGATCATGATCCCGCCTTACAATTTTGTCCTGTTTGCCACGCAAGAAATCCGCGTTTTGATGAGCTAAAACTGCCAAAGCGTGTTTTGTTCTTAAATCCAATTGCACAACTCGGGATGTTTCTAGTTGGTTTTGCTTATGTAGGCATGTTAGCAATTTCTTATGGGTTATCAAAAATAATAAGCACTTTTAATCTTTCAAATTATCCACATCTTGGTTCCACACTTGTTTTATTTTTTACATATTTAGTGATGGCGATTACATTGTTTGCGATTCCTTTCTTCACTCGCAAGAATGAATTCCTTAGTAAATTTAACAATAAACTCGACTATATTTATGGTATTGGTTATGCAGTAACTATCATTTGCGTTAGTTCGATTGTGAATGCGATTATTAATTGGATATATCCTTTTCCTGGCGATAATCTAAATCAAGAAACGGCCACAACTATTGCAAAAGCTTTTCCGCTTATAGCCTTTTTTGTGATTGGACTACTTGGTCCAATAGCTGAAGAATTAACCTATCGCGTTGGAATTTATTCTTTTTTGAGACGCATTAATAAATATTTGGCGATTATTTTTACTGCCGTTATTTTTGGTTTTATTCATTTTGATTCTACGGCCACGGATATAGGTAGAGAATTTGCCAATCTGCCAGCTTATATCGTTTCTGGATTAGTGTTTTCTATTGCTTATGAACATCGTGGACCAGCCTGTTCAATTACGGCGCACGTTTTATATAACGTTTTTGCTTTCTCGATGATATTTATTACTTGATTATGGAAAACTCACGTCGCTTCCCATTAATAATTAATGGCTTTTTGATAAAAATCTTAGCTCTTTTTACTATGACTATCGACCATATTGGGGTCAACATGCCGGCTTCATCTTTGTCTTTGGCATTTCGTTATATCGGTCGATTAGCTTTGCCACTTTTCATTTTTATGGTTGTTGAAGGCGCGCTTCATACTAAAAATTTTAAGAAATATGCAATGCGTTTGGGCGTGATGGCTACGCTCATAAGTTTAACAATTATTTTAGTTGAAATTATTCCCGGTTTAAGTTTTAGTATTAGAAATTTTGGCAATATCTTTCTTGACCTACTATTAGGCGCAGTTGCTGTTTACTTATTAAACAACAAAAACTGGTATTTAAAAGCACTTGCTTTACTTCCGATCGCTTACGGCATTGCTTCATTCACTGCTGAATCCCTTGAATTTTGTGGATGTTACGGCAAGATTCTTTGGTTTCCGTATTTCTTACGTACTCAATACGGCTTTTTTGGTATCTTATTAAGTATTGGTTTTTATGTTGCTAAAAAATTAGCTGATGTATTTATTTTGTATCAACACACCACCACTGGCATTGATCTAGAAATTTACGAAGCTTCTGATTTAAAAAGACACGCGCAAAACATCTTTGCAGTTTTAGTATTAGGCATTGTTTCATTTATCCTTTATATTACTGGTTCGCTCATGCCTCATAAATTTGTTAACTGGGACTTACAGTTACAAGCTTTCGCGGTTGTTTCTGGTGTATTTATTTTGCTTTATAATGGTCGCCGTGGCTATAATAAATTATGGTTCCAGTATGGGGCTTATTTGTATTATCCGATACATCTGGCCATACTCTATCTAATATTTTCACTGATTTAGGAGGATAGATATTATGTTGAAACATATTACCAGTCGCGAAGAATTTTTAGACGCAATTAAAGAAGGCACCGTCATCGTTGACTTTTATGCCACTTGGTGCGGTCCTTGCAAGATGTTAACTCCTGTTCTGGAACAATTATCAGAAGAAAACCCAGATCTAGTTGTCTTAAAGGTTGATGTTGATGAAGTCGGCTCTTTAGCAGCACAATTTGGAATCCAAGCTGTTCCGACTTTATTACTATTTAAGGGTGGCCAACAAATCGATACAAGGATGGGTTATCAAAACAAAAATCAATTACTCAATTTTATTAATCAATAAATATTGAAAAATCGCGGAATTATGAGATATAATCATTTTCGCTATGCAAGTGTAGTTCAGTGGTAGAACATCAGCCTTCCAAGCTGATTATGCGGGTTCGATTCCCGTCACTTGCTCCACTTGAAATTGAGACGGCTATTTTTTAGCCGTTTTTCTTTTTATAGCAAATATTTTAAAAGCGAATCATATGATATGTTATTGACAAATGTCTAAATAGCGTCTAAAATGGAATTGAACTCCATTAATTACGAAATTAGGTGAAACTATGTATTATCAAAGACATATAGAAAAAAAAATATTAGAGGCAAAATCCATGTTTAAAGTCCTGTTGATTACAGGTCCAAGACAAGTTGGCAAGACAACGACACTTAAGCACTTATTCAAAGATTCTTATAATTATGTGACACTTGATGATGTTACAGAACTTACTATAGCAAAAGAAGATCCGAAACTGTTTTTTATGAACCATCCATTGCCATTAATTATTGATGAGGTTCAGTTAGCTCCAAGCCTTTTCCGTGAAATAAAACGTATCGTCGATAACCTTGAAGTCTATGGACAAATCATCCTGACTGGATCACAAACATTTCACTTAATGGCGCAAATTACGGAAACATTAGCTGGTAGAATTGGTATCTTAGAGTTTCAAGGGCTTTCCTTAAGAGAAATTAATGAAGAAAACTTTAACATGTCGTTTGTGCCTAATGATCTTTTCATAAAGTCTATTCGAAAGCCAATGATGGAGGATTTGTGGACAATCATTCATAAGGGCAGTATGCCTGAGTTATACAATAAACCTGAAATTGATTGGCAATTATACTATGCCTCTTATGTCAGAACGTATATTGAACGAGATGTAAGAAGTTTACTGAATGTAAAAAATCTGGATACGTTTTCTAGATTTATCATCAGTGTGGCTGCAAGAACAGGGAGTATATTAAACTATACGAATATATCTAATGAAATTGGTGTAGATATAAAAACTGTCCAAAGTTGGATTAAAGTGTTAGAAGCCTCTGGGATTATCTTATTGATTAAACCTTTTTCGAATAATGCTTTAAAAAGAACAATTGAATCACCAATGCTATATTTTCTAGATACAGGTCTCGTCTGTTATTTACTAAAATGGACTACGAAAGAAACGCTTCAAAATGGTGCGATGAGTGGCCAGATACTAGAGACTTATGCTGTCTCTGAGATTGTTAAGTCATTTAAAAATAAAGGTATTCATGAGATACCAATCTATTTTTATCGTGACAAGGATATGAAGGAGATTGATCTTATCGTTGTAGATCAGGATAAACTTTATCCAATTGAAATTAAAAAAGCAATGAATCCTGTAAAATCAATGGCTAAAAACTTCAGTGTTTTAAAAAGAGCAATAGGATTTGTTGTTGATAAAGAAATTATACTTTGTTTGATAGAACGCAATACCTATTTATCGGATAATCTTTTAGCCTATCCAATAAAGCTTATTTAAGGAAGAACTACTATGAGCATATTCGATATTACAAGTCATAATTCTTTAAGAAGAGGTTTTGATTATTATGAATCAAAACGTGTATCAAAACTTACCAAAATAAACGACTCAGACTATGAGGCGATAGTGCGTAATAGTGAGAACCATGAATATCATGTGTGTATTAATACGAATCATCCTAGAAAATCGACATGTAATTGTCCTCATGCAGATGGAAGAATGATTATTTGTAAACATAAAGTTGCAGTATTTTTTGAAATTTTTCCAAACGAAGCCAAAATGTTCAAAGAGGATATTGATGCTCATGAAAAAGAAGCAGAAAAGATTTTTGAAAATCATCTTAGAAAACAAAGGGAACGGTATGAAGCAGTGAAGGCATATGTCGATCAACTGCCTCTAGAGTTAATGAAAGAAAATCTCATTCAATTTATGATGTCTGAATATGATGAGGAAGATGAATATATTGACTTATATTGAATGAATACTTTGGGTCATAATTAGGTTTTCTTTGTATCAAAATAGATTACACAACACATAAAAAAATGAATTAGCTTCCAAATCTTGGAGAAAGGTATAATAGAAATACCTGACCAGGAAGGAAGCTATTTTTTATGCGAATTACCATGAAAGAAAAGTTGAAAATGTGTGATGAGCATCTCAACAAAGGGATCTCTTTATCGCATCTTTCGGAGCAGTATCATAATTATCCAGTTGCTAGTATGTAATTGTCAATTAAATTATGTTGTTTTGGGAGTGCGGACATTTTCTTAGACTTCTTTTTGATAATTTAGCATGTAATCAGGAACGCTCAAATAGTTTAATCTCTTTTTAATTCTTTTAGTGACAAACCAGTTTAAATATTTGTTTAATTCCTTAATAAACACTTCTCTTTTAACCGTTGCCCAATTCTTAGCGTAATAGAACTCATTTTTCAGTGTTCCAAAGAAACCTTCGCAAGCCGAATTGTCTGGCGAACAGCCTTTCTTGCTCATGGATCTTATATAGCCATATTTCGTCATTCTATCAATCCATGAATTCAATCGATAATGAAAACCTCTATCACTATGAATGATTAACTTTTTATGGCCAATTATTTGAAAAGCATGGTCAAGCATCGTATTGGTCAGTTCGGTTGCTGGTGCGGTACCGATTGTCCAAGTGATTGGCGTTCCGGTAAAGCAGTCGACCAGTGGTGATAAATACACTTTCCCATCAGACAGAGCAAATTCGGTAATATCGGTTAGTGCTTTGACGTATGGCTCAATAGAAATGAAATCTCTTTTTACGATGTTTTCTGATTCTGGAGAAATCTCACCTTTGTAAGAAGAATACTTGGCTTTTTTGGGCACATATACTAATAGCTTTAGTTCTTTCATTATCCGTCTGATGACTTTTTCAGAAAGCTTTAGACTAAATTCAATCGACAAGGCTTTTTTTATTCTTCGATAGCCATAACATTGATAATTATCATGAAATAACTGCGTGATATAGCGTTTCTCTATTTGATATTTATCTTTTGTTAGTGCTCTTTTTTCATAGAAGAATGTCGCCTTCTTCAAAATAATGATAGGAAGTAGCTCACTAACCTTAAATTCTTTTTGCAGGGCGATAACAATCTCTGTTTTTTCTTTGTTAGTGAGACTTAAATAGTCATCGCCCATGTCTTTTTTTAATACTTGGTTCGCCTTCTTCAATATCTTATTTTCAATCAGTAGTCTTTTGTGTTCTTGTTGAAGCAGTGTATAGTTTTCGATCAGTTCTTCTTTATTGACATTGTTAACAACTTTAGTAGCGGATTCACCGGTTAATCTTTTGCTGATACTGTATAAAGTTTCGCGCGTTACATTAAATGATTTAGCGATTTCATAAGCGGATTTATTTCTGACCCCCAGCTCAATGGTGGCTTCAACCTTTTCGTTCTCACTTAATTGTGTCGAGGTTTTGTTAAATATTCTTTGCTTTTTAAACCTTTTATCCTTTTTTACCCAGCTCATAAGCGTGGTTCTTTTCGGATAGCCGAACTCTTTGATTGCCTTGGCGGCAGATTCACCATGCTTAAAATAGTAATCAACGACTTTCTCTTTCTCTTCTTTACTCCATCTAGAATTGCTTGTTCCATGTTTGTCGCGGGTGATGATTGGTAGTCCTAAATCTCTTTTCCTTTTCCATTCAGTGATGGTACGGACTTTGATGCCGGTTTCTCTTGCTACTTTGGTGATTTGATCCTCGTATAGTTTTAGTAGTTTTAATACACGGTTAATTGTTTTGCGATCATACATTTTCAGATTGTCCTTTCTTTCTTATTTTAGTCTAAGTTTTTGACCGCATCCCCTTTCCTACAAAACTATTCTGTCAAATACACTAGTATCAAGTATCTGGTCAAACTATATCGTAAACATGGGCGTAAGCCTTTCTTTGAGCGTGACAAAAAAGAGGTCTATAAACGTGATACGAAGTTAATGGCAATCCAACAAGTTTTGTCTGGTCGGTCGCTGCGTAGTGTTTCAATTGATTTAGGATTGATTGATCCAGCGATTTTAAGAGATTGGGTTAAGAAGTATAAGG
>CAZSEU010000010.1:0-22272 GCA_964606005.1 uncultured Staphylococcaceae bacterium
TGGAAGATAACACTCCAGAAGTGAAGGATAAATAAAAACGCTCAGTTGATATTGAGCGTTTTTTATTCGTCTACTTATTGTTTTTGAGTAATAACTTTTTCGACTTTGGGAATTTCTCCAGCCTTATTTAAAGCAAACTTGGCAACCATCGGTCCAACAAGTTCATAAACCAAGGTAGAGGTTAAAACAATTGCCATAATTAAAGAGCCTGCTCTCGCCATGCTTGGGATGGCAGAAAACAAAGCATTTGCGGTCGTAGCTAAGCCAATGGCTACACCAGCTTGTGGCACTAAAGCAAAGCCCAAATATTTCTTAACTTGTGGTTCGCAACGAGTAATCGTCGAACCTACAAAAGCTCCAGTCCACTTTCCAACTACACGGGCAATGACATATATTAAAGCAATGAAGAGGACAATCAATCCATCTTTGTTGAAGAAAATACTCAAATCTAATGATGCGCCCGAAACAATAAAGAACATCATATAAAGTGGCGAAGTAAAGTGGTCCATCACATCTAATGTGCGATAGCTATCATTAACAAAGTTCGCATAAATAGCGCCAATCATCATACATATTAATAATGAACTTAGTTCAAATTCGCCCATGAACGGAGCCTTGAACAAATAATAAAAACCTAAAGCTGCAAAGACAGAGAAAATATTCCAAGCTAAACGATTATTGCGAGATTTAAAGAAACGATTCATCCAACTGATTAAAAAGCCTACCGCAGTGCCAATAACTAACGAAAGAGAAATCTCGATCAATGGCTTAACAATAACATTGTAAAAATTAATTTGTCCGCCGCCTGACAAAGCAACTGAAAGTTGAAACAATAATGAAAATAAGATTAATGCCGCAGCATCATCGAGCGCCACAACTGGTAATAATGTATTAACCAATGGACCGCGAGCGTTATATTGCTTAATAACCATCAAAGTGGCAGCAGGAGCAGTCGCGCTAGCAATCGCTGATAAAATTAACACCACTTCAATTGAAACGTATTGTGGAGCAATAAAATGAGCAATTAGCAAAGCAATAATGACCACTATTGAGGCACCCAAAGCTTCCAGAATTGTGATGATTAAAATTCTTTTGCCTAATGTTTTAATCATCGATGCTTTAAATGAGGTGCCAATATTAAAGGCAATAAAGCCTAAAGCTACCGTGGAAATCCATCCGATAGTTTCGACATATTGAAAAATTAAACCATCCTTAATATCTACAAAAGAAAAATTATTAAATAATAATCCAAAAACAAATGGTCCGATTAAAATACCTGTTATTAAGTAACCGGTAACATTTGGTAATCGTACGATGCGCATAATACGCGTTGAAAGCAGGGCTACACAAAATAAGATTGCTACATAAGCATAAATTGAGAATGGCATAATATTTATGGTCGATTATTTAATCGATCCCTCGAAATCTTCAATCTTTCTGGAATACATGAAACCTTTGATTTTCGTGAAGTTTTGCGTAATCTCACGAATTATTTCCTTTAATTCATTAAGTCGAGAATCATCAACCACAAAGAAGCAAAACATTCTTTCCATAAATTCTTTTTGTTCTAGTTGTCTAAGATTCATGAAGTGATTGTCGCTCGGTGCGAAATCAACGGCATGTCTTAATGATTCACTGCTAATAATTGTTGCATTGAACCCTGCATTCTTAATAGTGTTTAAGACTTCGTAACTATGGTCATGCGTTTTCAAGACTAGTTTAAGTTCAACTTTCATAAATTTTTTCCTCAAAGACATTTTATTATAGGCTCGCAATTATAAAATGGTAAGCACTTTTTATTATACAACGCATGAACAAAAAGGAAAAAATGCATTAAATTATCTTAAGAATATTTTTGTGCTACAATGTAGCAGAAAAAGTGAGGAAAAAACATGGAAAATAAAGGCATTCCAATCACATTAATAACTGGTTACCTTGGGAGTGGCAAAACCACACTCATAAATCATATTTTAAGAAACACCAATAACCACAAAATGGCTGTTATTGTTAACGATATCGGCGAAGTCAATATTGACGCAGACTTAATCGCTAATGAGGGCGTTGTCAGTGGTAAAGAAGAAAATTTAGTCGCTTTATCTAACGGCTGTATTTGTTGTACATTAAAACAAGATTTAATTGACCAACTCGACGAACTCGTTGCTACTGGAAAGTTCGATCACATCTTAATTGAAGCTTCTGGCATTTGCGAACCCGTCCCAATTGCACAAACAATCACCTATAGCGAAGACGAATTTGTTCGTCAAGGTAAACCAAAAGCTTACTATTTAGACGCTATTGTTTCCGTTACCGATGCGCTTAGACTTAGAGATGAGTTTCGTTGTGGAGAAGTATTAACCCAGGTTGAACGCGGTGAAGAAAACATTGAAAATCTTATCATCCAACAACTTGAATTTACTAATGTTGTTTTATTAAACAAAGTGTCATTAATTTCTGAAACTGAATTGAATAGAGTTAAAAAAGCAATCAATGCCATTCAACCAGAAGCGGAAATAATAGAATGCGACTTCTGCAAAGTTAATATTGATAATATTCTCGATACAAAATTATATGATTTTGAAGCAGCTTCAACTTCTGCGGCATGGATTAGAGAATTTGACGATTGGGAATCTGACGTTGAAGTCCACGATGATGACGAAGACGAAGAAGATGAGCACGACCACGATCATGATCACGAAGACGAACACCATCATCACCATCATCACCATCATCATCATAAAGGCACAGACAACGAAGAAGGTGGTACAGCTTTAGAATATAACATCAATACATTTGTTTATTATCGCCGTCGCCCGTTCAATCTCCAAAAACTCAAAAATTGGATTGAAAATGAAAGTGGTAAACACCACATCATTAGAGCCAAAGGCATTTGTTACTTTGACGATGAAAAAGATAGCATTTATGTTTTTGAATCAGCGGGTTTACAAAACACTCTTACTTTCTCTAGGAAATGGCTCTCAGCGACTTTAAATAAAAAGCAACTTCAGTATTTATTAGAAACCGATGAGAACTTCGCTCATGACTGGGATGATAAATATAAAGATCGCTTAATTAAATTAGTTTTCATTGGTCAAAACATCAGTGAAAGGGCAATTAGGAAAGAACTTGATTTAGTCTAATAAGCATAATAAAACTAGTGCGTAACAACACTAGTTTTTTTACTTTATCCAACAAAAGAAAACGACCCATAAGGGTCGTCATCACTATTATCACCCGAATGAGTGAGTAATGGACATTGATTGGGGCGAGTGACCAGATTCGAACTGGCGAATGCCTGGTTCACAGCCAGGTGTGTTAGGCCTCTTCACCACACCCGCCAAATGCTTAATTATGATAATCTTTAAACATGATTTTGTCAAAATCTTTTAGCCAAAAATAAAAAATCCTGTTAGATATTTTCTCTAATCAGGATTTTATCGTTTTTATTACTCAAGCAACGAGGAAGGCTTTATAGCCTCTATACGCTTCATAGACGTCAACTTTACTGACGATTTCCATTGGCGCATGCATGTTTAGGACAGCGATACCTGCATCTAAAACCTTCATGTTATAGTTAGCTAAAATGTAAGCGATTGTCCCACCGCCACCTTGGTCAACTTTACCAAGTTCAGCGTTTTGCCAATTAACATTTGCCTCATCCATTGTTTTCCTAATGAAAGCATAGTATTCAGGTTGCGCGTCATTGCTGCCACTTTTTCCACGACTGCCCGTATATTTGTTGAAGACCAAACCTTCGCCTAAATAAGCGGAGTTTTTGGCTTCATTAACATAGGCATATAAAGGATCAAAGCCAGCAGAAACGTCGCTCGATAACATTTCGCTATTTTCTAAAGCAACACGTGTTTTCCACAAAATATGACTTTCTCCTAATAATTTAAATAATTTAGCGATGGTGTTTTCAAAAAATAAGGAATGGGCACCAGTAGCGCCGACAGAACCGATTTCCTCTTTATCAACCAAGATACAACAAGCAGTCTTTTTAACTTCCTTGGTGTCTAATAACGCCATTAAAGAAGTAAAAGCACAGCTGCGATCATCATGTCCGTAAGCAGCAATCATACTGCGGTCTAAACCATAGTCTCTCGCAGGACCGGCAGGCACGATTTCAATTTCCGCAGAAACGAAGTCTTCTTCTTCGATATCATATTTTTCTTTGAGCAATTTTAAGACATTGGCTTTGACTGGCTCTTTTTCTACGCCACTTAAAGGCATGGAACCTAAGGTAATATCTAAATTTTCACCTTCGATTGCTTTACCTAAGGATTTTTCCATTTGGTCAGCAGATAAATGGATTAATAAATCAGTTACACCAACAATTGGATCATTAGGATTGTCGCCGATATTAATATCGACCACAGTGCCATCCTTTTTACAAACAACACCGACTAGAGCAAGTGGAATAGTTGTCCATTGATATTTTTTTATCCCCCCATAATAGTGAGTATCACCTAAAGCAAAACCTTTGCTTTCATAAAGTGGATTTTCTTTCAGGTCTAAACGTGGAGAATCAACATGAGCTCCTAAAATTCTTAAGCCGTTTTCAAGTGGCTCAGCACCAATAATATAAGCGGCCACGTTTTTGTTTTTGTTAAGAAAATAAACACGGTCTCCGGTTTTGAGTTTGTTAACTTTATCAACATTAACAAAACCATTAGTTTCTAAAAGTTTAACAGCTTCTTTAATTGCCACACGTTCACTTTTGGAAACACTGATGTACGCTTTATATTTATCAGCGAAATCTAGTACTTCTTTTTTGTCTTCGTACTTTAACCAAGCATTTTTTCGATACATAAATAGTTCCTTTCTATTAAATTATTACTGCTTATTTTACACGATTTAATTTTTTTACATAACCTTATGCGTGTTTTATTTGTTTTTTAGTGGAATTTTCGCCAAACCCTTCTTCGCCGTCTCACGATAGCCAACATGTAAATCTTTTCCGGTGAGATACATTGTTAAAAGAGAATCATCAAAACTTATCTTATTTGCTTCTTTGGGTAAGAGGTTAACTACAGTCACGGCATTAATAGCTTTTAAAGCAAAAATTGCACATCTTTCAATACATGGAATTTGCACATAACCTTTAATCGGATCGCAGGTTAAACCTAACGAATGTTCGAGCGCTACTTCTGCGCATTGGGCAATCGCGTGATTATCAAAATCCAAAGCAGAAGCTAACATAGCTGCACCCATCGCACAAGCGACACCAATTTCTGCTTGGCAACCAGCTTCCGCGCCCGAAATGGAGGCGTTAGTTTTGGCTAAGACACCAATTAATCCAGCGACCAATAATCCATTAATCACCTTTTGTTCGGTAATATTGTTCAACTGCATGTATTTAATAATTCCAGGAATAACACCTGCGCTACCGCATGTTGGCGCAACGGCAATTAAGCCACCAGAAGCATTTTCTTCGGCTACTGCAAAAGAAGCGATAGCGACATTTGTCGAGACATCATTTTCTTTATGTTCCTCGATCATTTTTTGAAACATGCTTGGAGCTTTTCTTTTGACGTTTAGTGTGCCTGGTAAATCACCAGTAGTAACTATGCCACGCGCAATGGCATTGACCATCACTTGATAAATATTATGAAAATAAGAAATAATTTGTTCGCCTTCGTAGCGCAATACATATTCATCTAAACGAAGGTTGTTTTGTTCGCAGTAGGCAATGATATCTTTTAGTTTGTTATGCGGATAAATTTCATCTTTAGCCGAAGTATCTTGGCCATTAATTTTTAATGAACCGCCACCGATTGAAGCTATGTTTTCTATAACAATACTTCCATCTTCAAGTGTTAGTTCAAAAATCATGGTGTTTGGATGGGCCATTTTTTGCTTATTATCAAAGATAATTGAATGCGGAATATGTTTCAGCGCACAATCAATAATATAGTCAGTTAAATGACCTTTGCCGGTCAAAGCCAAAGAGCCAAATAAAGTAACTTTAACAAATTTAATATTTTGATATTTATTCAATAAATAATTTACCGCTTTATCGGGTCCAATTGTATGGGAAGAACTCGGACCATGACCGCTATATAATATTTCTTTTATTGATCGCATATTATTGCCCCATTTCGCGATAGATAATGTCTAAAGCTTTATTAACGACTTCGTCTTCGTCTAAATCACTCATATCTATTTCATAAATAGGGAAGATTAAATCTTCGTTTCGCATCTCTTTAATATATTGAGCGAATGTTTCAAAAGAATGCTCAATACTATCGACTCTATGAGCAATATGACGTGCAGGCAAACGATCGAGGAAACGTTGGTATAATAGCCTAATATCGCCGGTTAACAAAATAAGCACTACTTGATAAGCGTTTTGTTCAGCAATAGCTTTAATTCGCGCAAGTTCAGGACTTCTGAAGTTGGCCTCAACAATTAAGTCTTGCCCCACTTTGGCAATTTGGTCGAAAAAATATATCATGCTATTGACCGCTGCTTCGCTTAACAGACGATTTTCTTGACGGTTATGAAAACCAAAAATATCACAGACAATTTCTTTTAAGTTATCTTTTATGATAAAAGGAATGCGTAATTGTTCAGAAAGCGCACTGGCAAGGGTGGATTTGCCCGCAGCTAAATCACCGGTGATAACGATTAATCTTTGCATATCACCATTCTAACGATTTTATGCGCAAAATAAAAGGCGCGAATGCGCCTAATTATTAACGGTGTTTTGCGTGAAAAGTAACGCCCATCGAATTAGGTCCGCAGTGGCTTCCGGCCGTAGGATTGACAACTTCGTATTCAATGAGTAAATCTTCACCAAATTGTTTTTTCATCATATCGCCAAATTCTTCGGCGATATCTAAGGCATCGGTATGAGCGATGACGACGCGGTGGTTTTTAATATCTTCTTGTAACTCGATGACATATTGTAATAATTTGCGAAGTGTTTGGTTACGACCACGACTCTTATCTTTGGCTTTCATCTTGCCATCGTTATCAATGAAAATGATTGGTTTCACGCCGATAATATTTCCAAAGAATGCAGAGAAGCCAGAAACACGACCACTTTTACCGAAGAATTTCAAATCATCAGCATAAAAATAAGTTGCAGTTTTATCAATTTTTTCATCAGCGAATTTTTGAATTTCTTCAATAGTAGCGCCGTTTTTATAAAGCTCACCAATGTCCAAGCAAAGAGAATAACCACTTAAAGAAATGCTTTTTGTGTCGATGAGAGTTAATTTTCTATCTGGATATTTTTCTGATAATTCTTCCATGGCTAAGCGCAAAGAATTAAAAGTGGCGCTCATTGCCGCAGAAAAATGAACATACAAAATATCATTACCTTTAGCAAATTCAGGTTCGAAATAGTACATATATTCGACCGGAGAAAGAGCACTTGTTGTTGGAACAACCCCTTTTCTTAATTCGTCATAGAAAGCCTTATGGTCAAAGACATCAAAATCGATATAGGGGCGAACTTCCTTGCCGTTAATTGTATAAGGCATCGATATCAACTTATAGCCAAATCTATTAGCAATTTCAGGAGTAATATCGCAATCGGTATCTGCAAATAATGTATACATATGTAAAACCTCTGTGTTTCATTATATCAAATTATTATTTCGCCACTCATACATTTTTAGTGACATAATGTTACAACTGTAATTGTGGTTATTAATTGACCTAAAATAGTAAATAAATATCCAAAAAAACGCACTTTACGTGCGTCTTTTATCAGTTAGATAATGAAAAACTTATAAACCTTTATCTTCTAAGATTGGGGCAGCGATATTTGCCGCGCCTGCTAAGATGGCTAAAACACCAAAGACGATGGGACCGGCAGCAAGACGGAAAGAATTACGATCGACAAGATCCGGATTGAAAACTCTAAATAAGATGCCTGTCAATAATGTCATTACTGCACCAAGAATAATTAAGCCACCAGCAACAAAAGATAATTTTTTCACTAAATCTGAGTCAATCACGTCATCAATAAATACGAAGGCTAAACCAGCGAGTCCCCCGATAATGATGAACAAGTAACCAATAAAGCCAACGATTGTGCCGTTAGTATTAATGGCGCTGTCACCGAAGAAAGCTTCATTCCAAGTGAAAAATGCTCCTTCAAATGACTCATGGACAATTTGTTTAGCGATGAACATCGCAATAAAGACGATGACCGCAATCAATGCAGCCGCCATTCTAAAAAAAGAATGGAGTTTAACATATTTATTATTTTCCATGCGATAACTCCTTTTGTTCTATACAACAAAAATTATATGTAAAAACGAAATAATTACAACTTATTTTTTTATAAAATAACCTTTTAACTAATTAAATCTTCGATAGCGTTTGGGTCGCCATAAATAGAGTAATCATCGAAATATATCTCAGGCTCCACTCCAGCTTCGTTACCATAGAACTTGCCTTCTGCTTCATTATAAAAACCGATATGTAAATTTGAAGAATGATAAACGTATTGACTGTTAGGTAAATAATGGATACTGACAGCGCATTCACCACCACCAGTTTTGCGACCGATGATTGTTGCTATATCTTCCATATCCGCATAGTAGGCATAGGCATTGGCAGCACTATAAGACATAGCGCTAGTCGCTATATAGAAGTTAAATTCTTTGCCATAAGAATCGTTTGTATCATACTTTTCATCTAAATTTGTATCAACCGCGCCACCATAAAAGTAGACATACTTTGCAGCATCATCATAAAAATGCGTAATACTATTGTTATCTTCCGAAATAATGGCAAGTAGTTTCATCATAACAGCTAGTGTTCCACCACCATTAAGAGAAATATCCAAAATAACATTTTCGACAGTGCCTTTATTACGAATAATTTCTAAGGATCTGGCCACTCTTAAATAAGTGTCATATAAATAAGCATCTTCTTTTACTGTGCCGTCGAGATTAAAGACTTCTTCATCTTTACCAAATGAGAAACTATCAAAGATAATAATGGCGGTTTTGCCACTATCGCTATAGCGAACTCCATCTTCAACAACAAAATTTGGGTTTTCGTTTTGACTGGCGCGCACATCACGAATGGCGCGATATTGATCACCACGATTGCTTGTTTTTTGACCAACATACATCGGTCCTGAATCAGCTTCACCCCAAGTATCGTTAGTAGAAATAACAGCCGTATGACCATCATCTAATAAAGCTAATGCTGTATAATAAGCGCACCCTCTTAAAAAATCATTCGTCGAAAACAAATCAATGTAAACATTTCTCGACATTAAATATTGTCTAAAAGAGGTGATACCCTTTTCTTTTCTTAAACCATAAAAATTATCCATGGTGTAGAAAAACATATTTGCGTTGTAATTAATTAAATAAGTTGGAATTCTACTATGATCAGTATTGGCTTGCATTAAAGTATCAACCGTTTCTAAATTATCTTCAAAAACAAATTCTTTTTCAGAAAAGTTTTCAACATCTCGCGTTTCAAAAATGCCGTAATAATTGTAGAAATGATAGATAGTTGATGATTCAGAATAGGTTAAATCAAGAAATCCTAAAGGATAATAATATGAACCATCTTTATATAAACGGTTCAAAGTAATATCGGTAAAGGAATAAGTTTCATAATCATCCTCACCAATTTTTTCATAATCCGCTGTAGTTAATAAGGCGTAATTCAGTGCTTCTCTAGGGGTTGGGTCATCATCACTTTTAAATATATTGTTTATATCGCCGGCTTTAATGACCACTTTTTCCCAATAGCTAATGGCTGAATAAAAATAAAGAGTATCATCTTTAAAAATTTGCCACGTCGTCACTGAGCCATTGTTACTAATTACACTTCTTGCTCCTTCAATCAGACGATGGTCATATAAAGAGGCATATTGTTCTAAAGATAAATAAGGAATATATTCCTGTCCTTGACTAAAAACCGGTTCAATCGTGCCGATTTGATACTGCTCAAGATCGTTTGCTTCCGAGCTATTTTCTAAAGGTAAATCAATATCAAAAATTTGCACTTCTTTTGTTTCCGTTTTGTCGTTGATAGAAACACAAGCAGTAAGAGATAAGGCAACAATTATACTAAATAAAAAAAGTTTTATTTTCATAAAAAGATGATAGCACAATAGTGATTATTTATTAAGGTTAATGCTTAGTAAGAAGTTAAAAAATTAGTTGTTATTAATTGTGATGGTGTTAGGTTTCCAAAGGCGATTATTAACAAAATAACTAATTAATCCAATGGCGAAACAAACCGCCCCACCCACAAGAATGCCCAAGATATCGGAGGTGCTTAATAGATTAAACTGCCAATTTACCAAAGCCATACCGCCATAATAGAACACGGCTTGTAACCAAGAAGAAAATGCCATGCCAAATAAAATGATTAAATAATTATTTACATTATGACGACGAGCGTGGATAGTGAACCACACCATCACCCAAACACCGACTAAAGTGCCAATAGCAGAAAAAATATAGTAGGAAAATGATTTCCACGATTCAACTGATGAACCCGATAACACGATGGCATTAGCTAGTTCAATCATCGCTGAAACTACGATAGCGGCCACACTAGTATATGCTAATACTTTGGCTTCCTTATAACTATAATCAACCATGCGCACCATGATGATGTACATAAATAAAACATATAGAGCAATCATTGGACTAAAAACAAAAGGACCAAAGGAAACTGGACTATTGATATTCGTAAAAAAGTTGGCATTGCATGCACAACCAATTGCTACCACATATAGAGTTGCCACGTCTAACCATTTTCTGAAAAATGTTGTTAGAGTGAACGCTAGTATAGTGAAGATAAATAATAAGACTAACCCCATAGGAAAATAGTATACAGAATAATCATTTATTATTTAAATAAAAAGAAACATTTTTTAAGTTTTGGGGGTCTCTTGGCCAGGAGGTAATAGTTTCCTTGCCTTAGCAAGTTCAGACAAAAGAAAGAGAAGGAGGATAATTACAATCCCCGACATGCAAGTGTCACTCAAGAAATGCGCGCCGATAAGGATGCGGAAAAACATACAAATTAATGCCCAAACAAAGCCAACATAAAGTAAAATTGTTTCCTTACCTTCAAGCTTTTTAAAGAAAAGTGGTAAAGAAGGTAACAAAACCATTAGCATCGCTCCAGCACCAGAATGGCCGCTTGGGAAAGATTTAAATTCTTCTTTAGTAATCACTTGACCTTCAACAAAGAAAGAGCCGTCTAAATAATCTTTATAGTTTTTTGCTGATTCCCACCAATTGTGGAAATCGAGCAATCCCCCTCTAACCACCCAGCGGTAACGAGGACGATGGACAACAAGTTTAATTAAAACGGAAACAGGAAGCATGCCCACAATAAAAATAACAGCAATAATCATCAAAGCATTCCATAAATATTTCGGATTACCCTTTTTGCATACAAAGAATCCATAAATAAATAATGGAGTGAAAACGACAAAGCACAATATATAACTTAGAGGATATAAATTAGGATCATTAAAACCATTTACTGAAGGGAAATCATCTGCACAAATATAAACAGAGATAAAGTAGGCCAAAGCAGACAAGAAATAACAAATGATTTTGCCCCATAAAGGCATATCTTTTCGCCTCAAGGTTGTTGACAACAATCCGCCTCCTAAAAAAGCGAGACCCATATAAGTTGGATAAGTGCCGAAAGAAGCAAACACTAGTCCGACAATGTTGTCTTTCTTAAACAAAGCTTCACTGATTTGCAAATCTAAAAAAGAACCAACAATCAAACCGACCAACAAAATTGACGTAATAATAATGAAATGGCGTCTCTTAATATTCATATGTTACTCCTGCGTTTACTGTAGCGATTATAACATAAATTTTTATCAGCGTATCATTTGAATTTTGACCACACATATGGCACAATTCAAGCATTATTATGATATGTGTTAGTAACTTGAAAATATTACTTAAATGTTCATTAGCTTATATAAACGACCACAACGAAGGTGTTGAACTAGAAAAACATTTTTTGAATGCGGTTGAAGAAAACCAAGAAAAATGCTCAGAGTTTATTATTAAACTCGCCGAAATAAAATCACACGCCAAAATTGATTTAGAATTTTTCTATGCTAGTGATCCAGCTGCTACTTCTTTAGAAGAAATTAGGCTTGCTTATCCTGGATATCGTGCAATTGGTATTCACCGTATAGCTCATGTTTTATATGAACAAGGTTATAGAGTCCATGCCCGTGTCCTCTCTGAAATTGCGCATAGCCAAACCGGAATTGATATTCATCCAGGAGCTAAAATTTCTTATCCTTTCTTTATTGATCACGGAACAGGTATTGTCATTGGACAAACTGCTACAATCGGTCAAAGAGTGAAAATATACCAAAGTGTAACTTTAGGGGCTATTTCCTTAAGCCACGCTGAACGTTTAAGAGAAGTGGTTCGTCACCCACAAGTGGGAAATGATGTTACCATTTATGCAGGAGCTTCAATATTAGGATCGATTAAAATTGGTGATAACGTCACAATTGGTTCGAACGTTTTTTTAACCGAAGATGTGCCAAACAACACTAAAGTTATCATTGGAAAACCACAATTAATTTATATCAATAAATAACGATTATCTTGCAATTATTTTTGTGATGAACTATATTTCATATACTTGATTTTTATTCTCATAAAAGCAAAAATTTGCTCGATAGTATTTTTTTATTAGAAAATCTGAAAATAAAAGAATCAAGCTAAACAAAATGATAGACCGCAGTAAAACGATTGTAAAAACAAGTGTTATTGGCATATTAACCAATTTCTTTTTAGTGGTCTTAAAAGCCATTATTGGTTTGCTCGCTGGGAGTGTATCCATTTTTATGGATGCGATTAATAACTTAAGCGACGTTTTATCAAGTGTTGTCACTATTATCGGTACTAAATTATCACAAAAGAAACCGGACAAAGAACATCCCTATGGACATGGAAGAATCGAGTATTTAACCAGCTTATTTATCGGAATAATTATTGTTCTGGCTGGTATTGGCGCGATTATCGAATCTATCATGAGCATAATTCGTGGTGATAAGCCGTCGTTTGATGTTGTTTGGGTCTTTTTAATTGCTTTAGCTGTCGTTGCTAAAATTTTGTTAGGTCTTTATTACCGTTATATGGGTAAAAAAGTGAATAGCGAATCACTTAAAGGAAGTGGAATTGATGCGTTGTTTGATGCTTTCTTATCTTTTGGCACTTTAATTTCTATCATCGTGATGCTTGCGTGGAACGTCAACATTGAAGGTTATATTGGCTCAATTATCGGTTTGTTTATGATTCGCAGTGGTATTGGTGTTTTAATCCATTCTATGTCCAGCATCATCGGTGAAAGAACAAGCAAAGAAACAATTGAGGCTATTAAGCATATTATTTATCAAGACCCCGCTGTCAGCGGAGCTTATGATTTGTTTATTACAAATTTTGGTCCAGACTTTGGTGTTGGTTCCATTCACATTGAAGTAAATGACCAACTAACCGCCACAGATTTACACACTATTACAAAACGGTTGGCGGATCGAATTCAAGAACGTTTTGGCATAGTGATGACTATTGGTGTTTTTGCTTCAAATAATAGCAATCCAGTCATCGCAAAAATTAGAGAAGACATCAAAAAAGTAGTCGAAACCAGCGAAGTCTTAAAAGAAGTTCATGGCTTTTACTGCAATCAAGAAGCTAAAATCATTACCTTTGATGTGGTTAGCGACTATGAAGAAGAAAACGCGGACATAGCGATCAAAAAAGTCGAAGATGACTTAAATAATAAATATCCGGATTATCATTTTTGTATTATTAAAGATGAAGATATTATTGAGTAAATACTTATTCAAGGCAGAGTAATAAATCTTGTAAACTAATCGGTCCAGGTCTAACGATTTTCATTTCTTCACCAGTTATATCAATAATCGTTGATGGTTGGCCACTTTTTGCTTGTCCAGAAATAATCACCGCAACTTCTTCGCTAAATATTTGTTTCACTTCGCTATCGTTCATTGCTGGTTTTTCACCAGCGCGATTGGCGGAAGGAACCAAGAGTGGTTTATCTAAATATCTGAGTAGTTCAAGAGCCTCAATATTACTTGGAATTCTAATCCCAATCACCCCACTACCATGCGTGACGAAGGCGGGAACATGTGGTTGACATTTAGCCAAGATCGTTAATGAGCCAGGCATATATTTTTTTATAATCGGCAAATATTTTAAAGGAATAAGAGCGTATTTTTGAATTTGCTCTACACTTGAAAGCATTAAAGTATATGGTTTATCATCGCTTCTTTTTTTGATGGCGTTAAGCTTTGCATAAGCTTGTTCATCATCAAAATATACACCTAAACCGAAGACAGTCTCGGTGGGGAAGGCAATGACTTCGTGGTTATTTAGAGCGATTTTTGCTAATTCGTTTTGATTCATTGGTTAATCTCAATCTTTCGTTAACTGTCGATTTTATGCCTTATTATTATAAGATTATGCTTTTTATAAAGATATAGTTGTTTGTCGTTTTTCATTAGAAAATTTACGTTATCAATTTCTTAATAAACGCAAAATCAGTTGACATTTGTAGGGATGGTGTTATCATTCGCCTGTTAACTATGGAACCTATGGCAACGTTTGTTGCTATTGCCCTAGTTCAGCTATTAAAAAATATTATGTTCATTTCTTTTGTTGCAGTCACCACTGCCCTTTTATTAACGATAACTGGCACATTGACTTTTTGGCCAGTGGCTCAATGGTTTGATTTTTATCGCCCAATCGTTTTAATGTTAGGCGGGTATGTTGCTGGGGTGATCTTTATGTGGATTTTTTATGAAATATGCGGTCACTTACTTTCCTCATATAAGAAACAATATAACAAACCGAGTCGTTTTGCTCGTTTCTTGCTTCATAATGGCATGAACTATGTTAACCGTGTTTGTCGCGTTAAACTTATCACCGTAGGATTAGACAATATTCCAAGTGAACCATTTTTATTAATTGGGAATCATAAAAGCAATTTCGACCCAATGCTAGTGGCTCAAGCGTTAGCAAATCGCGACATTGCTTTTGTGTGCAAAAAAGAAGTGATGAAACTACCTTTGGCTGGGCACTTGATGTGGAGAAATTGTTATTTGCCAATCGACCGTAAAGATAGAACTCAATCTTTAACTCAATTTAATCGGGCTGCTGAATTAATCGCTTCTCGCACCACTTCAATCGGCGTTTATCCAGAAGGAACGCGTGTTAACAATGGCGAACTATTAGGCGAGTTCCATCATGGAGCATTTCATATTGCCATTAAAACCAAATGTCCAATTGTTATCGTGACAATGAAGGGTACAGAAAAAATTCATAAAAACTTCCCAAGGAAGAGCCATGTTCAAATGATTTGCCGCGTCTTATATTATCGCGAAGATTATTTAGGGATGAATGCCAAGCAACTTAGCGATCATATTCATAGTTTAATTTTTCAAGAACTGAGCGAGAAATAGTCGCTCTTTTTTTGATAATTGTAGATTATTAGACATATATTATCTAAAATATTATTATGCAAAATAATTTTGATTTGACTGAGCCTTTAAAGGCTTATCACCAATTTCTAAAAGATGCTTACCACGAAAATGTTGTTAAATTCTTCGATAAATTAACCGAAGAAAGTAAAGTTGATATCGATGCCAATCGTTCGACCGTTAGTCAAATAAAAAGCCTGACCACGAAAATTGGTCACGTAGAAAACTCCTTGGGAAAAAGAAAAGCACTTAAAGCTTTTGTCATCGTTATGATGATACTTTTGTTTCTCGCGTCTTTATTCGGTGTTTTTTATATTATAAATGACCAAGACATTTCCAATTTTTATATTGCTATTCCGATTGCTGGAATTGGTGGAGGAGTTGGTTTAATTTTTGCTTTAAAAGCAGTTAATAAAAGAATCAAAGAATTTGAAAACAAATTGAATAAATTAAGAAAACAAAGAGATGATTACACTCGTGAAGCATACGAGCAAATGCAATCGCTTAACAATTTATATGACTGGAATATCCCAGCAAAGTTAGTTACTGATACTACTTCACTAATCCAAATGGACCAATATTTTGATCAAGATAAGTTTTATTACTTAAGAAACAAATATGGTTTTCAAGAAAACTTGGAAAAAAACATATCTACTGTTTTTGTGCAATCTGGTTCAATTCTTGGCAATCCTTTCCTAGTACAAAGAAACCACATCAGTCACATGGTTAATCACGTCTACCGCGGAGAAAAGATGATTTCTTGGACTACTGTTGTAGGCACGGGCAAAAATCGCCACGTTATCACACATACGCAAGTATTGGTAGCCGAAATCACCAAACCTGCTGCAGAATATTTTTATGAAACGTGGTTAGTTTATGGCAATGAAGCTGCTCCTCGACTTTCATTTTCAAGGGAACCTAGCAATGCCAATAGCATGAACGAAAAACAAATCAAAGATTTTGTTGAAGATTTTGAACGTGATTTAGGTAAAAAAATTCGTAATGGTTCATTAGCAAACAAAACTTTAACAATGATGGGCAATAGTGAATTTGAAGCTTTGTTCAATGCCACTAATCGTGATAACGATGTCGAATTCCGTTTGTTATTTACCCCCTTGGCTCAAAAAAATATGCTTGATTTGATTCAATCAAAATCTCCTTATGGTGATGATTTTTATTTTACTAAAACCAAAGGATTAAACTATATTAAAAGCCGCCACGCACAAAATGCCGACTTAGATGCCGACCCAAATAAATTTGTGCATTACAGCTTTGACTTTGCCAAAAGCAACTTCATCCAATACTGTGATAATTACTTCCAGTCTTTTTATTTCGATTTAGCCCCACTCCTTTCAATTCCTTTATATCAACAACATATGTCTTTTGAAGAAATCTTTAAAGGTACGGTTGATCCTAATGTTACCGGTTTTGAAACTGAAATGATGGCCAATCGTTATGATGAAAAAGTATTCAAGCATCCAGAAAGTGATACTCCTGCAACTTTAAAACGCGATTTAGTTCGTAAAAACGGTGCAAGTGATATTGTGAATATTCATGCTTACTCTTATAAAAAAGTTTCCCATGTTACTTATGTTTCTAAATTTGGTGGCGATGGTAGAATGCATCAAATTCCTGTTCAATGGTACGAATATGTACCACTAGAAAACACTATGCCTTTTGCCGTTCAAGAATGTCATACCACACAACAAAAATTTAATTCTTCCATTAAAAACCAAGGATTGGCCAACTTATTATCTCGTATTTCTAACCAAAATATGGTAGTCTATTCTAAAGGTTTAATCTCATTGTTGCTCAAATCCGCTAATCCTGATTTCGACTCCAATGAGTTAGATAAATACTTAAAAGAGGATCATTAGGAGGATAAATTATGGCGAATGAACTCGACGAATTAACTGGTCCAGTAAATGAAAAAGGTAACGACGTTAACGTTATTCAAAAACAAATCAAAGTTCAGGTCGGTTGGGGCTCTACTTTATTTGAAGTTTTATTGTGGGTCTTATTAATTATTCCTGGTTTAGTATTTCTTTTCATGAAAATTAAAGCCAAGAATTATTTACAACGTTTACAACAAAAAATCCAACACAATGCTTCGCAAATCGATAATTATTTAGAGCAAAGAGTGGTAATCTTAGAAAACGCAGCCGCTTTAGTTAACAAAGCAGTTAAACTTGACGAGACGACTTTCGTCGCCATTGCCCAAGCACGCGCCGGCGGTACAATGAATGAAAAAGCCGAGGCTTTGGAAAATGTCGCTTCTAAAATTAATGTCTCTCTTGAAGCATATCCAGACTTAAAAGCTCACCAAGAAATCGCTATGGCGATGCAACAAAATAGCTACTTACAAAAAGAAATTACAGCTGCTAGAGAAGTTTTCAATGACACAGTCTTTGAATGGAACGGCTTAATGTTCCGTTGGCCAACATACCAAATCGTGGCCGCAAGAAATGGTTATACAACTCGTATTCCATTCTCCGCTAGCGCTGAAACTAAGCAAAGAGCTAGACAAGTCTTATTTTAATCGTTAAAGAAAAATAAACTTTCATACGTTGGTGATTAGCTCATCAACGTTTTTTTATACAATAAAAAAGATTGGCTGTTTTAAGTCCAATCCTTTTGTTAAAAATATAAGTTTAGTTATTTGATTGATCAACGTGAATATCTTCTGCGGTTAATGGATCTTCTTTTTTGAGCAATTCAACAACGATACAAGTGGCGAATACGGTGGTTTCGGCAATATTGATAATGCGTGTCATGTTGACTTGGAATTCATAAACCCCAGAGCCGTAGTAGCCATCAAACCAACCTCCGATGTAGCCTAAATAAGTCATAAGTGAGTTTAAGGCTAAGAAAATTAGAGTTACCACAAATACTCGTTTAGATACTAACTTTTGTTCGTCGTTACCCTTAATGATAGCGAATCCTCCGACAACCACAAAAGCCACAAAATTAAGATAACCCGAAACCCAAATTAAGACATTAATGAGCTTTCTAGTCCATTTTCCATTAAATAATCGATCCAACATAATTATTCCTCCTATGTCATCAAAGCTTGACCGTGTCGCTATTTAATAACGATTAGTGAGTAAGCTTTAATAATTTTTAACCATTATAGCATTAAAGAAAAAAGCGCACTATGAAATTAGCAATTATTGTGATTATACCAATGATTATTGTTTTTTTGTTATATTAGTAGAACATAAAAAACCGATAATAAAAAGATAGAAGAGGGGGTCAAATTCGTAATTATCTTACTAAAAAAGCGCAACTTGATATTTATCAATAAAAGGCGTATATCTATTATTAATGAAGAATCGTAATAAACAAATTAATCCTTATTTACTGGTTATTCTTTCCTTTGCCATTATTGTCATGATCGGCACATTATTATTGGCCATGCCATTTTCAAGAAAAGATGGTCAGTTTGGTGGTTTTGTTAATTCTTTTTTTCTTGCAATGTCCGCAACATGCGTGACTGGGCTAAATGCTTTTAATCAAGGAATTGGTCTTGAATTAACGTTTATTGGTCAATTAGTCATCGCTATTTTAATTCAAATTGGTGGACTTGGTTTTATTACCATTTTGACTTTTATAATTACGCTATTTCATAAAAAACTTCAATTTAGAGATCGTTTGTTTATTTCCATCATGGTCAATAGCGATGATTTTGCTGAAATTGTTACTTTAATTCGAAAATTAGTTCTTATATCGCTCGGATTTGAGGCTGCTGGTTTCTTACTTGGGTTACCTGTTTTCTTACCATATTCAGATAACATATTACAAGGTTTGTGGCGGTCATTGTTTACTTCAATTTCCGCTTTTAATAATGCGGGCTTCGATATTTTGGGCAATACTTCTTTAATTAGAAACGCTGGAAACTTATTTATCGATTCCTTGCCAAACTGGTTATATTACTATTTGTGTTCTTATATAATGCTTTTAATTATTGCTGGCGGGCTTTCTTTTTTAGTAGTCATCGATATCTTCGCAAAAAAGAGATTAAAACAACTGCGTGTATTCAGCAAAATCTGCCTCTTAATGACAGGTATCTTATTAGTTGCGGGCTTCTTAGTTATTTACGCCTCAGAAGGCTTTAAATCGCCATTTAATGCCTTGTTCCAATCGGTTACCACTCGTACAGCAGGCTTCAGTACTGTCAATCAAGATGATTTATCGTTTTTAAGTAAGTTATTTTCTTGTTTACTCATGTTGATTGGCGGTAACCCATTAGGCACTGCTGGTGGCATTAAAACGACGACTGTATATATTATCGTGTTAGCAATGAGTTGTTATCTTGCTGGAAAAAAAGTTACTTCTTTTTATCGTCGTTATTCACCTAACGTCATCGTTAAAGCTATGTCTTTATTTTTAATTGCAATAGCAACCATATTTATTAGCTTTGTTGCAATTTACGCATTAGAAAGTCAACTTGACTTAAATACTTTAAATATTAATAGCACTCGTTCCACAAGTATTTTGTTTGAGGTATTTTCTGCTTTTGGAACGGTTGGTTTGTCTATAGGCATCACTCCACATTTATCAGCTGGAAGCAAAATAATCCTCGCTTTATTAATGTTTGTTGGTCGTGTTGGTCCAATTACATTTTTCCATTTGCTTAATAAAAAAATCCACTTCGAGGATTCTAGCAAAGTGCAGTTTGTCGAAGAGGATTTCTTAATTGGTTAATATAGTTTGTTAATAAGTCGAATAGTATCGATGAGATTTTGTTTTTCTAACGGACGATAGAAATAGTAGCCTTGAATCAAAGCGCTGCTATCAATTTCTTTTACCAATAAGTATTGGTCGATATTTTCAATACCGACAAGAGAATTTTTCATGCCGAAATTTTTAATTTCTAACATTAGGTTTTTAACATCGTCTAAGCGTTGACGATCATTATCGATGTTCTTAAGCAAGTTACGTGATAACTTAATTTCATGGAAACCGATATTCTTAACCACTTCTGGAGATAAGTATCTCCCTGTATATTGATCACACACCATGACGATATGTAAGCTACTTAATTGTTTAACGATGGCCTTAAATTCTTCACGATGATCAGCGATATCGCTTTCATTAATTTCAAAAGCCAAGAAGTTGTCAGGCAATTTCAAAGAGTCAATATGCGCTTTAGTAACAGTATAGAAACTATAATCATCAAAGAAGGAATAATCAGTATTAATACTTAAACGTTGGAAGCCGTGAAGCTTAAATACTGAATTACCAAACTGTTGATACATTGCAGCGATATAATCAAGCAAGGCGTTAGAAATAACGCTGATTTTATTGTTTTGTGCAGCGACCGCGACTAATTCGTTAGTTTTTAAGATTGTATTACGATAACTGTCACTCATTCTTAACAATAGTTCAGCTCCATAAATACGTTTGTCACCAGCATTGACCATTGGTTGTAAGTTGACGTTAAAGGTTTTGTTAGCAACAGAAGTTTCAATGATTGACAATAAGTAATCATTTTTATTAGCTGGACGAGAATATGCACCTTCATCAAGATAAATACTATTTTTATTAATGGTGTATTTACCCTTACTTAAGAATTGTTCTGCTTGTCTTAATAAGTTTTCTACACCTGTAAAAACGCCAGGATAAGCAAATGGTAAGTAAGTAAGATTAATGTCATAATCAGCATTATTCGCATGATTATCCCGACTTAATTCATAAATCTTTTCACACATTTCAAAAATATCATTTTGACCAAACTCGGTGAAAAGCATGGCGAGAGCTTGGTTATTAAATAAATAAATGTTTTCATAACTATTTTGCATGGCTTTTAATCGACGGATGAAACTGCGAGTCATCGCTAAATAGCCCTCCGAACCATTGGCATCAAGAAGCGGGGCCATATTATCAATTCGTAAAAGCAACAAATAACCTTTACCATTAATGGAAAAAGCACTAGTTAAATCTTCAATTAAAGATGAGTAAGAATTAATGACTAAATCCTTAACGTAACGAGATTGACTTTCTTCTTGATAGATGTTTTTCATCGTCATGACGTGATAAGTAAGATTAATTTCTGAAAGAATCAATGAAGTTTCTATTTTATTTTTCCCAAATTTTGCGACTTTCTTATTACCAGTTAATAAAGGGCAATCTTCGCATGGAATATCTAAGCCATACAATGTTTTATAACATTTCTGACCGATTTCTAGTTTCGGGAAAAGTGGCTTCATGGTGTTGCTCGTTCTTAACAAAGTGAATTCATCATGAGAAACGCGGTAAGTGGCGTGTTCGGTAATTTTTAAGATAGTATCGATTTCTTGATAAGAATATTCGACTTCTTTATCTCTTCTATCGCCTAAAATAATTGCAGCGATTTTATCGCATAAAACTGTGAATGCTTCCTGAATATAAGAATCGATAAAAAATGATTTGTTTTTATTAAAGAAATAAATTGTGCCTACTACTAGGTCGTTATCTTTTAACACATAGAAGAAGCCGCTTTCAAGTCCGACACGATCTAAGTGGCGGCCTAAAGCTAAAGTGGCATGGCTACGGAAAGAAAAGTAATAAGCGTTATCTTTATCTTTTGCTTGGTCCATTGACTGGACGAATTCTTTTTCAACGTGATTGTCTTTCGAACTAAGCGGGATCAAACCTTTGGCCGTTACTTGGTAAGTAATAGAATAATTACGCTTAATTTCGTCATAGGAAATAATGCCTGCGTAATCTAATGCAAAATAAGTAGCAATGTCACTAATTACTTTTTGCACTTCTTGCATGTTCTTTTTACTATTTTTAATGCCGAGGTT
>CAZSEU010000010.1:22372-32904 GCA_964606005.1 uncultured Staphylococcaceae bacterium
TAATTACTTTTTGCACTTCTTGCATGTTCTTTTTACTATTTTTAATGCCGAGGTTAACGTTTTGCAAAGGTTGAATTAACTTCGTCATTGCGTTTAAGTTCATCGAGTTTTTTAATAAGCGATTGTCTTGTAAAAAGCGAATGCGGTTTGGCAAATAAACATTGATATTTTTATCTTCACGTTTAGCAAATTGTAAGTCTGATAAAAGTTCTGAAACATCTGAAAATGGATAACAAACAACAGCAAAACGAGACACTAAGTTAACGATACCGTCTTGGGTTCTTTTATTCACGCTGGCATTTCGAGTAACAATTTCGAGTTGTTCTTTAATTTTGCTAAGAGAATCAATGCGCGGTAAGTAAATATAAATAGATTTACGGTCTTCTTTTAAAATATAAAGTACATCTTTATAATCATTAAAGTTTGTACGCAATAAGTTAAGTAAATACTTTATTTCGACTTCATTTAAAGCATCTTCGCCCAATACATAATATAGTTCGATTAGTACGTTACGATAGTTCTGGGAAGAAAAAATGATTTCTTCTAAATAACTTTTAAAACTAAAGAAACTAATAACATTCTTTTTTTGATCAATATAGTGTAGGTCAATGTGAGAAAAATCGGTATTACCTGCGATTAAAGTGGCTTTATCAAGACCAGTTCTAATTTTGTCGACTTCCTTATTTAATGAGATAAACTCACTATAAGTGTTGTTAGGATAATCAATTAAATTAACATCACCATTAGCGATATTTTTATAATTAATAGCAGTAACGCGATATAAACCTCTGACGAATGTGCTTTGGTACACTTTGGTCGTATAGGCCAGATAAATAATATATAAACCAACCATGCCAATAATAAAACCCATTAAGAAATGTAAATAGAAAGGATATAAAGTGACAGCATACAAAACGCTAAATGTGCCAGTTACACCGGCAAAGATAACGAAATACACCATTGGGAAGATGGTGGTAAAACGGAAAAAGTTATAAATAGAATTGGCTTTATCGTTATTTCTCTCGCGCATCCTTTTATACTCCTTCTCCGGTGATAATTTCATTACGACCAATATCACCAATACAAGTGACAATGGCCTTTCCAACATCGGTATATTTCTTAATTGCTGTTAAATAAGTATCAATATTGCTCTTTTCATCAACATGACGTTCAACGACTTTTACGGCGACTAATGGTACTTTTCGTAATTGAGCAACCATGGCAATACCAGCTGTATTTGAATCAAAAACGACATTGCTTTCAAAACCAAGAATGTTGTCGAATTCACGAATTTGTTTGATTTGCTCATAGCTATGATAATCGGTGTTTGTGGATACGTAGTTGGCGATTTTTAGCGAACTTAAAGTGCGCTTTTCAAAAGCATTAACCAAATAACCAATGACATCATCATTACAATCAAAAACTTGCGGGAAACCAGGTATTTGCGCCATTTTGACATTGTCCTCGTTAACTTGATCAACATCTCCGGCAATCACATGCTTCGAAATTGCAATTTCAGAAGGCTTGATATCTTGGTTATAAGCGACACACCTACCGACTACCAGGATGAGAATAATAAAGTATTTCTCAATTAAATAAAGAGTTAGAGCGCTACTTAAGTAGTTTGTTTTCACATCGTGTACTAATAAAACAGATTGGTTAAAAATAGTACCACTGGTCAAAGTATACTTATCAAGGACAATTTCTTGCTTTTTATTTGACATGACGGTTTCGAAATATAAGATATCGTCATGTTGAGCACCTACAATCATGATCATTTTTTATCGCCCTCCTTTTTTTCGAAAGGGTTATCAGCGAGGAAAACTTCAAATTCCTTTTTAGGTAATGCCTTGGAATAAAAGAAACCTTGAATGGTGTCACACTTAATCTTATTTAAAATATCAACTTGTTCTTTGCTATCAACACCCTCAGCAATAACTTCCATGCCATTAATTTTACATAGACCAATTAAGAAACGAACGATTTCACGGGCTTTATTGTCACCGACAATATCATCAATAAACGATTTATCAATTTTAATCGCATCAAAAGGTATTTTCTTTAAATTACCAACGTTAGAATAACCAATGCCGAAGTCATCCATTAAAACCTTTATACCTTTATCTTTAAGCTTTTTAATAATGGAAATCGATAAGAATTGGTTAGCTTGGCTCGTTGCTTCGGTAATTTCAATTTGAATGAGTTCAACCGGAATCTTAAATTCACGCAAGATGTCCATAATGATATCTAAGAAGTTAGATGAATAGAATTCATATAAAGAGAAGTTTACTGAAACTGGTAATACTCTTCTACCTCTTCTAATTGATTCGTTTAAGTCTTGGCAAACTTGGCGTAAAACATAAATATCGATATCGTGAATTAAACCTACTGCTTCCGCTTTATTTAAGAAAAGTTTTGGGGCTAATAAACCATATTTTTTGCTGTTCCATCTAATTAATGCTTCAGCAGAATTAAATTTTTTAGTGCTTAAATTATATTTAGGTTGATAATAAACAACAAACTCTTTGTCTTGCAAGGCTTGTGTCATTTCTTCGATATCGCTCGCGGAAACAACTTTGCGGAAGCTATCTTGGTAAAATGTAATCGTTTCGAAGTTGCGTTCGGATATGTCTCTAGCCAACATTGCGTTTTCAATTTGGTTAGTCACAGCTTCTGTTTTAATGATAAAAATACCATAAAAAGGTTGTACCCAAACGTGATGGCAGTTTTCTTCGGCAAACTGATAAATTCCACGAGTGATGATTTCACAAATTTCTTGAATTTTCTGATCTGTTTGATTGTGAGCGTACACCATGAAAGTACCGCGAGAAAAAGCATAAACAAAGTTCTTTTTCTTGCTGTTGATTTTTAAATAGATGGAATTAAGGAAAGAAGCAATATGGTTATTTAATAAGTGAATCTCTTTATTGCGGTTAATGTTTTGTGAGATGAGCAAGTTAGAAAAGGTAAAAGCAATCATGTGTTGATTATTACCTTTTTTGCGAAATGATTTTTGTTTCATCTCCACGCGCTTAGTAAAGGCATAAAGGTTATTAAAATTACTTCTAACACCCAAGTTATATTCGTTTTCGAGTTGTAGGGTTTTCAGTAAAGTAAAATCATTAAAGAAAATAAAGACTGAAAAAGTAACAAACGCGGCATACAATGTGCACAAGACAATCATGGCGATTAATAAATCTTGATTATTGTCATACCAACCAAGGAAAATACCCGCTATTAAAAGGAAAAAAGCAATCACAAAAACAATGGCATTAATAAGAAAATTAATGAATCGTTTGCGACTTATTTTCATTTATTATCTCCCTTTTTCTTTTGTAGCATTTCTTGAAGTAGTTCTTCTTTAAGACGTTTTTTGTCTTCTTCGGATAAAGTTGATTGCTTGTTATTAACTTCTCCATTTTCCCCTATGACTTCAGCCACTGGTTGTTCAGGTTCTTTATAGGCCTTAAAAATATCAATGACACTTGTAACAATTAAATAAAAGGATGGAATTAATAACAAGAACAATAAACCAAATGGCGAACTAACAAAGCCAAAGGTAGAACCGAGTAATTGACTATTGGCGACAACACGACCAAGTAGTTCTTTTTCCGTGAAAGCTTGATATTGGTCTGAAGCAGACATATTACCATCAACAGTATTAATTCCAGCAGTAATAAAGGTGTAGCGTCCTTTGCCTTTATCTAAATTTTCGTTAACTAAGACTTCTCTTAAACGATGGGTCATCGGTACACCAGTAGCACCAGTTCTTCTAGTGTACTGCGCGTTTTCTGCTTTTAATGGTTGAGTGTAGGCGGTATTAGTTTCATAGACATCCATAAACGTTAAATCGACGGTTTCGCCTTTTTGATAACGCTCATAAATTTTCTGTGGATCTTCTAAATATGTAATAATCGCAGAATCTACTTTATAGTCTGGTTCCATGGAGTTAGTTTCAACGATGAATGTTGCAAAGCCAAAACGAATATCACGACCATAATGTTTATCCTTATTAATCATGCCATCGATTTGACCAGCGAAAACAAACAAAAATATTGCGACAAAAATGCCGGTTAAAGTCCATTCAATAGCTTTTCTAACCTTACTTTTTGGTCTTTTTGTTTTTTTTGGTTGAGTTTCGCTCATCATTTAATCATTATCCTCCAAGATGATGGGTTGAACGATGATTGGAGTTCTATGTTTACATCATACCCAATTATCGTTTTATTAACTAAAGTTATTAGAAATTTTATTCTGATAAGTCTTCTTTGACAATTTTTCTAGGACGACCTCTTTTGCCAGGAACTTTTTGTTCATTATCAGCTTTGCGTGGTCTACCGCGTTTTTTAGTAGGAGTATCTTTTTCTTTGTTTTTTGCTGGACGGCCACGTTTTTTGGGAGCTTTGCCAGCTGTTTTAATTTTCGCAGGGCGGCCACGTTTTTTTGGAGAAGACTTTTCAATCATAGCTTCGTTTTCTTCTAATTCATCAGCGTACGATAAATCATCATTTTCGTTAAGTTCATTAAAATCTTCTACTTCATCATAGTCACCTAATTTTTTTAAGATCTCATAATCTTCAAGGTTATCTCCACTTACTTTTTTTGGACGGCCACGTTTTTTAGGGATCTTAAATTCGGCTTTAGTTTTAGCAGGACGACCACGTTTTTTTGGAGCCACTTTTTCGCCATTATCAGCTTTTGGTGGACGGCCTCTTCTTTTTGGCTCGTTTGATTCCACTTTGGCAATTGACGGTCTACCTCTTCTTTTTGGCTCATTAGAATCCACTTTGGCTTTAGCAGGACGACCACGTTTTTTAGGTTCAGCAGAAATTGAGGTTTCATCCACCACTTTTCTTGGGCGACCTCTTTTGCCTTTTGGTTTATTTTGGGCCTCTAATAATTGTTCAAGAGAAACTTCTTTTGGTGGCCTACCTCTTTTACGAGGCATATCACCATCAGCTTTTTTCTTCGTATTATATTTTCTAGGAAGTATTAGTTCTTCCGCACTAGCAGGTATAGTTTCCGTAAAATGAGTGTCTTCTAGCGGAGGAATCTTGTCTAGTTCAACTTCACCTTCTTCACTATCATCAAAATCATATTGAATACGTTTTGGTTTAATGCCAGAATCTAATAATTCTTCTTGTGTTTCTTCTTCCATTACAGGTTTTTTCTTTTGTTTGGCCGCTTTTAAGATATCGTCAGAAATAATAATTTCTTCTGAATCTGGTTCGCGATAAATGTTTTCAACCAAAGGTTGGCGTTCAGAGCGTTTTTGCTTACTCTCTTTAATGTGTTCTAAAGAAGCAGCAGCAATTTCACCACGTGCCTTAGCAAGTTTGTTGGCTTCTTCTTTGGCAATAGTGGCCAGCAACTTTTCTTCTAATTCAAGTCTTGCTCTTTCTCTTTGTCTAAGAATGAGTTTAACGTTATATTCAAATCTCCTGTTGTCCCTATCTTTTCGACGTTGCAAAGCTTCGAGTTGAGCGATTTCCTCTTTGATTTGACGTCTTTCATCGTATTCATCAGCGTAGTAATCGCGTTCTTGTTTGGTTGGATATTCTGGTAAATCTTTATTTATTTTGCTTTCTAAATATTGTTTATAAGCATCGTCAATTCGCACAAAAGAAATCGGTGTATTGATTAATGGGCCATAAACGAAAATTTCATCATCAATAGAAGTTATGACTTTTGGTTTATAAACTTTTAATTCTTCTTTAATATCACCAGTGACGTTTTTTCCTTTAAGAGTCACATAGTTTATGAATAGAGTATCGGTAATTTCATCCATTTCTTTTTCACTAAAATCACTATATTGTTCACTGACTTTATAGTTTACGCCTAAACGATCATAAGATTCGATGAAGCGATACACTTCATAACAGTGACGATATTTTGGGTTTTTACGAATGATGTTAGTTTGAATGATTGGGTTGCGCACATCTTTTTCGGTTTTGAACATGCGCATAAAAGGTGACTTATAAAAGAAAAGAATATATTCTCTGATTTTTTCAATTCTAGCAATGTAAGCATTAGATTTTCGAGAGCCTTCATCATCATTTTTATAAGAAACCTTAACTTTTGTTTCAATATCAACCTCCGCACCATTGACGACCGATTGGTTTTTAAACATCAATATTTCTTCATTGCGGAGTTCGGCTAATTTGGCGACAACTTCATAACGTTTTTCAATAAATAAAACTAAACGTCTAACAAAAGTGGCAATGAAACGATTTTCATATGTGAGATAATTATCCTCATTGAAAATACCCATGATTTTACTTGGAATGACATTTCCATATTCGTCGACTTCTTTAATGTATTGTGTATGACTTGATAAGTGTTGCACTGAAGCTGCATCAGTTTTTTTCGCTAGTTCAACTGGAACAAGGTTACCTTCTTGTTTGGTGGTAATCTTTGGAGAAGCAATAATTTCGCCCAAGTCGAAAACACAGTCTTCGATGACCTCAATCCAGCTTTTATCAAAGGAAGATGAGTTCATTCTTTCTAAACGAAGATACGTATTTTTGCCTTGGCGCAAACTGAAATGAATGTCTTTTTCAGTTTTGCCTTTAAGCATTTCTTTTACTTTCGCGTGGTAGGCGCGAGCTATGAGTGCGGGTGATTTTCTTTTCATATTTTGTTACATTTATTAATTTATTTTAAGTAAGTTGTCGATATATGCATGTGCCATTTTGAAGTTACCGCGACCGTACAACTTATCTAATTGAGCATTTAATTCTTTTAGTTCATCTCTTAAGAAAGAAAGATTTAATGATTCAAATTTCTTTAAGATTTTGTTGGTAAAGATGAAGTCAAAGCCGTCGACTTCCTTGCCACCACAACCAACATAAACCGGGATGAAGGTTTCTAATTGTTTCATAATACGGTTACCAAACGCGAGCTTGAATTTTTTAATAACAAAGTTATCTAATTGCTCAAATTTCTCGTAAGCGTTTTGAGAAACGGGATATTGACCAACTGCTTCATCAAAGAGGAATCTAAGTTGTGAATAAGGAATAGTCATTGGATCTTGCATTGGCGCATCAAACGCACGGCCTTTGTCATCAAAGAAGATGGAAATTGCGCGGTCATAAACTTTATCAGAAATGGTGAACGTACTATCATCGTTATTGGCAGTTCCAAAAAACATGACGTTTTGAGGAATCAATAACTTACCTTCTTTAATGTTAACTGGGTCACTTGCTTGTGGAGCAGGAATTAGGTCGATTACCCAATCATTAACATCACGCATTTCCATGATGGATAAAAATTCAGCAAAGTAATATTCAATACGGGCCAAGTTCATTTCGTCAAGGACGATGACGCTTAGGTCTTTGCGATAAGTGGTTGCATATAAAACTTTTAAGAATTCAGTTTCATTAAATTTCTTGGTGAATTCGTTATAGTAACCGATTAATTCACTTCTATCTTTCCAAGATGGTTGAACTGGGATGATTGAACTATCGTTATTAAAAAATTTGCCTAAAGCATACGCTAAGGAAGTTTTACCAGTACCAGAAATACCTTCCAAAATAATGAGTTTAGAAGTAGCGATACCAGCAAATAGTTGTCTAATGACATCTTCGCGGTAAAAAAGTTCTAATTGACTAGCAGCATAGTTACGAAATGCGTTAACGATTTCTTCAAGTGACAAACTATCACGTGGAGCGATGTCTAAATTAACACCTCTAAAAACGCTATCAACGTGAACAAGTTTTGGGAACCGGGAGGAAATTTCATTAAGGGTGTCTTGTGTTTCAGAGTCAACGCCATCGGGTTTTAATCCCATATAACCAACTTTCAAATTGAGAATTTTATCTTTTTCTTGAACAGCTTGATATAGTTCATAATTAAGTCTTTCTATTTGAAGACGTAATTGTTCTTTATCGAGTTCCTTTTTAACAAAACGCACATATTTGCGAACCAACACAAAGATAGTAAAAACAATACCACCGATTAAGGCGATTAGGAGGATAAGAAACAATACCCAGAAAAACCAGCCCCAAAAACCAAAGCTTACCACATGGGCATCAAAGGTATTGAAATAGTGCGTAAAATTGTTTGGCACATCTGCCCAAGGTGTAATGAAAGCACGATAGATAAATTCTCCAATGTCTCTCATGACACGCGTGAACACTTCTCTTAAATATTCGAAATATGCGGACATATTAGATAATCCTCCCTAGAAATTTGAAACTCATTTTTGTAAGAAATGAAGCACCCATTGTGTTATTAATGCAATCTTCATCCCAACCCTCTAAATAAATGGATAAGATAATTTCCCGTGGTTCATCACGGTAGCACGGTATTCGTAATGGTGGGTTGTCTACATTGAGTTCCTCTAATGAAATGGATGGTTCTTCGGCAATGATTAAGCCAGCTTCCAATGACTGTTCAGCACTATATGTATGGACATTACCGTGACTAATCGCAGTAAAAGAATCACCAAAGAATTGTGTTTGGTTAACAACTTCTGCTGGGATACCACTTGGTTCATCATACCTAATTAAATCACGGTTGTTAACTTCGCCATAAATAATCTCATAATGATCGCCTTGCAAATCCGCATAAGTGTCATATAAACCATCGCTATCGTTGTCTAATCTGCCACCATATAAAGTTTTGTTATTTTGGTCTTTAGTTGGATCGATAATAAAGTATTGATAATGCTCAGTGTCGGGTATTAATATCGAGATCCTTAAAGCATTGATTAAATTGTCTAGTTCTTGTTTAATTTCATCAACAGTCATAGCCCATTCTGGATGATCGGAATACAACTCTTGTGCGCGTTCAAAGTTCAAACTTTCGTTGACGCTGAACATCGTTTGATCAATATCAAGGCCAACATAATAATCAGTATCGGCAAGTAAGTACACTTTTTTGGAGAAAAAGCCAACGTTTTTGCTTTGATAGTTTGGTTGTCCGCTTGCAGTCGCGCCATAAAATGAATAGTCATAAAAAATTGGTTCTGGCGCTTTTTCACTAATCCAGTTTTCACTATGAACAGCGCTTACTGGTGAAAAAAAGAAGTTTGTGGCGTCAGGGCCGAAGTCTGCACCATCAATTTCACTTTCAAAAGAAAGTAAGTTGTCTGATGCTGAAACTTTTAATTCTATGTCGCCATCAATCTTTATCCCAATAGAATCCACAGTTAATCTATCGTTAGTCGCATACCATGCTAAAGTGGCTGTCAATGACATGATCGACAGTGACATGCAAGCGATAATAGATGATAAGATTATTCTGCTTTTATTCATGATTAGTTGCTTCTTAATGCGTTAATTTCAAATGTTAAACCGATATCGAAGTAGTGACCAATTTCTTGATCAATAAGAGAGAAATCCCAGCCTTCGAGATATACAGTCATATCCACTCTTCCGATGTAATTGTCTTCGGCAGTACCAGTGATACAAACAGATGTTGGATGTTCTTCGTCTGAGTTTTGTAATACGTTGTTTGAATCTTTTATTGGCAAAATTTCATTAATTGATACATATTCAGCTTCTTTGATGCCCACACTATCCAAGGAGCTAAAATATTTGACTCCTTGAGAATGCTTTGCAAGAAAATTACTAGGAGTATCATTTTGCCCAACCCCGTTGATGTCATGATATTCGTTTGGACCATCATAACCTTCTAACGAAAGGCCGGCTCTAGATTCATATTCACCATAGATAATTTCTTCTTCGGTCAGCGGATCAAAATCATAATAACGATCACGACCGAAGTCGAGCAAACCACCAACTTTAGTTGCTCCTGCGACATTAGCTGAAGGATTTAAGATGTAATTTTCATTTGGATATAACTCTCCGCGTTCAAAATGTAGTCTGAGTGCTTTATAAACGTCACCTTGACTTATTGCTGAGGCCCTAGCCTTTGCGTCTGTTACCCAAATTTCTGTATTTGGTATAAAGACATCTTCGATCGATTCACTTTGCAAAGCACGAAACACGAAGGGAATTTTTGCGTAATTATCCTTACCTGCTAGCTGATTGTTAAAATAAATACTATCAGTTGGGGCTTCTTTGAGAGCAAAATCATCACCCGGCTTATAACTACCAGATGTTACTTGATGCAAACTATTTGTCGCATAACCATTAGCGGCCAAATAGGTATTAATTGCTCTTGAGGAAAGACCAACGCCAGCTGGTGAGAAATAATAGTAATTATCATCCTCTGGGAAAGTGGTTTCTGTAATACGATCATCAGTGTGAAAACCACCAATTTGAATGGTTGATGCAAGGCCAATTTGTAATTGCATCGTGTTAAATACAGAAGTACCTGAATATGAAATGGCCGCACGAGTAGCATATGCATACCATGCCAAAGAACCACTTACTGCGCCAAGCATTGACGCGATAGTGGCAAGGCCAAAAAATCCAAAAACCAGGGCGGTTGGATTAAACTTTTTCATATTCTCCTCCCTTATTTAATTTTAGCTATTTTGCCGCATTTAATAATTTGGCAAATAGATAATGTGATTATTGATTAGCAGGATCTTCAGTTTGAACAGCAAATTGAAGACCAACATT
>CAZSEU010000011.1:0-2448 GCA_964606005.1 uncultured Staphylococcaceae bacterium
CAATGGTATATCGGTTGTCACGCCAGTGGCATGGCCGGGTAGCTACCTACGGAATTGATAAACGCTGAAAGCATCTAAGCGTGAAGCAACCCTAAAGATGAGACTTCCCATTCGAAAGAAGTAAGACCCCCTGAAGACTACAGGGTTGATAGGTTAGAAGTGTAAGCATAGCGATATGTTCAGCTGACTAATACTAATAGGTCGAGGACTTAATTTCTTAAGATTTTCATATCCGAAAGCATAAAATTAAGGTTTCTAATTAACAAGAAAGCAAACATGTGATAATATTCAGTTTTGAGAGAATAATTCAAATTATCTTCTCTAAATAAAAAGTCTGGTGGCGATGGCGCGGTGGACACACCTGTTCCCATCTCGAACACAGAAGTTAAGCACCGTAGTGGCGACGATATCCTTCGGGACAAAATAGCGAGCTGCCGGGCTTTTTATTTTATGGCACTTATTGAGCACTTACTTTATAATTTACATAAGGTAATCGAGGTATTCATGAACTTAAATTTAGTCCCTTTGTACAATTTTTTAGGAAAAAATAAGCAAGTTGTTATCGAAGAAGATTTAGTCTTTATTGATGAAATCAACAATTATTTAATGGATGAAGATTTGTACATTTGTGAAGATGCTATCGATCCTTTATTTGATATTATATTAATCAGTACTGGCGGCGTGGAAGCACGCTTTTTACGGCGTTTAAATACTTTTTCAGAACCAATTGTTGTGCTTTCAACTTCAAAAAACAATTCTCTTCCTGCTGCTTTAGAAATCAAAACTTATTTAGAAAACCATAATCAGTTATGTTTTTTACTAACTGGAGATGAAAAACATATTGCCAGTATGATCCGTCATATCGCTACAATTATTGGCGCGAGTAAAAAACTTGCTAACAATCGTCTCGGTGTGATTGGTGGACCTTCTTCCTGGCTAATTGCTACGCCGATCGAACCGAGTAAAATTAAGAAAAATTTTAATATGGAAGTGGTAAAAATTACTGCTAAAGAGTTTGATGAATGCTATTTAAAAGCGAAAGAAGAGACACCTGATTTTGAATATATTCCTCGAGCACAAGAATTGTTTAATAATGCTGATAATATCGATACTCTAACTGATGCTTTACTTGTTTATGTCGCGCTGAAAAAACTTGTTGAAAAATATAACCTAAACGGCTTAACTATTCGCTGTTTTGATATGATAAAAACTAGAAAAACAACGGCCTGTTTGGCGCTCGCTTTATTAAACGAAGAAGGCATTACTGCTGGTTGCGAAGGCGATATTATAAGTTTAATTACTATGCGTATTGCTAATGCCTTAACTGATCGCAGTTCATTTATGGCCAACCCAAGTAAACTCGATTATGACGAGCACACGCTTTTATTAGCTCACTGCACCGTGCCTTTTAACATGGTGTCTTCTTATAAACTTACCTCGCATTTTGAAAGTGGTTTAGGAGTAGCAATAAAAGGAGAACTGCCTGAAGGACATATTTCTTTACTTAAAATCGCTCCTGACTACACTTTAGAAAACTGTTTATGTATTCCCGCGAGTATTAAAGAAAATGTTTCTTTACCAGGTCATTGTCGGACACAAATTATTGTTTCTCTTAACGATGAAAGTCTTATAGACTTACTAAAAACTAGTTTTGGTAACCACATCATTGTCGCCTATGGCGAAGTATATCAAGACTTCTTTCCACTTCTTTCATTATTAAGGAGACAATAGTAGTCAAACATATGAAAATGTCACTATCAATAAGCTAAAATTACTACTGATTTGACAGAAAACTATTTACTATGTAAAATAACAACGTTTATGAATGAAAAAAACACTTTCGTTGCTGCGGCAAGTTATGAAACAAAAGATATTGAGGACGCAACACGTCAGGCGGCCTTGGCTTGTTACGGCATAGTAGCTATTTGCAAGCGCGACGAAATATCACGTTTAGAACTCCCAATTAAGAAAGGAAATTCTGAGGATGCGATTTACGTTAATAAGAAACCAAATCGCACTTTTACTATCGATGTTTATCTCGTGCTTTCTAACGAAGTGAAAATTACTGAAGCGCTTGCAGAATGCCAAAAAAATATCATGTACATTCTCTCTAATATATATAAAAAAGCTTGTACTGGGGTAAACGTCTACGGAGAAAAGATTCTCGCCTCTCGTTAAACTTATGAAAACTTTAAACGGACAATCTTTAAAACTGCTTTTATTATCTGGCAGTAATAATCTTTACAATCATTATCCTGAAGTTGATGCCCTCAATGTTTTCCCTGTCCCTGATGGCGATACAGGCATGAATATGAACTTAACTCTTACTTCCGGCAGCAAAGAAATTCAAAACCGGAGCGATGAGAATGCCTCTGAAATAGCTAAAGTTTTTTCACGTGGTTTATTAATGGGCGCTAGAGGCAACTCAGGCGTTATTACTAGCCAAAT
>CAZSEU010000011.1:2548-32150 GCA_964606005.1 uncultured Staphylococcaceae bacterium
GGTTTAATTAGAATTCTTGAAGGTATGCGCATTGCGGCTGGTGGCGGCTTTGTGGAAAGAAGCCAAGCTACTGCTACTGAAGTGGCTACTGGTATAAGCGAAACAGAAGAAGACGGCTATTTATTAGACTTTGTCTTGAAGTTACTCAAAGACAAAAAAGAATTTAATCAAAATCGTTTTAATAATATTTTATCCACTAATGGTAGTGACTTAGTCGTTAACTTAAAAGATAACGTCGTTAAAGTCCACATTCGCACTCTTACCCCTGGAGATATCTTAAACTATGTTCAACAATTCGGCGAATTCTTAAAAGTTCAAGTTTTAAATGTTAATGAAGGTGACGACGAAGATGCCGATTTTATTGCTGACCATATTGTTAAAGAAAAGAAACCATATGCAATGATTGGTGTTTCCGCTGGTGATGGCATTGATCAGTTTTTTAAAGAAATTGGCATTTCAGTCATCGTTAAAGGTGGTCAAACAATGAATCCTTCCAGTGAAGACTTTGTTTCTGCGATTAAAAAAGCTAATGCTCATAACGTTTTTGTCTTCCCAAACAATAGTAATATCGTTATGGCCGCTTCTCAAGCATGCGAAATGATGAGTGGACAAGGAACAAATATTTATGTCATTCCTTCTAAAACTATTCCTCAAGGCATTAGTAGTGCCATCATGTTTAATCCTGAAGTCGACGGAGAAGAAAACTTTAGAGCGATGAAAGCCGCTTTAAAAAATGTCAAATCTGGCGAAGTGACTTATGCAATTAGAGACACAGAATATAACGGCTTAAAGGTCAAAAAAGATGACTTTATCGGTATTTTTGAAAAAGATATCGTCGTTGATCATCCCGATAAGATTGAAACTCTTTTAGCTTTATTAGATAAAATGATTGATGACGAATCAAGTATCATCACAATATTACTCGGTCAAGATATCGATGAAAAACTCAATGAGAAAGTCGCCGACATCGTCGCCGAACGTTTCCCGGATTTAGATATCGACATTCGCCGTGGTAATCAACCTGTTTACTCTTTCTTTGTCGGTGTTGAATAATACCGCTAATAAAACAAAATATTATTAATTACATAATTAATAGGTTGCTATTATTGTTTTTTCGTGTTTATTTATTTATGTAGACATTTTTTTATATGATGTGAAAGGAAATATTATGCAAAGTAAAAGTAAATTTTTATTTGTCTTCACAGCTTTATCGATGTTATGTTTGACCTCGTGTAATTTGGGTCAACCAAAAGATCAATTTTTAGAAGACATCAAAAACGCACCAGTGGAAACTGATGAAACAATTTTAGATCACCTCGCAGTGAGAAATGCCGATACGGGTGTTTACGGCAATATTTATCTCCCTGAAGAAGTTGATGGTGCCACCATCACTTGGTGGAGTTCAAATCGCAGCGTTATTTATCCAAACGGCTATGATACGATCGCTCCAGGCGAAGTCACTAGATCAACAAGCGATAAAGTGGTCGAACTTAAGGCCAAAATTGAAAAAGACGGTCAAATTACTAAATATGAACAAGAAGTCTTGGTAAAAGGGCTACCTTATACACCAGAAGACGAAGATTATGAAGCTTATTTATTTGCTCACTTTGTTGGCGAAAGTTATGGCCGCACTGAAGCAAGCACTAGAATAGCAACTGGCGAACAAATGTTTTTTGCGCTTGCCGATGTCGGCGAGGGTTTACAGTTCCAAGATATGAATGGTTCATTAATGAGCAACTTAAAGCCAGTGTTATCCAGTAATGTTGGTGAAAGAGGCGTGAGAGACCCATTCGTTTGTCGTTCCCCTGAAGGCGATAGTTTCTACTTAATTGCCACTGACTTAAGCGTTTATACACGCGGTGGTTGGGGTAGCAATAACGGCGCTCAAAAATTTACCATTACTGGCAGTCGTGCAATTACTCTTTGGGAATCTCATGATTTAGTTAACTGGACTGAGGGAAGATTAATTGAAGTTGCGCACCCATTGGCCGGGATGGCTTGGGCACCTGAAATGATTTATAGCGAAGAAACTGGTGAATATGTCATCTTCTTCTCTTCCACCATTTTAAACGAAGAAAGAAACGCGATTATTGAACGTGACTGCATTTACTATACAACCACGAGAGATTTCGTCCACTTCTCTGAAACTAAAAAATTCTTAAAAAACCAACCATACTTAAATGGTGGTGAAGATCCAAACAAAGCAACCGACTCTCCGCAAGCCATTAATAATAATGAAAGAAAAATTATTGATGCTGCAGTGATGAAAATTGGCGATTATTATTATTCCGCTACTAAAGATGGTGATAACCACGAACAAAATGGTGGTATCCTCGTTCAAAGAACAATGGATTTATTCGATGTTGATGCTTGGGAAAAAGTATTCGACTTAGATGAATTAGGTTTTAAAGCTCAAAATAGAAACGCAGATAATACTTGCTTAGAAGGCCCAGAATGGTTTTATTTGAATCAAGCCGATAGACTTGATCCATCTATACCAGAAATCGGCTTAATGGCCGACTTCTACGCCAATACCAGTGTTGGCTATATTCCGTTTTCCACCACTGATATCGAAGACACCACTAATGCTGGTGGTTCTTGGCGACAACCTTCCTATTCTTGGGACGCGCAGACTAAACGTCATGGTACGATCTTAAGAATTACTGCGGAAGAAGCCGAAAGACTTAAAGAAAGCTATCCTATTACGGCATAATTACGATTAATAACATCATGAAAAGGGGCAAATAACTAAAGTGTGCCCCTTTTTAATTTAATGATTAAAACAAATGGATAATAAGGTAAAATAACGATATGGATAAATTAACGAAATCACCGCGCCTGAACGCTTTATTATATGAGATGGGTGTTTATTCGTCTTATGACGTAATTAATCGCTTGCCGCGCCGCTACGATAATTTTTCTTATACCAAGGAAAGAGATTTAGCGGATAAAGAGCGTCTCGTTTTATTAGGTAAACTAGTTTCAGTTCCTAAAGTCGTTCCTTCGCGTGGCGTTGAAATTATTACCTTTGATTTCATCACTGTTAATAAAACTTATTTTAAAGTCATTTTCTTTAATCAAGGTTACTTAGCAAAAAGCTTAAAAATGGATGAAACTTATTCTTTGATTGGTGTCTATGAAGCCAAAAGAAACGAGATAAGTGGACAACGCATTTATAAAGGTGAAATCGCCAAAGAAGAAGCCTTAAAGCCAGTTTATGTATTGCCAAGTAGTTATCCTAACCATCTATATGTTTCTTTAGTAAATCGGTGCTTAAAAGAACTGGCAGGTAAAATCTTTTCGCTTGTGCCATATCACTTCTTAAATAAATATCATCTCATTAATAAAGAAGTAGCACTTAAATGGGCACATCAACCAAAAGACCACGAAGAAATTCATCAAGCTTTAAGACATTTAAAATATGAAGAAGCACTTCTTTTTTCGATCAAAAACCAACTCATTAGACAAAACAATAAATCACTTAAGAAAATCAAAAAAGAGCCGATTGATTTTTCGTTGTGCGCTCCGTTAGTTAGTTCCTTAGCTTATCAATTAACAAGCGACCAAGAAAAGGCTTGCGAAGAAATTATCGAAGATATGAACCAAAGCACTTTGATGTATCGTATGTTACAAGGCGATGTTGGAACGGGCAAAACCATCGTTTCCTTTATTGCACTATTTGCTAATTATCTTCGCGGAGATCAAGGAGCTTTAATGGCACCGACTGATGCACTAGCTAGACAACACTACGCTAACGCCTTAAAGATTTTTAAGCCCACCAAGCTAAAGATAGCGCTTTTACTAGGTTCCACTCCAGCAAGCGAGAAAAAAAAGCTCAAAGAAGCGATAAACGAAGGTGACATTGATTTAATTATCGGGACGCACTCTTTATTTACCAAAGATACTAATTACGCATCATTAGGATTGGTCGTCATTGATGAACAACACCGTTTCGGCGTGAACCAAAGAATCGCTTTAGCAAATAAAGGCGACCATGCTGATTTATTAATGATGTCTGCTACTCCAATTCCGCGTTCGCTCGCTTTAACTGTTTTCGGGGATTTAGATATTTCTACACTTTTTTCTTTTCCAAATCAAAAGCGAGACATCATCACGAAAATATTTAATAGTGAAAGTCCAAAAATATTTGGCGCGGTGGATTATGCTTTGAGTAACGATAAGCAAGTTTATGTGATTGCTCCTTTAATTGATTTTAGTGAAGATGGGAGATTTTCTACGGAACAGCTTTATGAAAAATTTGCTGTGCAGTACGGGGAAAAAGTCGGTGTGCTTCACGGCAAAATGAAGCAACAAGAAAAAGAAGAGGTATTGCAAAAATTTTATGATGGTATCATTAAAATTTTAGTTTCCACGCAAGTGGTTGAAGTCGGCATTGATGTCAGAAACGCTACTACAATGATTATTTTCGATGCAACGCATTTTGGTTTAGCTTCTTTACATCAACTTAGAGGTCGAATTGGTCGAGATGGTTCGAAAGGATATTGCTTATTAATCACTAATGATGAAGAATCGGAAAAGTTAGATATTTTAACCAAAAGCGAAGATGGTTTTAAGATCGCTGAAGAAGATATGCGTCAACGTGGACCAGGTGAATTAACAGGCATTAAGCAGTCTGGCATTCCTGATTTTGCTTTCTTAAATATTATTGATGACTATAAGATTTTTATCGCCGCAAGAGATGATGCCACCGAAATCTTACAAGATAAAGACAACAAAGCCTATCAATGGATTATTAAACGGGCTCATTATCTTATCAATCACGGTAATATCAAAAAAGCTTAGGTTTTACCTAATAATTGTTATCTAGCCATCACTTTATGTACTTCTTTTTATTTGGTGGCTTTGATACACCATGATACAATATTAAATCGAGGAAATAAGTATGAAAATTGCAGTAGACGCCATGGGCGGAGATAACGGAAGCAAAGTCGTTGTGACCGCCGTTAAAAATTTCTTAAAAGAGTTTCCTGGTGTGGAAGTCGTTGTTTTTGGTGATAAGAACGAACTGGAACAATTAACTTCAATTTGCCAAGTAATTGATGCACCAGAAACCGTACCAATGGAAGCTGGAGCACTCGAAGTTATTAGAATGAAAAATTCTTCGATGTGTGTGGCACTTAAAACCATGAAAGAACAACAATTTGACACAGTGGTTTCCGCTGGTTCAACCGGAGGATTTCTAGCTGCAGCTACATTAATATTAAAACTAATTCCTGGTGTGAGAAGAGCAGCTCTAGTTACCTCTTTCCCAACCAAATTTAAAGATAAAAAACTTGTCGTTCTTGATATTGGAGCAAACAATGATAATTCTCCTGAAGAATTAGTGCAGTTTGCAGAAATGGGACGCGCATATCATCAATCACTATATAATAGTGATAATCCAAAAACGTATTTATTATCTAACGGCGCAGAAGCTCATAAGGGTTCTCCTGTTGGCCAAGCAGCCTATAAATTATTAACCGAAGGTCAGTTCCCAAATTTTTGCGGAAATATGGAAGCTCGTGATGCTTTAACGGGTGAAGCTGACATTTTAGTCGCTGATGGCTATACCGGTAATGTTTTCTTAAAGAGCACTGAAGGAGTTGCTAAACTCATGTCCAAAATGATTAAAGAAAATTTTAAGAAAAACCTATGGACTAAACTTGGTTATTTGCATGTCGCCAAAGGTTTTAAAGAAATGGCAACCACGATGGACTATAAAACTACTGGTGGAGCGATGCTTTTGGGTGTTAATGGCGTGGTGGTTAAAGCACATGGTAATAGTGATGTCTATGGCTTTACAAATGCTTTAAGAGTTGCTAAAACGATGGTAGAAAAACAAGTAGTCGAAACAATTAAGGAGATGGTCAAACGTGGACAATAACATTATCAGTTTATTAAATTCACTAAATATCAAGTTTCGTGATCTTGCGATTTACGAACAAGCTTTAACGCACCCATCTTTTAATGGAGACACCAATAGTAAACATACTGATTATGAAAAATTAGAATTTATCGGCGACGCAGTTTTAGGCTACGTGACTGCTGACTTAGTATATAAAAATCGTCCAGAAATGGCAGAAGGTGATTTAACTAAATTAAGAAGTGCGCTTGTGTCCACCAAACCTTTAGCGGAATATGCGAGGCGACTTAAACTAGATCAATGTGTAAGAATCGGACATTCTATTACATTAGAACAAGTTAGACAAAGCGATAAAATTTTAGAAAATGTCTTTGAAGCCTTGATTGGCGCTATTTACTTAGACATTAATTTGCAAACAGCTTATCGGTTTATAAAATCTATTATTGTGCAAAACATTTTAGATTTTGATGCTGATAACTTAACTGATTTTAAATCCAAACTCCAAGAAGAAATTCAAAACGAATATAGAGAATCAGTGACGTATATCACAGTTTCTACTTCAGGTCCAGCTCATGACCGCACTTTCAAAGTTCAAGTCCTTTATAACGATATCGTTTTAGGGACTGGAAGCGGCAAAAGTAAAAAGAAAGCAGAAGAAATGGCAGCGAAAGATGCACTTAGTAAAAGGAGAGTGCTCTGATGGGGTTAATTTCGTTTCTAAAAAATAAATTTGCCAAGAAAGATCAAAAAATTGATAAGTACCAAGCCGGACTTGCGAAAAGTAGAAAAAATTTCTCAAGCAAATTGCACAGTCTTTCTGAGCGTTATAAAACTGTTAATCAAGATTACTTTGATGAACTTGAACAAATATTAATTGAAAGTGATGTGGGCATCTCTTTCACTTTAAAGGTGATTGAAGACGTGCTTAGTACAAGCAAAAAGGAACATGTTTCTAACCCACAAATGATTAATGAAATCTTGATTGACAAACTGTTTGTTGACTATGCTGAAAAAGGCGATATTCAAAACGAAATTACCTTTAAAAAAGATGGACCAACTGTTTTGTTGGTTGTTGGTGTTAATGGGGTTGGTAAGACTACAACGATTGCCAAACTTGCTCATCGTTACATTGATCAAAATAAGAAAGTTTTACTCGTTGCTGCTGATACTTTTAGAGCAGGGGCTGTCGAACAACTTAAAACTTGGGCAGAGCGCTTAAAAATTGATATTGTCACTAGTCAACAAGGAACAGATCCTGCCAGTGTTGCTTATGACGGCATGAAAAAAGCCAAGGAAGAAAATATTGATTTAGTCATTGTTGATACTGCTGGTAGATTACAAACTAAGAACAATTTGATGTTGGAACTAGGAAAAATCAAACGCGTGATGGCTAAAGAAATTCCTGATGCTCCTCATGAAATATTCTTAATTATTGATGCAACTACTGGGCAAAACGGCGTCATACAAGCTAAAGCCTTTAAGGAAGTCACCGACGTGACTGGGATTGTAATTACTAAAATGGATGGCACTTCAAAAGGTGGGATTATTCTTGCGATTAGAGATGAACTCGGTGTTCCAGTTCGTTTTATAGGTTTAGGCGAAAAACTAGATGATTTAGAAGAGTTTGATCTCGATAAATATTTATATGGTTTATGCGTGGAGAATTAGGAAATGGACAAGATTAAGAAAACCGTGCGTTATAACGCTTTATTACATATCTATGGTCCACTTCTTAGTAAGACCCAATACGCCTTTGCAGATGACTATTTTTCCTACGATTTATCACTTGGTGAGATTGCCGAAGCAAACAACGTTTCTCGCAGCGCAGTCGAAGACGCCATCAGCAAAGCTTTAAAAAAGCTTGATGGCTATGAAAAAGAACTTAAAGTCCTAGAAAGAAGCCAAAATATCTTAGAACTAATTGAAAAAGTAAAAGATATGGAAAGCGTAGAAAAAATCAAATTATTAGAAGAAATAGAAAGAATTATTAATAGTTATGGCATTTGAATCATTAACCGAACGCCTTTCAGGCATATTTAAGAAATTGCGCGGACAAGCGCGATTAAGCGAAAGCAACATGGAGGACATGCTTAAAGAAATCCGTGTCGCTCTTTTAGAAGCGGACGTTAATTATAAAGTGGTCAAACAGTTCACAACTAACGTTAAAGAAAAAGCTTTAGGACAAGAAGTATTAAGCAAACTTAACCCAAGTCAAATGCTTGTAAAAATCGTTCACGATGAACTGGTTGAACTATTAGGAAGTGACCAAAGTGAAATCAAATATCAAACTGGTCGACCAACAATTATCATGCTTGTTGGTTTGCAAGGTAGTGGTAAAACCACTACAGCGGGTAAATTAGCTAATTTACTCAAACATAAACTTAAGAAAAAAGTTCTTTTAGCAGCTTGTGACGTTTATCGTCCTGCGGCAATCGATCAATTAGATCAACTCGCTAAATCAGTCGGTGTTGATATTGTTAATATGGGTACAAAAGCTAACCCAGTTGACATTGCTAAGGAAGCAAAAAAGAAAGCCATAGCAGATGATTATCATGTATTAATTATCGATACTGCAGGTCGACTCCAAATTGATGAAACATTAATGGACGAACTCAATAATATTAAGCGTACAGTTGAACCACAAGAAATCTTACTTTTAGTCGACGCTGCCGCTGGTCAAGATGCCGTTAATGTAGCGACTTCTTTTAATGAAAAAATTACCCTTACCGGAGTCGTTATGTCAAAGTTAGATGGTGACGCCAGAGGTGGTGCAGCTTTATCAATTAGACATATGACTGGTGTGCCAATTAAGTTTACTGGTGTTGGTGAAAAAGTTACTGATTTAGATGTTTTTTATCCAGATAGAATGGCTGACCGAATCTTAGGCATGGGCGACGTCATGACGCTTGTAGAAAAAGCTCAAGAACAGATTGATGAAAAAGAAGCCAAACGCACCATGAATAAAATGATGGATGGCAATTTCGATCTTAACGATATGCTCGCGCAATTAAAACAAGTAAGTAAACTAGGTTCATTGGGAGGTTTATTAAAACTTATTCCGGGCATGCCAAAAATTTCTTCTGAACAAACTGAAGCTGCCGAAAAAGAAATGCGCAATCTCGAAGTTATTGTTAATTCGATGACCAAAGAAGAAAGAAAACACCCTGATATATTAAGATACTCTCGCAAGCAAAGAATCGCTCAAGGTAGCGGTAAAACTATGCAAGATATTAATAAAGTCTTAAAGAAATACGAACAGATGAAAGATGTGATGAAGCGCATGTCTTCCCTTAAAAAGTCCGGCAGAATGCCCCCTGGTGGAATGGGCGGATTTGGCGGCTTTCCAGGTATGTAAAAAAGTGAGGCAATTAACCTCACTTTTCTTTTATAAATTTGTGTCCTTTTTCAATAGCTTCCTTTTCCCATTTGGGAGTTTCTTCACTATCTAACTCTTTAAGAAGTTTAATCTCCTCTTTACTAAAGTGATAATCTTTCAACAGGTCAGGACGGTGTTGCTTTGTTATTTTTAAGGCTTGTTTTTTACGCCATTTAGCGATGGCTTGATGATTGCCAGAATAAAGAATATCTGGAATGTCATCACCCTCAAAAGAGAATGGTTCACTGTATTGAGGATATTCTAATAAACTATTATCAAAAGATTCTTCTATTATTGATTCCGAGGCAATCACTCCGTCAAGTAGACGAATGACTGAATCACTAATGATCGTCGCACCAATTTCTCCACCGGTCAAAATATAATCGCCGATAGACACTAATTCATCGACATATTTATTAATTCTTTCATCAGTTCCTTCATAATGGCCACACACTAAAATTAGGTGTTCAAAGCTTTTTGCATAGTCTCTTGCTTTTGCTTGATTGTAGGTTGTTCCGCGTGGCGAAAGAAGAACTACATGGCTATGTGCTTGTTTCACACTTTTGATACAGTCGACAACCGGCTGACATTTCATGATCAAACCAGCGCCTCCTCCAACTGGAGCGCTATCAACTCGCCCATATTTATCCATAGTAAAATCGCGAATATTAACGATTTCAATTTCCACTAAGTTTTTGGCTTGTGCTCTTTTGATAATTGAATTAGTTAAGAATCCGCTAAAAAATTGTGGAAACAGGGTGAGAATTGAAATTTTCATAATAAGCCCTCGATAACATTAATTTCGATTAATTTATTATCGATGTCAACTTTTCTAATAAATGCGCTGATAAAAGGAACAAAGAAATCGCTTTGATTTTTTCTAGCCACTCTTAAAGTAAGTTGAGCAGGATATTCTTCAACTTTGCTCACTACTCCAAGTGCTTCGCTTGATTCGTTAACGACTGTGCAGCCAATTAAATCATCGAAGTAATAAGTATCTTTTGTTAGGTGTGAATAATCTTTTTCTGCTCTTACTTCAAAGCCCTTAAATTTCAAAGCTTCATCGGTACTATTGATTTCCTTAAATTTAACAAAATCAAACGAACCATTTTGTCTTAATGAGACAGCGTGAACAGTGACTTGTTCGCCTGTTTTTTCGTTTACTAAAAGTACAGCATTATCTTTTTTATAACGCTGTTTGGCGAAATTCGTCTTGCTTATTATTCTTAAAGTGCCGTCTAAAGAAAAAGCATCGACTACAAATCCAAGTAAAAGATATTTGTGTGTCATAACTATTAAAAAAGAGGATTAATCCTCTTTCTTTTCATCATCAAAGGATTCAAATTTGAGATGGACGTGTTTTTCTTCACTCTTGCCTGCCACAGAAACCACTTCTCTAATCGCATTAGCAATTATGCCACGACGACCGATAAGTCTAGCGGTATCTTCTTGTTCGGCTGCAATGATGATGAGGACGTCTTTGTCTTCTTCGTTCACTCTGATAAAAACTGAGTCGGAATCTTCAACGATTGGTTCGATAATTTTTTTAACAATTTTCTCGTAATCCATCTTTAGAACCTACTTAGCGTTTTTCTTTGCTGCGTATTTTGCATTAATACCTTTACGGTTGAACATAGCTTTAACTGTCTCGGATGGGACAGCACCAGCTTCTAACCACTTTAAGGCTAACGCTTCATCGATAACAGCATTTTCAATGCCCTTAGCTGGATCATAATAGCCGATTTGTTCAATGTAACGACCATCACGCGCAAAGTGTACATCAGCGGCGACAACACGGAAGAATGGATCTTTGTGACGGCCGAATCTGGTTAATCTAATTTTAACTGCCATAAATAATAGCCCCCTAATATTCGAAACAATATTACAAGTAATAATTAGTAGTGTCAAGCATTTTTGCTATACATCAAATATTATGCATAAAATGTTATTGCAAAAGCATAGCTTACTTGTTATTATACTAGGGCATGTTTTGACATGCTACGGATGTTCCGCTGTCAATATGAGAATGAACATCAAGAGAAAATGTATCCGTTTGAGTAGGAGGTCATTATCATGAACAACAATTTAGTTAATGAAATCACTGCTAGTCAATTACGTAATGATTTACCAGAATTCTCTTCTGGTGACGAAATCAAAGTTTCCGTCCGTATTCGTGAAGGCAACAAGACTCGTTTACAAATCTTCCAAGGCGTCGTTATTATGCGCCGTGGTGGTGGCGTTTCCGAAACATTCACTGTCCGCAAAATTTCCGGCGGTGTCGGTGTTGAAAGAACGTTCCCATATCATTCTCCAGTCATTGCAGCGATTCAAGTAATCCGCAGAGGCAAAGTGAGAAGAAACAAAATTACTTATATTCGTAAATTGTCTGGTAAATCCGCCCGTATTAAAGAAATTCTCTAATCGCGTGGATGAAAAATGGGCTTGTAAAAGCCCTTTTTTATTACTCTATAATCGCCTATAATTAAAAAGATGAAAAACGTTAAAATCGTCCTGGTCTCTAAGGCTCTTATATCTTTCCTATTACTCGTCATGGTCTTATCTAGTGGGGTGTATGCTTTTCATAATTTTTATTATGAATCAGTTTTCATCGCTGGAATGTCTATGGCTCCAACTCTCAATGGTGCGGAAGACAATGCCAACGAAACAACTGTGGATTTTGGGATTATAGATAATCATGAAATTGCTCTTAAACACCTCAAAAGATTTGATATTGTAAGCACATATTATCCCGATGAAACAGACTATGATTTAGATACCAATACACTTAAAAAAGACGCTAAGAAAAAGATAAAAAGAGTAATCGCCCTTCCTAATGAAACTTTCGAAATTAGAAATGGTTTGCTCTATGTCTTAAGCGGTGAACAATTTGAACTAGTAAAATACCCATTTAAAACTATTCCTGAAGATATGAGTAACTTCACCGAAAAAGACACTGCTGCTCCAATTACTCTTGCTGCTAATGAATATTGGGTTTTAGGGGATAATAGACAAAATAGCAACGATAGCGATACGATTAATATGCCAGTCAATTATAGCAATTTGCTCGGTGTTTTAGTGGCCATAGAAGGCACAGGAACCTTATACATCAAATTTTATCGCTGTACGAACTGTGAAAAGAAATATAGCGAGGACGTGAACATATGTAATAATTGTGGTGGCACGGTTTTACCTGTTCATGATTTAAAAAATAAACGATACATCTGGCCGAAATATTTTTAGGAGGACTACATATGGCAAAACAAATACATTGGTTCCCTGGGCATATGAATAAAGCCCTCACCGAAGTCGAAAAAAAGATCAAATTAGTGGACGTTGTCATTGAGTTATTAGATGCACGTGCCCCTCTTTCTTCTATTAACGAGAACTTAGAAAAGATAATTAATAATAAAAAAACTTTAATTGTTTTAACTAAGGATGATTTGGCTGACCCTAAGCAAACAAAAGTATGGATTGAACAACTAAAAAAACAATATTCTCAAATTATAACTTTGAATTTAAAAAACAGTGGTTCTGAACTCATTTTAGCTAAGGCGGTAATCGCTTTAGGCAAAGAAAAATGGGAAAAACAAAAAGCTAAAGGTATGAAACCTCAACCGATTAGAGCGATGATTTTAGGTGTGCCAAATGTCGGCAAATCTTCTTTGATTAATCGCATGGCAAAAAGAAAGGCGGCTGGTGTACAAAATAAACCTGGTTTTACTCGCGGCGAACAGTGGATTAAAGTCAATCAAGATTTCTTACTAATGGATACGCCTGGCATCTTACCAATGAACTATGAAGACCAACAAAAGGCCACTAAATTAGCACTCATCGGTTCGATTAGAGAAGACATTTTACCTAACGAAGTATTAGTAGATTACTTACTTAATTTTCTTAAACAAAAATATCCCAATGCTTTAAAAGAACGTTTTGAAATTTTAGAAATTAAAGATAAAGAAAGCGTGCTTCATCAAATCGCTAATAAACGCAAACTCTTAGATTCGACAGGTCAAGATGATTTACTGCGTGCGGAATTTTTACTCTTAAAAGAATTTAAAGACGGTCTTTTGGGCAAAATAACCTTGGAACATTATGAGTCTTGATTTGGATCAAAATTATTACGCTGAGGGTTATCAATTAATTGTTGGTACTGACGAAGCGGGAAGAGGGTGTTTGTTAGGCCCAGTTTTCGCTGCGGCCGTTATTTTGCCGCGCGACTTCAATTCTCCGTTAATTAATGATTCTAAACAGCTTACAGCAAAAAAGCGCGAAGCAGTTTTTGAACTAATTACGCAAAATGCCTTAGCCTATTCCATTGCTTCTATTGGCCCAGAAGAGATTGATAGAATCAATATTCTTAACGCCTCACGTAAGGCGATGCAAAAAGCCATAGCTGAATTAAATCATAAATATGATTTAATTTTGACCGATGCCATGAAGATGGATAATTACCCAGTTCCAGTTGTGAGTGTTATCCATGGTGACGCCTTATCACAATCAATCGCGGCCGCATCAATTTTAGCCAAAGTGGCACGTGATCGTTATTGTAAAGAAATCGATCAGAAATTTCCTCTTTACCACATCGCTAAACATAAGGGTTATGGCACAAAAGACCACCTAGAAGCATTGAAGCGCTATGGACCAATCAAACACCTTCATCGCTTTTCTTATGCGCCAGTAAAGGCTTGTTTGGTAAAACGAATATCTTTGGTTTAATCGTTGGACAAAACGATAATTTGCCTCCTACTTCATATTTAGGAGGTTTTTTTATGGCCCAATTATGTTCGGACTCTCGCAAGTTATTAATTTTTCTTGCGGTGAAATATAATGGTGACTTCGGTAAGATACTAACCGCCCTGCAACTGAAAGAAGATATTGATACACCATATGAAGTCGTAGAAGAAGTTTTTAATAACTTAAAATGTAAGACTTTGACTTTTTTAGATTATGATTATCCTGAAAAATTAAAGAAAATTTATCGCCCACCTTTAGTCCTATTTTATTATGGAGATATCACTCTTTTATCTGATAATCAAAAAACTTTTGCTTTGGTTGGCTCAAGGCAATACAACGATTATGGTAAAGCCGTGACAGAGAAAATAATCAGCGAAATGCCAAAAGACACGATTTTGATTTCTGGTTTAGCTAGAGGAATTGACAAACTTGCTCATGAAGCGGCAATTAAACATAAAATAAGAACAATTGCCGTTTTGGGTTCGGGAATAGACTTTTGTTATCCAAGCGAAAATAAGCATCTATACGAACAAATAAAAAAAGATTATTTATTGATTAGTGAATATCCTAATGCCTTAGAACCTAGCCCATCACATTTTCCTGAACGCAATCGTATTGTCGTTGGTCTATCTAATGCTGTGGTTGTGCCGCAAATTAACTCATTTCAAAGTGGGACAATGATTTCTATAAATCTTGCCCTCTCGATTGATAAACCAATCTATGTTGTTCCGACTTCTATTTTCGATGAGACAGTCAATAACGACTTGATTAATGAAGGGGCTACTCCACTCAAGAACGCTGCCCAAATTATCGAAAATTTGAAGTGGAAATAAAAAAGCAAAAAAATTGTTAAATAAAGTATATTTAATTAAGGAATAAGAAAAAATGTTCGTTGACAAGGCTAGTGGGGTGGCTTATATTTTTGTCTCGGAAGCAAGTATGAAACTAGTAATTGTTGAATCACCAGCCAAATGTATTACCATCAAACGCTACCTTGGCGACAACTATATCGTCAAGGCTTCTTTGGGTCATATCCGTGATTTAGCGACCTCTGGAAAAGATGGATTGGGTGTTGATGTCAATAACGATTTTTCCCCAACTTATATCATCAATAAAGATAAACAACACATCGTCAAGGATTTAAAGAAAACAGTCCAACAATGCGATGAAGTTATCTTAGCAACTGACCCTGATAGAGAAGGTGAAGCAATCGCTTGGCATTTAGCGCAAGTTTTAGATTTGGATGTAGACACGACTAAGCGTTTAGAGTTCCACGAAATTACTCGCGAATCAATTAACGAAGCGATGGCAAACCCAAAAACCATTAATAAGAATTTGGTTTTTTCTCAAGAAACTAGAAGAATTATTGATCGAATTATCGGTTTTAAGTTATCCACTCTTCTTTTTAAGAAGATTCGGTCACGTTCCGGTGGTAGAGTGCAATCCGCTACTTTAAAAATGATTAAAGATCACGATGAAGAAATCGACAAATTTGTTCCAGAAGAATATTGGAACATCAATACAAAAATTTCTGCATTCAATAAAGCTTTCGCTGTTTCACTAGTCTCAGATCAAGAAAACGATATTCAGTTATCCAATAGCGAACAAGCTCATGATTTGTTATCCCGCATTCCTGAAACTTTAATAATTCAAAAAATCGATAAGAGAGTTCGTGTTAGTGAAAGTAAAGAACCATTCATTACTTCTACTTTACAACAAGAAGCTTTCTCGAGATTAAAATATAAAACCAAGAAAACACAACTAATCGCTCAACAACTTTATGAAGGTATCGAAGTTGAAGGTGAACATGTCGGTTTAATTACTTATATGCGTACTGATTCAAACCGCTTATCCCCTTCTTTTGTTGAAAGAGCAGTCGCCTATATCACAAAGAGATTTGGTAAAGAATATCTTGGCCACACCAAGAAAATAAAAAAAGTCGATAATATGCAAGATGCGCACGAAGCCATTCGTCCAACGAGCAATCACCGCACTCCCGAATCTATTAGAAAATATTTAACCAATGATCAATATAATTTATATCGTTTGATTTATAACCGTACCTTGGCTTCTTTAATGCAAGGTAGAAAAGATGAAGTGATGACCATTCGTTTATTTGGTAATGGTGTTGAATTTAAGATTGATTTTACCAGAACTCTTTTTCCAGGCTATGAAGCAATTTATAAAGATGAAGAAAGAAGCGAAAACTATCTTGAACACTTCCCAGATTTTGCCATTGGAGCCAAAGTTCCAGTCATTGAAAAATCAGCTGAACAAAAGTTCACTCAACCTCCTGCTCATTATTCTGAAGCTAAAATTGTTAAATTAATGGAAGAAGTTGGCATTGGCCGTCCTTCCACCTATGCGAGTACAATTGATACTTTAAGAATTAGAAAATATACCGATAATGAAAATGGTATTTTGATTACTACCAAAAAAGGCAAATTAACAGCGACAGTATTAAATAAATACTTCCCAGAAATCGTTGATACCAAATATACCGCGTTAATGGAAACCAAGCTCGACAACATAGAAGATGGTAATCAATCTAGAAGTAAGATGTTGAATGATTTCTACTATCCTTTTATCGAATTATTCAATAAAGTTAGCCAAGTAATGTACAAAGAAAGTTTCGAACCAACTGGGGAAGACTGTCCTGTTTGTGGCGCCCCTTTAGTTATTAAGGATGGCAAAAACGGACAATTCATTGGCTGCTCTGATTTCCCAACTTGCAAATATGTCAAAAAAGACGAAACCAAAGTGAGCAAAGCCACACCGATTGGTGAGAAATGTCCACAATGTGGTGGCGAATTGTTGCTTCGCGACAATAAAGGTTCGTCGTTCATCTCTTGCGGTAACTTCCCAAAATGTCGTTACACTAGAACAGTAGCCACCCCGCTTGATGAAAACGGCAATCACCCTAACAAAGTGAAAGATTGTCCTGACTGCGGCGGTTACCTCGTGAAGAAAAAAGGCAAATATGGTTATTTCCTTGGTTGTGTCAAGTATCCTGAATGCAAACACATGGAAAAAATCATGGCAAAGAAACGGAAATAAATCCGTTTTTTTGTTGGTGTGCTATGATGAAAGCGTATGAACAAAGCTGAACAAGAGTTTCTAACGCACTTACAACTGGTGAGAAATTATTCGCCTAAAACGACCGAAAGTTATCAAAAGGATATCGATAAGTTTTGCGCTTTTATTTTTAAAGAGGGCATTTTATTAGAAGAAGTTGATGCCTTGTATATTCGGAATTTTTTAACCGAAGAGCTCAATGCTGGGATCAGCAAACGAAGTTGCAAAAGACGGTTGTCAGCCTTGAAACAGTTCTATCAATACATGGTTAATGTAGGTTATGTTAAGGACAACCCTTTTTTAATGATAACTTCCCCAAAAACCGAAACTAAATTTCCGCATTCTCTATACAAAGAACAAATCGAAGAAATTTTTAAACTAAACGCTGCTCGTACAGATGAGTTAATGCTTCGTGACCAAGCGATTTTATATTTGCTTTACTACTCTGGAATTAGAGCTAATGAACTCGTTACCTTAGATATTCAATCCATGTCATTAAAAGACCGCGTTGTTAGAGTATTAGGAAAAGGCAATAAAGAAAGAATTGTTCCTTTTACGACCGAATGTCAAAACGTATTGAAAGAATATATTTCCAAAGATCGACCAAGACTTATAAACAAAATCAAAGACCCAAGCAATCTGAGCCCTGCTTTGTTTTTGAATGCTAACGGGAATAGATTAACAACACGCGGACTAGAATATATTCTCGATACCATTGAAGAAAAAATTGGACTTTATGTTGGACTGCACCCACACATCTTGCGTCATTCTTTCGCGACACATTTGCTCGAAAATGGCGCGGATTTGCGTGTCATACAAGAGCTTTTAGGCCACGAAAGTATTAATGCTACTCAGGTCTACACTCACGTTAGTGAGAAGGCCATGCAAGAAACATATCTTGCCAGCCACCCTCGTGCCCTAAAAAATAAAAAGTAAATATATAATATTTTCACTTGTATAGGTATGAGGCTTTTGATACAATATTGAGCGCTGTGCAAATACAGCTATTACACACACTGCGGATCGAACTGCCATTGTGCTTGTTTAGATTAATAAACAAGTGGCCGAGTTCTTAGAAACAGTGGAGGATGAAAACAAAAAGGAGTTTTACATGGAAGAACAAAAAAAACTTGTCGTTGAGGAAGCAGTTGAAGAAACAGCTGAAGTCGTTCCTGCGGCAGAAGCATCCACTATGGATGCGTTAATGCATGACCCAAATGCCCCAGTTATCACAATGAGAAAATTGCTTGAAGCTGGCGCTCACTTCGGTCACCAAACACGTAGATGGAACCCAAAGATGAAAAAATACATCTATGGTGCCAGAAACGGTGTTTACATCATTGACTTACAACAAACAGTCGAAGCAATTATCGTTGCTTATGCCAAAATGAAAGAAATCGTCGATAATGGCGGTAAAGTCTTATTCGTTGGTACTAAAAAGCAATGTCAAGAAGCCACCCAACAAGAAGCCTTACGTTCTGGTAGTTTCTACATCACCAACCGTTGGTTAGGTGGTACATTAACTAACTTTAAAACTATTCAAAGTCGTATTAGATACCTCAAAGAATTAGAAAGAAGAGAAGAAGAAGGCGAACTCAATCTATTGAGTAAAGTTGAAGCCGCTCAATTGCGTCGTGAAAAAGATAAATTATCCAAAAACTTAGAAGGTATTAAGGAAATGAGAAAAGTTCCTAACGCCCTCTTCGTCATTGACCCACGCATTGAACACAACGCCGTAGCCGAAGCTAGAAAACTTAAAATTCCAGTATTCGCTATCGTTGACACCAATAGTGACCCAGATGTGGTTGACTATGTTATTCCTGCAAACGATGATGCATTACGTTCTACTAGCTTAATTTTAGCAGTGATCGCTGACGCAATCGTTGAAAGCAAAAACGGTGCCCCAGTTGTGGCTTATACAAAGGATGAAGGCGATGCCGTCACTATGAAAGATGTCATTCGTCAAACCGAAAAAGATAACGCTGAGAAAATAGCAAGAATCAGAGCAGAAAGAGCAGCTCGTCAAGAAGCTTTTGAAAGAGATCAAGCTTCAAGAGAAGGCAATCGTGGAAACTATGATAGACCACGCGGCAAAAGACCATTTATCAGAGCGGAAAATAGACCTGCTCCAGTGGCTGCGCCTGCTGAAGGACCTGCAAAAGCAGAGACTGCTCCAGCTCCAGTAACTGAAGGAGAAAACAAATAATGGCACAATCATTAATCGATTTAATTAAAATTTTACGCGACAGAACCGGCGCTGGTTTAATGGACTGCAAAGCTGCCCTTTTAGCCAACGGCGAAGATTTAGACAAAGCCTTTGACTGGTTAAGAGAAAAAGGCATTGCTAAAGCCGCTAAAAAATCCGACCGTATTGCTGCTGAGGGTTTAGCTTTAGCTAAGACCTGCAAAGAATGCGGTAAAACAGTTGTTTTAGAAGTCAACTGTGAAACAGACTTTGTTGCCAAAGGCGATGCTTTCCGCGAATTAGTGGATAATCTTGCTGAAGTCATCATGAAACAAAATCCAGCAACTGTTGAAGAAGCAAAAGCTTTAACAGCTGACTTATTCGCTGACGCCACTGTCAAAATGGGCGAAAAATTTGATTTACGCAGATTTACCCTTCTTGAAAATGCTGATGGTCAATTCGTCTATAGTTATGTCCACATGGGTGGCAAAATTGCTGTCGCTCTTGTTCTAGGCAAGGAAGATGCTGAATTAGGAAAAGGTTTAGCCATGCACATCGCTGCTAATAACCCAACATATTTAACCACCGCTGATATCGGTGCAGATGCTATTGAACATGAAACAAAGATTCAATTAGAAGCTGCTAAAAACGATGAGAAACTTGCTGGCAAACCAGAAGAAATGCTCAGAAAGATTATCGGTGGTAAAGTTAACAAATACTTTGCTGAAATGGTCTTGGTTGAACAACCTTATTTAATGGACACCGAATCTGGTAAAAAAGTTGGCCAAATTCTTGAAGAAAAGAAAGTCAAAATCCTTAAATTCGTTCGTTACCAAGTAGGCGAAGGCATTGAGAAAAGACAAGATGATTTCGCTGCCGAAGTCATGAGCCAAATTAAATAACCACAAAAATTGAAAGAAGCACTTTGGTGTTTCTTTTTTTAGGAGGAAAAACATGGCGTTCAAAAGAGTATTATTAAAGCTTTCAGGCGAAGCATTAAAAGAAGACGGCGACCTAATTCTTTCGGGTGGAGCATTAACCCACATGGCTGAAATGATAAAGGCGATTGCTACTAGTGGAGTTCAAGTGTGCGTGGTCGTTGGCGCTGGCAATATCTGGCGCGGAAAAATTGCAAGCGATGCTGGCATGGAACGCGTTCAAGCAGACTATATGGGCATGATGGGGACAGTTATTAATGCCGTCGCCTTATCGTCCAAGCTTAAAGACTTGGGCACAAATTCCATCGTTACAAGTGCCATTTCTGCGATTGAAGGAATTAATGTTCCTTACGCTATTGAAGTCGCTGATCAAGCTTTAAATAATGGTCAGGTTGTTTTCTTAGCTGGAGGCACTGGCAAACCATATTTCACTACCGATACTGCCGCGGCAATGCGCGCTATTGAATTGAAGTGCGATGCCATATTGATGGGTAAAAATGGTGTACATGGAGTTTATGACAAAGACCCAAGATCTAACCCTGATGCCAAATTTTTCGAGTTTATTACATTTGATGAGATGTTAAAACTAAATCTTCAAATCATGGACACTTCTGCGATACAATTAATTAAAGACGAAAATATAAAAGTTTGTGTCTTCCAAATGGAAGCCAATAATTTCATCGCCGCTTCAAAAGGCGAACACGTCGGAACAATTTGTCACAAAGGAGAATAATTACTATGGATGAACTCGTTTTAGAAATGCAGGAGAAAATGAACAAATCGATTGTTGTTCTAAAGGATTCTTTAACCTCTTTAAGAACTGGAAAAGCTTCTCCAGCCATGCTTAATGGTATTGAGGTCGACTACTACGGTACTATGACCCCAATTAACCAAATGTCTTCCGTCTCTGTTCCAGAGCCAAGACAATTGATTATCAAACCTTATGATAAAAATGATACCAAATCTATTTTAACTGCCCTCAATAAGAGCGATCTTGGCATTAACCCTATCAATGAGGGTAACCAGATCAGATTATTAATTCCACCTCTTACTGAAGAAAGAAGAAAAGATATTGCAAAGCAAGCAAAAAAATATGGCGAAGAAACTAAAACCGCTTTGCGCAATATTCGTCGCGATTATGTCGACCTCGTCAAAGATGATGAAGTTTATACTGAAGACTATCAAAAACGCATGATGGAAGATGTCGAAAAAGTAACCGGCGAAATGATTAAAAATATCGACGCCATTGTCGCTGAAAAAGAAAAAGAATTGATGTCTTTATAAGCTCAATCAAGCAAAAAATATAAATTAGCGGTAAATTATTTTATCTACCGCTTTTATTATGTATACTAATGGTTATAAAATAAAAAGATGAATAAACGTAGACCAATTTTTCAACCAAATGAAATTAGTGATGCCACCGTGAGCAATATGCGTACCAGAGTAATTGCAGGGTTAGTGGCGATTGCTATTATCATGCCTTTTATTATTTTTGGCGACTGGCCATTTTTCTTTTTGATTTCGGTGGTCTCAGTTTTCGCTGTTATTGAAATTATTCGCTGCGCAAAAACGAAGTATTCTCCATTCCTTTATATCGTCGTTTTTATCTTGACGTTTTGTATTTTGTTTTGGAATGTCATTAATGATTTGTGGATTATGGATGAAACTTGGAGAATTTCACAAAGTTATAACGATATTTATATAAGCTCAATGATTACATTAATCGGTTTTAGTTTGTTGTCGTTGGCAGTTGTTGTTGATAAAAACTTCACAATTATTGATGCTTGTTTTATTTTCTCTTCAGTGCTGATTATCGCTCTAGGTTTAGTGTGTATATTATATTTACGCTATTTGCCGGTTAACCTTCATTTCCAATCATTAAAAGATGCCGGACTACCGCTCCCGCCATATATCAATGCCTATGATAACTTAGAATCATTCTTGTTTGTTTTTTATGTTGCACTTGGTGCTTGTTTAAATGATGTATTTGCTTACTTTGTGGGAGTGTTCTTTGGTAAACACAAGATGAACGCAAGAGTCTCTCCTAAAAAAACCTGGGAAGGGTTCTTTGGTGGGATCATCATCTCTTCAATTTTATGTACTGCTTTTGCTTTAATTATGGCACTAATCGATGAAGGTCAACATGCATTGGTACCAGGCTTCTTAGATTTAGAGCATTGGTATCAAATCATTATTTTGTCAACTATCATTCCGTTTGTTTCTACCCTGGGTGATTTATTCTTTTCTTCAATTAAAAGACACTTTGCTATTAAGGATTTCTCTAACTTAATCCCTAACCATGGTGGCATCTTAGATCGCCTTGATTCGATTCTCTTCGCCATGATGTTTGCGGCGATTTATACCCACCTCTTTGTTGGTTCGACAGGAGGTAATCTCTTACCATGATGTCCGTATGCCTCTTAGGGGCATCGGGTTCAATCGGCACTCAAACAATTGATGTGATGCTCAAAAATCCGTTAGATTTTCGCTTAGTGGCGTTTTCTGTCGGTCAAAGAACAAGAAAAATTGCTCGCATATTAAGACTTTTTCCTACTGTTAATGTAGTAGCAATTCAAGAAAAAAAACACCTAGCTTATTATCAGAAGCGTTTTCCACAAGTGACTTTTTATTGTGGCGAACAAGGATTAATAAAATTAATAGAAGCAAGCGAAGCGGATATGGTCGTTAATGCCTTGGTCGGTTTTGTTGGATTAAAACCAACTATTGTTGCCTTAGAAAAAAATAAAATTGTTTGTTTATCCAACAAAGAATCTTTGGTGGTCGGTGGCGAAATTATTAATAATTTACTTAAAAAAGGCCACGGCAAGCTTTATCCAATCGATAGCGAACATGTGGCCATTGCCAAGTGTTTGGCGGTCGATAATCGTCAAATTGATCAAGTATTAATTACTGCTTCTGGTGGAGCTTTTAGAGATTTATCTAGAAGTGAACTAGTTAATGTGACACCAGAACAAGCTTTGCTTCATCCTAACTGGAAAATGGGTAAAAAAATTACCATTGATAGTGCGACCATGGTAAACAAAGCTTTCGAGATTATCGAAGCCCATTACTTTTTCAATCTAGGGGAAGAAGAGATTTCCCCAATTATTAATTTAAACTCTTACGTGCATTCGCTTGTGCGTTATAATGATGGCGTCTATCGCATGGAGATAGGTAAGCCCGATATGCGCAAGCCCATTAAATATGCCTTATACCAGGGTTTAATTCCATATCAAACAGTGGTAGTAAATGATATAGCCGACATGAAAAAACATGCCCTCTATCCATTTGATAAATCGCGTTTCCCAATTATCGATGTCGCCTACCGCGTCATCAAGGAAAAAGGGACGCTTGGCGCGGTATTTAATGCTGCTAATGAAGTAGCGGTTGCCGCTTTCTTAAATCATCAAATTTCATTTCTAAAAATCGAAGAAATCATTAATCGCTGCTTAGGTGAACATAAAAACATCTTGCATCCGAGTTATGAAACTCTAGAAGCCGTGGATACTTCAATCCGCGAAAAAGTAAAAAATCTCATTCTTGAGGAGGTCAAACAATAATGGAAGTACTACTCCCAATTCTTTATATCTTGTTATTCTTATTCTTCTTATCGCTCTTAATTATGATTCATGAGCTTGGCCACTTAGCTGCGGCCAAGGCTTTTAATGTTTATTGTTTTGAATACGCGATTGGTATGGGCCCAGTTCTTTTCAGTAGAAAAAGAAAAGGTGGCGAAACCAAATTTTCACTAAGAGCAATTCCTTTTGGTGGTTTTGTTTCGATGTATGGCGAAGGCGCGGAACTGCCTGATGGTGTAAAAGTCGATCCATCACGTTCACTTTTTGGCATTAAGAAATGGAAAAGAGCCATTATCTTGGTCGCTGGAGTGGTAATGAACATGGTCTTAGCTCTCATCTTTTTTGCAGTAGCAAATACCTTCCCTCAACAAAAACTATATAGCAATCAAATTAATGTTGCCCCTAATTCTGTGGCCGAAATAGCAGGCATTCCGGATGGCACAATTTTTAAAGGCAAAGCATACGAATATAAAGATCCAGTATCTGCAACTGATAAACAATTTTATCTTATTGATAAAGAAGCCATTATTAACAACGATGCTTCGGTAAAATTTGCTGTTTGCTTAAATTATGAAACACTCAATAGTTTTGATAAACGCGATATCAGTGATTATTTATTTTTATATAATTTGGACACCGATAGTGAACCTGATTTCGCTCAAAAAGTCGAATTGACTGAAGTGAATAATGCAACTATTCATTTCACTTCAATGGTCCTTGATGAAGAGCAAGATAAGTATGTCGAAGATCAAATTTACGAATTAACAATTGTTACTGAAGATGGCAAGTTTGCTTCCTTTGGAATCAATATATTTTTAGAAACATGGTCTTATGATTTCGGTGGCGTTGTTAAGCAAACGTTTGTCGATTTTGGCGATTGCTCATTATTACTTTTTAAAGCGGTTGGTGAATTGGTTACCAAGCCTTCTTCTTGGAATAATATGGGTGGAATAATTGCGGTTGGTTATGAAACCACTGCCGTCTTACAAAACCTTGGTTTGGGTAGATTTCTTTACTACTGGGGCTTTATTTCCGTCAACTTGGCAATCTTTAACTTGTTACCTTTCCCTGGTCTTGACGGTTGGCAACTTTTAGTGCTCGGCATCGAAGGAGTTACTCGCAAGAAAGTGCCGGAAAAGGTGAAAAATATCGTCTCATTTGTCGGCTTAGCCTTTTTACTCGCTTTAATGGGTTTTATTGTTGTAAAAGATTTATTTAGATACGTATTTATTTTCTTATTATGACCGAAAAAATGATTTCTTTTTTAAAACACATAAACATTGAAAATATCGAGGATTTCGATATTGATTTTGAGATGGTGTCAAGAAATCGTTTTAATCGCAATCAAATTGATATGGTGATTGTCAAACAAACACCATGGAAATACTTTTTACTAAGACAATTTCAAGATGGTTTAAGCCAAATTGATTACCCATATTTACTTAGATTTTCATATGTCGTTAGGCCAACGATTGATGATTTACTTAAAACTTTAGATGATTGGTATCAAACTCTTTATCGTGTGCCACACAATTTTGAACTTGATGCTAACAATGATGGTTACTTAAAAGTGCTATATTCTAGCGAAGCGGAAAAAGTGCAATATATGCCGATTATTCAAGATTTTCGTGATTTTTTAGATTTTCTTAATTATGAGTTTTCCATCGTTGAAGAAGTAAAACCACAAGAAGAAGAAATAATTATTCCTAAAAAGGAAATTGCAAAAATACTTCGCAAAGCTTCTCAAGAAGCCGAACAAACAATTGAGGAAGAAGCCTCACTTCGTCCAGTTCATGACCGTAACGAAGTTGAACAATTAATCGAAAGCGAAAAGTTGATGCAAAACGAAGAAACTGAGGAAAAAATGCTTAAAGTCGCTAGACAAAACGCTAGAGAAATGGCCAAAGAACGCGAAAGAGTAAGACTAAATAAAAGAGGCAACTATCAACCAGTTGACTCGATCGATGAAATAAATAAATCAATGGATAACGTTGATTTTTCTGCAAAAGTTTTTGCAGTCGAAGTTAATGAATATGGTGATAGAAAAAAACTAAATATCGGGCTATTCGATGATGCGGGTGGGGCGATATATGCCAACACATATCAAAATGGTTCGATAAACGATGAATTGGTCGATGAAATGAAAAAGTGGGGCACTAATGTCCGTGTTCGTGGTGCTGCTTATTTTGATGAATATAGTAAATCCATGGCGATAAAAGCTCACTTTATTGATTTGCTTCCTCCAGATGAAATCGCCGAAGATAAAAGCCCGAAAAAACGTGTTGAATTACATCTACATAGCAATATGTCAGCGATGGATGGCATCAACCATATGCTTGAATACGCTAAATATGCAAAAGCTTTAGGTCATTCTACGATGGCGATAACTGATCACGCAGTAGTACAAAATTATCCTGATGCGCAAGCAGCTGGCAAATTAACAGGTATTAAAATGCTTTACGGCGTTGAGTTTTATATGATTGATGATGTTTTTAGATGCATTAAAAATCCTTCAAGCCAAGTGCTAAATAAAGCTAAATATGTCGTCCTTGACTTAGAAACCACCGGTTTAAATTGCTATTATGACCGCATTATAGAATTTGGTGCTGTCAAAGTAGAAAACGGCATTGTTTCTGAAACTTTAGACATACTCATTAATCCTGGTAGAAAACTAACTAAAAAGATTAGCGATATTACTAATATCACCGATAAAATGTTGGTTAATCAACCAAGCATTGAAGAAGTGTGGCCAAAAATCTTAGCGTTTATCGGCGACGCAATTATAGTAACTCATAATGCCGATTTCGACTTTTCATTTATTCAATCCTCATTAACTAGATGCGGTCGTCCAAGATTAAATAACCCTGTTATTGATACTTTGGCCTTGTCGCGTTATTTATTCCCAGAATCAAGAAACCATCGTTTAGGGAGCTTATGCCGCAATATGGAAGTGGCTTATGACGAAGATAGTGCTCACCGCGCTGATTACGATGCAAAAATATTAAATGATGTTTGGCAGCCAATGCTCGTGATGTTAACTAAACATAAACGTCATTTAACGCATGCTGAATTAGGCAAGCTTGAAACTCCAAGCACCTTGGTTAAACACCTTAGACCAACTCACGTTATCGCCTTAGCTAAAAACAAAGAAGGTTTAAAAGCTTTATATAAACTTGTCTCTTATTCACACATTGATTATTTCGCGGATGTCGCAAAAATTCCACGTCGTGAAATTGATAAGCTTAGAAAAGATTTGATTATTGGTAGTGCTTGTTTAAACGGCGAAGTGTTTAGATCAGCGATGTATTACGGCGATGAGGCTTTAAAAGAAGCGATGGCGTTTTATGATTACATCGAAATTCAACCGCTAGAAAACTATTCTTATTTAGTCAATATGGGCGAAATGAGTGATGAGGAACTATTAACTCATGTGAAAGATATCGTCAGAGTGGCTGAACAATTAAATATTCCAGTTTGCGCTACAGGTGATGTTCACTATGTTACTAAAAAGCACAAAATATTTAGAGATGTCTATATTAGCGCCAAAGGCATTGGTGGTGTACCTCATCCACTAAATCCATACAATCGTAGTAAGGTTGCTCCTTTTGCAAATCCAGACCAACATTATCGTTCAACCGACGAAATGCTTGCATGCATGGCTTTTTTAGGTGAAGAGAAAGCTTATGAGATTACGGTTACTAATACAAACAAAATCGCGGATATGATTGAACCAATTGTTCCCGTGCCAAATGACCATTTGTATACCCCAAAAATTGAAAATAGCGAGCAAATGTTAAAAGATCTATGCTATTCCAAAGCGCGTGAACTTTATGGTGACCCACTACCAGAAATTATTCAAACTCGTCTTGATAAAGAACTTAACGGTATTATTTCTAACGGCTATTCCGTCATTTATTACATTGCTCACATGATTATAAAAAAAGCCATTGAAGATGGCTATATCGTCGGTTCACGTGGTTCGGTCGGTTCTTCTTTAGCTGCAACCATGGCTAACATTACCGAAGTTAATCCTCTAGCCCCACATTATCGCTGTCCACACTGTAAATATTTAGAATGGACAAGCGAAACGATGCCCGAATATCGTTCTGGTTATGATTTACCAGATAAAAATTGTCCAAAATGCAACACTCCTTTAGTTCATGATGGGCAAAATATTCCTTTTGAAACGTTCCTAGGCTTTAATGCTGAAAAAACGCCTGATATTGACTTAAACTTCCCTGGAGACTACCAAGCCAAAGCCCATGAATACACTAAATTCCTTTTAGGAGAAGATAACGTCTTTAGAGCAGGGACAATTGAAACAGTTGCTGATAAAACAGCGTTTGGTTTTTCACGTGGTTACGTTGAAAGAACACTTGAATCACAAGGTTTAAACAAAGACGAGGTGGCGAGAGCTTTAGCTATTTACCCTAAAGCAAAAATCGCTTACCTAGCTTCGGGTTGCGTGGATGTCAAAAGAACGACAGGCCAACATCCTGGCGGCATCGTCGTTATTCCTACTGACCATGAAGTATATGATTTTACACCGATTCAATACCCGGCTGATGCAATTGACTCAAACTGGAAAACGACACACTTTGATTTCCATTCTTTGCACGACACAATCTTAAAACTTGACCTATTAGGTCACGTTGACCCAATGGCGTTAAAAATGATGTCTGACTTAACCGGTGTTAAAGTTGATGACATTCCGATGAACGATAAGAAAGTTCTTTCCTTATTTTCTTCTGCTTCTGCATTAGAAATGAAACATGACTATACTAATTCAAAAACTGGAGCCTTAGCCCTTCCAGAATTTAATACCGATTTCGTCCGCGGCGTTTTAGAAGAAACTCGTCCACAATCATTTGCCGATTTGGTCGTTATTTCTGGCTTAACACACGGCACTAATGTCTGGCAAGGCAACATTGACGACATAGTCAAAAGCAATACCGCTTCTTTGCAAGAAGTGATTGGGTGCCGTGACGATATTATGACTTATTTAATCGACAAAGGTTTGCCAAGCAAAATTGCTTTTAGCATCATGGAAGATGTGCGTAAAGGTCGTGGTTTAAAAGAAGAATATGTTGAAAGTATGCGAGTTCACAAAGTACCTGATTTTTATATCGATTCATGTAGACGTATTAAGTATCTTTTCCCTAAAGGTCACGCCGTTGCTTACGTCACTATGGCCGTCAGAGTGGGCTATTTCAAGGTTTATTATCCTTTAGAGTTTTATGCAACTTTCTTTACAGTCCGTTCAAAGCAATACGATATCCATACGATGATTAAAGGCAAACAAGCCATCATCAGTAAGATTGAAGAACTAAAAACTAAACAACGTGTTTCTAATGAAAAACTTACCCCAAAAGAAACCGAACAACTTAAGACTATGTATAATGCTTTAGAAATGGTCCAAAGAGGCTACTCTTTTGCTAATCTTGACCTATATCGCAGTGATGCGACCAAGTTCATCGTTGACTATGAAAGAAAAGCTTTGATTCCACCTTTTATTACGATTGATGGTTTGGGTGAAAATAACGCTATTACGGTTATTGAAGCGAGAAACGCGGGAGAATTTTTCTCTAAAGAAGACTTATTAAGAAGAACAAAATTAACAACTACTAATGTCCAAGATCTTTCGGATATGGGGGTATTAGAAAAACTAAGCGAAAGCGATCAAATGTCGCTCTTTGACTTTTAATATTTCGGGAAGTAGCACAGCTTGGTAGTGCGCTTGGTTCGGGACCAAGAGGCCGTGGGTTCGAATCCCATCTTTCCGACCACTGATCAAATTCGAGCGTTTTCAATATAAAGAAGACGCTTTTTTAATATATATAGAAATTAGATTTA
>CAZSEU010000012.1:0-8088 GCA_964606005.1 uncultured Staphylococcaceae bacterium
GCTGAATTTATTAAAACACTAAAAGATAAGCTTAGAGGTTATCCGGAAGAAGTAGTCAACAATGCTGTTAGTTATTATGTAGAACTCATCGATGATGCAGTAGAAGACGGACAAATTGAAGAACAAGTCATCGCTTCATTAGGTGCAATTGATGATATCGTTAACACGATTTTAAAAGAAGTGCCCCTTCGTCGTTTGGTCATCGACAAAATGAAACCAAAGCGCCGACTTGAAACTTGGGAAATCGTCTTGATCATTTTAGCTTTCCCAATTTGGCTACCATTACTAATTAGTTTGTTCGGCATCATAATTGGACTATTCGCCGGCTTTGGCGGCCTCATAGTTGGTTTGTGGGCTGGCGAAATTGGAATTTTGATGAGCGGCTTAGCAATTACTATTGGTTATCCAATCATGAATGTGGTTTCCGGGCCAGTGGCTGACTTAAGTGTCTATATCGGGTCTGGCATATTCGTTTTAGGTTTAGGTTTATTTCTCATTGTTCCGATGTGTTACCTAACTAGTTTAATTTTCAAACTAGTTAAAGCGATAGTCACCGGAATTAAGCGTTTACTCGTAAGAAAAGGAGAGTAGTTTTATGAAAAAAGGATTTGTTGCTTTATTAATTGTCGGTGGCGTATTGATGGTTGCTGGTTTAGCTATCGGCGGTACTGGCATTACTAGACTTGGGGGCGATTTCCGTACAATGGACCGCCATGAATATGTTGATAATATTTATAACGTTGATGAAGAGTTTCATACTGTTATCATTGACGAATCTATCACCAATATCTTCTTTAACTTTTCTGAAGACAATAGTACAAAAGTAGAAGTCAAAGAGATAAAAGACCAAGAACACACAATTAGTGTAACTAATGATGTTTTAACCATTAAAGAAAACCATGATTATTGGGATTGGTGGAAAAATGGTCCTATTCTTCAAAAGTTAGATATGAATATTTATCTTCCTGTTAAACAATATACCAAGCTTAAAGTCGATTGTGCGACTGGTAGCGTTAAGTTTAGCGAAGGTTTTACTTGTTCTACTTTACAGCTTAATACCTCAACTGGCGCAATTGAAGTAGTTGATATCGTTGCTAACATCGTCACTATTACTTCAAGCACCGGTAGTATCAATATTGAAGATGCAACCTTTAACGATACCGATATTGGTAGTAGCACTGGCAATATTGTGCTAAACAATACTTCTGGAAGTACGATTGAAATCGATACTTCTACTGGACGAGTATCTTTATCCGACTGCTTATTTGATACACAAGTGGAAATTGATACTTCAACCGGCCACGTCAGTTTAGAAAAATGTGATGCACCTTTAATTGATATTAATTCTAGTACTGGCAATATTAATGCCTCACTATTGAGTGGTAAGAAATTTAAGTGTTCTTCTTCTGTTGGTAACATCAATGTTCCAACTTCAATTGAAAACGGACAAAATTTCAATGCCAGCACCTCAACAGGCAACATTACCGTGACAATAGTGACACAATAATAGAAATTTCTAAAATTTATTTATCTTTGATTCACCCTTCTTTATAATGTTTATATGAAAATATTTACTGCATTTCGTCGCATTGTTTATATTGGTCTATTAGTGGCCGCATTATTTTACTTGAACTCATTAAAAGCTAATCCTGCTGCTGCTGAAGAGTGGACCAGAGGTTATGTGAGAATGATCGTCCAATATCCAATCTTGGCTAGTGCCTATGTCCCAGTTTCTATCACTGAAATCGCTGCGGCATTACTTGTTCTTATTCTCTTAATACTTGTCATCCAATTCCTGGTTAATTTATTTAAAGGACATGGCGTCAAAGCGATTAACAAGTTATTGCTTGCTGGTGTGCTAGTGATGCTACCAGTCACTTTATATTTCTTCTCTTGCCAATTAGCCTACAACCGTGAAGATATTCCATTACCTTTCTATGAAGACCCAGTGGCTAGTACTGAATTTGTCGATATTTATAATTCTTACGCTAATGATATTAACTCCATCATCACTAATGAACTTGAATTCGAAGACAATGGTGAAATTAAATGGGACGTTGATTTAGCGACTTTGGCTGCTGATGTTATTGCAGCTCATTCCTTTGCCGATGATGACTATTATCATCCATTTATCGGTAACGTAAAAGGGATGTATTCTTCCGCACTCTTTACAGAATTACAAATTACTGGTTTGGCCTTTGCCCCATTTGGCGAAGCTAATATCAATACCTTAAATACAAAAATCGGTTTACCGTTAACCATTGCTCATGAACTTGCCCACACTCGTGGCGTCATGCGTGAAGACGATGCAAGCCAATTAGCGTTCTATGTTTGCTTAAATAGTGAAGCTCCATATTTAAGATATTCTGCCTATGCCGCCACTTTCTATCAATTAGAAGCGATGGTTAGTGAAACTTATATTACCGCTGCAGAAAGAGAAAATCTTGTTCCATTAGATCCGACATTCAACCTTAGCCGTGGCTATGTAAATAGTTACTGGGCTGAACACGATTTACTTGGTGACATCGGTGATCAAATTAACGACTTGTACATTAAATCAAGCGGTATTGAAGAAGGAACAGATTCTTATCAGGGTGGTACCCAAATCGAAACAAATCCAGAAACGTTAGAACTCATTCCTTCCTTATATCAAAAATTGTATTTTGAAAAATATTATCGCGTCTAATTAATCTCCTTGGTTCGCGCTAACAAAAAAGCAATCGTTGTGATTGCTTTTTATTTTCCGTTCAACACCATTTCTTTGGCGTACTCTAATTGTTTGTCTGTTACTTTGCCAGTCGAGATAAGCGAAGCGATTTCGTATATCTTTTCATCGAGTGTCAATTGTTTGATGGTGGTGTAGGTTCGATTATTACTTATCGTCTTAGCGATGCGGACATGGTGATCACTATAACTAGCTACTTGTGGTAAATGGGTAATGGTAATCACCTGATGATTGATTGCCAATTCTTTAATTTTTTTAGCCACGCGATTAGCAACGTCGCCACTAATGCCAGTATCAATCTCATCAAAAATAATTGTTTGAATTTTTTGTGCTTTAATATAAAGAAGTTTAATCGCGAGCATGACACGTGAAAGCTCGCCACCGGAAACAACCTTGGCTAATGGCTTTAAGCCTTCGCCAACGTTAGTTTCAATATAAAACTCAATCGCGTCTATGCCATTTTCGTTAAATACACCTAGTGAATAGTTTTCATCACTTGTAGTAGCATTAACGACGATATCAAAGCGACAAGTTAGTGCTAATTCACCTAACGACTTTTCTAATTCTTTAGCGATGTTAAGCCCAATTTGTTCACGGACTTTATGTAAATCCAATGCTGCTTGGTAAGTAGTGTGATATGAAGCTATGAACTTATCCTTTTCTTCTTTTAATAAAATAGAATAGTCTTCTTTATGAGTGAGTAGTTCACCTAGTTCTTGATGATAACTTAGTAGTTCCTCAAAAGACTTTTTATATTTCTTTTTTAAATTAGCAATCGCGCGGCTCCGTTCAATTAATGAATCTAACAAAGCAGGATCATATTCCATGCGGCTAGGTTTTCTAGTTAATGTTTCGTAAATATCTTCAAGTTCATAATATAAATCATTAACACGTGCATGCATTGCTTTATATTCATCTTGATATTCGCTCAGTTTTTTTAAGTTTTCTTTAATTTGATAAAGGTCGTTAAGACTTTGTCCTTCTGCAAGCTCTTTATTTTCCATTAGTAAGCTATAAATTTTATCATAGTTTTCTAATAGAGATATTTGGTTTTCGATTTCGCTTTCTTCGCCCTGTTTTAAATCGATAGCTTCGAGTTCCTTATAAGCGTATTCGTATTGATCTTGATTAGCATTAAACTCATTTATCCTTCTTACAAGGGCTTGGTATTTCTCATTTTGCTCCTTTAAATTATGATAAGCCTCAAGATATTTATTAAGATATTGCTTAATCAAGTGGTGGTTGAATCCATCCACCATAGTGAGATAGTTTTCACTAGCAAACAACTTCACCATATCAAACTGCTGATGGATGTCAGCTAGTAAGGTGGCGAGCCCCTTAAGTTCATTTAGTGAAACAGTAACATCATTAATTTTAATGACGTTTTTCCCAGTAGAAATGGTGCGCCTAACTTCGATTTGCCCATCTTTTTCTGGAATGTCTAACTTTTCTAATAAAGCTTTAATTAATGGTCCTTGGTTGTCAAAAACACCATCAACGACTGCCTTATCTTCCCCTTGTCTTATCATTTCTGTGGCTGCTCTTTCACCGAGCAAAAGGCCAATACAATCAATGATTAAGCTCTTACCAGCACCCGTTTCGCCAGTAAGGACGGTCAAACCAGTCTTAAAGTTAATTTCCAAATCCTCAATAATCGCAAAGTTTGTAACTTTTAGTTTTGTAAGCATGTCTATATGATAAAAAATAACTAACGTTTTTTCACTAACTTTTATTACTTTGTTAGAACAAAAGCAAGTCATTTGAAAAAGGAAATTGGTTTTAGTTAAGATAATTAAGTCTATGTAACGACACAATGTATGAAATGCTTTATGCTTAACCCATTTCTTAAAAATGAACAAAGTACAAAACTAAGCTTTTGTTGGAAAAATAGTCTATATATAAATAATATATATAGATTTTTTTGCTCTCTTGATAAAGAGCCGATTTAATCATACATTATTATATATAATAAGGAGAAAAAATATGGTCAAAAGAAAAGCTTTAGGCTCGACTTTGTTAAGTTTTGTACTCCTTTTGATTGCGGTTGCGGGAGTGGCTTTTATTAGCTATTTCAGCAACTACATTCCAGAAGGCAGTGCCACACTTAATGGTCAGTCATTCGAATATGGTTTAACGGCCACGTTCGGTTATTTCATCAATGTTTGGAGACCAAGTCAATTCCCACATGCTCTAGCGTTTATTAGTTTAGTATTGTTACTTGTTGCGGTCTTCAGTTTCTTAATCTTACTCATTTTAGCCTTAACGAAAAAGAAGGCCTTTTTAATTTTACCATCCCTTCTAGTTGCCGTTGAAATTGCTGCTTTGGTATTTGTTTTAATCTTAGTAGTGCCGATGGCGGAAATGGGTGTGCTAGGAGCTGCTGGTACTTTAGGTGGTGCAGCCGCAGTTGGCGCTATTTTATTTGCGCTCATTTTTGCTGTTGCTCCAATTACTCCTTTAATTAAGAGTTTCACTTATGGTATCAAGATGATGGCCGGTGCGAAGAAACCTCGTCCAACCTTCCAACTCGAACCAGGTTTAGACGTTGAGGCTGCCCGTGAACTCATTAGGGCGGAATTAGCGTCCCGTTTAGTAGTCGTTAAAGACGAACAACCTGTTGAAGAAGTGGCTGAAGAAGAAGCTGCCCCAGTTGTTGAACAACCTGCTGTCGTAGAAACACCAATAGCAGAAAAAGTTGCTCCAGTGGAAGAAGTTGAAAAACCTAGCGAAGAAAAACAAGTCGAACCAGTGGAAGAGCAACCTGCGCCTATCGTTGTTCCTAAAGAAAAAGCACCAGTTCAAGATAACAAAGACACTTGTGCTTGTATTCAGGAAGAAAAAGGGTTTAAACATAGTGTTGTTCGTGGCTTGAAGGCTTTGTTAGTCACTTTGATCAGTGCAATATTCTTAGCCGGTGCAGTCGGCATTACATTATATCTTGGTTACTTTACCACTAATATTCCAGCCGGTACTGCTAATCTTAACGGTGTACCATTTAACTATGGTTTTGATGCCTCTATTGGTTACCTGATTAACGTTTGGAGACCAAGTGCATTCCCACATGCTTTATCATTTATTAGTTTAATAATACTATTAATTGCCATCGTCGTGATGCTGACATTAATTATCATTGCATCAGTTAAACTCAAATTTGTTCTCATCTTACCAGCTCTATTGCTCGGCGGTAGTATTGCTGGCTTAGTATTCATTTTGATACTTGTTATCCCAATGGCTCAAATGGGAGTGCTGAGAGCCCTTCCAACTGCTGGTATGGCAGGTGCATTTGGTCTAACGCTCGTTGCATTATATTTTGCCTATGCTCCTGTTAGCCCATTATTTAAATGTATTTTCCGCGGTATCAAGAAGTTTGCCGGCGTGGAAAAACCTTGTCGTCATAAACCAGCCTCTTCACCTGTGGTCGATGAAGATACCTTACGCGCTCTCATCGAAGAACAATTAGCATTACTCCCTGAAGAACAATGTGTTTGCGAAGAAGATAAACCTTGCGCATGCTGCTGCAACAACGAAGAGCCTTGCGAATGCGTGGAACAACAACCGGAGGCTGCTCCGCTGGTCGTTGAAGAGCCTGTTGAACAACCAGTTGAACAACCAGTTGAAGAAGTGATTGAAGAAGAAGCTCCAGTCGTCATGGCTGCTCCTGTTGTTGAAGAAGAAGCTCCAGAAATTATCGAAGAAGAGGAAGAAGATGAAGAAGATGAGGAAGCTCCAGAAGAAGCTCCAATCGATCCAACCCTTCCAGAATCGCTCATCGGTATTGCTGGTAAAGGCAAAAGAAAGAAACCATCTTTTGAAACACGTGTAAAAAATAGTGACTATGATATTCGTCATAAATATTATGACTTACGCGATTATATTACTTGGTATGGCTTAAAGAATCGTCTTTCGAATCCAGGCGATACCTTCTCACATCAAAGACAACGTTATGCTTTTATTACTATCGTTGGCAAACACATCCGTCTATATATTGGCTTAAATCCAGATGACTATGTCGGTTCAACCGTCCCAGTCGAAAAGATTGAAGTTAAGAAATACCAAGATATACCTTGTATGTTACGCATTAAGAGTGATTTATCTTATCGCCGCGCGAAGAAACTTGTCGATGATTTAGCCGCGAAGATTGGACTTCCACTACCAGATGGTGAACCTCCAAAAGAAACACAGGAAGTAAAATAATTGCTCAACAATAGTTAATTGTTATACAATTACTATATTGTAACATCACAATAAATAAGTTATCGTGTTTATGTCTACACGAAGTTAAGAAAGGAATTAATAATATGGAATTTAAAGGTAGTAAAACCGAAAAGAATTTACAAATCGCTTTTTCAGGAGAAGCTCAAGCGCGTACAAAGTACACTTATTATGCTTCTCAAGCTGCTAAAGAAGGCTACGAACAAATCGCTGCCCTATTTATGGAAACTGCTGAAAACGAAAAAGAACACGCGAAATTATGGTTTAAATATCTCCACGGTGGTAGTGTCCCATCAACAATTGACAACTTAGCCGACGCTGCTGCCGGTGAAAACTATGAATGGACAGATATGTACAAAAAAATGGCCGAAGAAGCGTTGGAAGAAGGTTTCACAGAAATCGCTGCTAAATTCAAATTAGTCGCAAAGATTGAAGCCGAACACGAAAAGAGATATTTAAAACTCTTAAAAAACGTTAAAGAAGGCAAAGTTTTTATTGCTCCAGATGTTGCTATTTGGAAATGCCGTAACTGCGGTCATATCCATGTTGGCCAAGAAGCTCCAACTATTTGCCCAGCATGTAACCATCCAAAGAGTTACTTTGAATTAAGAGCTGAGAATTATTAATAGTTAATAATTTCCACTTATTCAAGTCAATGACTAATAATAGACCACTTTGAGTGGTCTTTTATTTACTTTCTGCATAGAAAAAAACGCCGTTAGGCGTTTTGGCTATTCTGTTTTTGGTGCTCTTTTTCTTTTGCCTTTTTCTTGCGCATACTTGGTATTTCTTTCCCAAAAAACACCATCTACGTATCCTTGGATTGAACTATCTTTTCCAGCTTCTTCTAAACGTTTTTCTGCCCAAACACAATATTGAGGGTTCTGTTCAATACCAAGATAGCGTCGGCCTAATTTTTTCGCCGTTACTGAAGTCGAGCCAGAACCTAAAAATGGATCTAGGACCATGTCGTTAGGATTTGAACTTGCTAAGATAAGTTTTGCTAAAAGTTTTTCTGGCTTTTGCGTAGGGTGAGCGGTATTTTCTTTCATTGACCAATAAGGAATTGATATATCATCCCAGAAGTTAGAAGGATAAGTGTTTCTAAAGTTACCTTCTATCGTCATTTCCCAGTCTTTAGGGACACCATT
>CAZSEU010000012.1:8188-28970 GCA_964606005.1 uncultured Staphylococcaceae bacterium
AAGTGTTTCTAAAGTTACCTTCTATCGTCATTTCCCAGTCTTTAGGGACACCATTAACTTTATAAGGAGCCATTACTTGTCTACGCACTTTAACGTCTTCTACGTTAAATATATAGCTATTACTCATCGTCGCAAAATAGATGTCTTCCATGCCGTTTTTCCAATTTGCGTTAGCCCCTCTTCCCTTTTCTCTTTGCCAAGTAATCCGATTTTGAATGATAAAATATTTTTTTAAGATCATCCCAATGATTGGGCTGGACTGCCAATCACAGCACACATAAATAGAGGCATTTTCTTTTAATAAAGGAAGTACAGCCTTAATCCATTTTTCGGTATATGTAATATACTGTTCATCACTTGTTTTTTTAAACTGCTTACCATGATAGTTTTTGCTTAAGTTATAAGGTGGATCGACAATTAATAAGTCCACAAATTGAGTAGGAAGAAAAGAAGTGACGTTAAAAACATCACCAATTATTGTTTTGTTAATAATGTTATCAAGCGAAGTTTTTGAATCTAAAATAAGACACTTACTTAAATACTCTTTTCCTTCATCCACCGATATATCAATTGTGCGATTTCTTTTTGCTTTCATATCTATGCTCCTACTAATCAGTGACGTGATGCTTACGATAGTATTCATCAATCACGCGGCAAGCTAATTTGCTTGGTAGACTTTTTCCCGTTTCCCAACGATTAATAGTCGCAAAAGAAACACCAAGTTCGTGAGCTAGAGATTCTTGTGTGAGATTTAGGAATTGACGTATGCGTTTAATCTTACTTTGATAATCCATAAAACATCCTCTATTCTACTTGTAAAATGTTATAACATCTTTTATAACAAAATACAAGTCGCTTGTGGTGGAGTTTAAAATAAAAAACACTTAACGAGTAAGTGATTTTTTTATAAATGGTGGCTCAGGCCGGGAGCGCGCCGGCGACACTCAGATTTTCAGTCTGATGCTCTACTAACTGAGCTACCGAGCCAAATTTTGCTTTATATAAATAAAGCGCTGGCGGATCATACGGGAATCGAACCCGTGATCTTCTCCGTGACAGGGAGACATGTTAACCGCTACACCAATGATCCGTTTGTTCGCGCTTTAATATTATTATTGAAAACGCGTTTAAATGCAATACCCTTTATGAAAAATCTTTATCATTTTTGCTCTGTAATTAAGTAACGTTTGACCATTTGTCTTTTAACGATTTCTTCAATTAAAGAAACTATCAACATGACGATAATCGCAATTAACGCGTAAGCGAAAATGGTTGCCATGTCTGAAGGGTTGCTTGTGCGTGCATATTGAATTGCACTTCCCAGTCCGTTTCTTGTATAACCAGTCAACACTTCGGCCATAATTTCTATCTTAAAAGATAGAGCAAAACTCGAAACCATACCAACAATCATAAATGGTAAGGCTAATGGAAGCTTAATGTAGACAACTCTTTTTAAATACGAAGCGCCATCGATTTTAGCCGCATCAACAGTTTGCTTATCGACATTATTAATACCACCAGCAATCGCTTCATAAATAATGGGAAAGCAAATAAGCATGACAACAAAAATCGGTGCGTCTTTAGGAGTAAACAAAACAATAAAAAGGAAGACCAACGCGACGGTTGGAACGCTTTTTAACGTCACCATCAATGGCTTAAAAAATTGGTATAGCGAAGGATGGTTTCCAGCCAAGATACCAAAAACTAAAGCTGCGGCAAAGGAAGCTAAAAATCCAATAATCATTCTCATTAGGGTGTGCCATAAACAAGTATAAGTATAAGGGTCACCAAGTAAGACTAATAAACGATTAAAAGTTAAGAAAGGGGAGGGAAAGATACTTCCGTTACGGTCGACTAAAAGTGAAATTAAAAACCAGACCATCAATAAGGTGATGATCCCTAAAGCAAATAAAATAAAGCGATTAGAAATAAATCTCTTCATCCGTCTCCTCAATATTAAACAATGCTAAGAAATTATCAATAGCGGCTTTATTTTGTCCAGCATGTTTGAATCCTAAACCCATGCCATTATCGTTTCTTAAAACGTTTTCCGCCATTGTTGGTGCGACACCAAAAATAGCTTGAGCATTAGCGACTTTATTCATACCAGTACTTAGGAGTGTTGGCTCATCAATTGCCGCTTCAATATCTTCTTGTAAAGAAGTTAAGAAACCGTTTACTGTGGCTTCTGTTAAACTATTTTTGACAAAGACTGAAGCTTGGAAAAGTTCTAAATCACCAGACTTCTCTTTGTATTCTTCTTGAATATTTGCATACATAGTGACATTTTCTTTGTTGGCTCTAACTGTAGAAAAAGCTGGTTCAGCAATCATGACATAGTGAGCAGTTTTACTTGTGCCACTTACTTCATCAATAAAGGTGCCGGAAGTTAAAGCTTGGGTAGCTTCAGTAACAGCATTAACATAATGAACACCCGCATCTAAAGTAGTTCCATATATATAATGGAATAATTTATCCGGGACATTGTTTTTTTGAAATACGACGATGTTATCAGTAGCTTCCATAATGCCGTTATCATCATTTCCTAATGAAGCAATAAAAAAGTTACCAAATGTAATAGTGGCGGCAAGCTTATATGGAGCTTCAGCAGTTTCAATTGTTTTAACGCCGACATTAGTTGGTAAGACGATGACATCTTTTTGAGCAGCGGACATTATTGCAGTAATATTGGTTGGATTACTGTTTGTTTCAAAGTTAGTCAGTTCAGCGTAATTATAAAACGCCAAAGCTGGTGCGCCAGTTGGAGTGACGATTGTGATTGAGTCACGAGTAAAAGCTGGAGCAAATGAAGAAGAACTGCTATTAGTGGTTGTGCAAGCAGTCAGTGCGATGCCAATTAAGGCAATGATTGGTAATTTGTTTTTCATATATAAATATCCTTTATTTCCTACTTGTAATTATATAGTAACTCTTTATAATAATATGTGACCTACATCACACAATATTATGAAAATCACACTTCTAAGCGTATTAACAAAAAAAGAACATGAATTAGTCAAAGGGTTTCAAATCGAAAAAAACCGTGTCATTAACCATGAAGGCGATGTGTGCGAACAAATCGGCATTGTCATCTCTGGTAAGATTGAAATCGTTTCTTATTCTTTTGAAGGTTCAGAAATATTAATTAACTCCCTACACGCTGGAGAAATTTTTGGTAATAATTTGCTTTTTTCTAGTGATCCAATGTTTAGAGGGGATGTGATTGCTCGTGAAAAAAGCGTTGTCGCTTTTATTAATAAAGAAAATTTAATTAATCTGTTACAAAATAATACTGAGTTTTTAACGCAGTATCTAAAAGTTCAATCCGACTTTGGTAAATCACTTAACTCACGTATCCAATTACTTTCATTTAATACCGCAGAAGAAAAATTACTTTATTACGCCAGCAAAACTAATAATATAATTGAATTTAAAAATGTCACTTCTTTAGCAGCGACGATCGGCGTACAAAGAGAAACTTTATCGCGTTTATTAACCAGCTTAGTGGAACGCCATTTAATAAAAAAAGAAAAAGGAAAAATCACTATCTTAAGAAAAAAGCGTTAACCTATTCGCTAACGCCTTTAATCTCTAATAAATTTTCGTATAATGCGAGCCTAGTAAGTAAGCCAACGCCTCCAGGAACTGGGGTTTGTAACCTAACTGGTAAATTAGGAAGTGCATCGCCAATTAAACCTTGCTCAGTGCGATTGATGCCAACATCAACAATAGTGGCATCTTTTTTATAAGTAAAACGATTATCTAAGAAAGCGGCCTTACCAATAGCAATCACAATCACATCAGCGTGAGCGATAAAAGTAGCCATATCTTCTTGAGTTGTTTTACTATGTAAAACAGTGACATTCATACTTTCTTTTAAAAGTAATCTAGCCATTGGTTTACCAACAATATTGCTACGGCCAATAATGACTGCGTTTTTTCCTAATAACGGCACTTGCTCTTGTTTTAAATAGTTTAATATCCCTTTAGGAGTGCAAGCGATCAATGAAGAAAGAGGGTGGAAACCATCGACGTCTTTTTTTGGAGAAATTGATAATTTAACCAGTTCTTCGTCGATGCCTTTTGGTAATGGCATTTGCACAATAAAACCGTCATGCACCTCGTCGTTATTAAGTTCATCGATGACTTTAAGAAGTTCGGCTTGAGTAGTGGTAAGCGGAAGCTTAATAAGCTCAGCTTTGATGCCTAATTCTTCAGCATCTTTAAGTTTACCCCTAACATAAGCAGTACTACCTGCATCTTCGTTCACTTGGACAATGGCAATACTTGGTTTTTGTGTCAAGGTAGCCACTAGGTTTTTGATCTCTTCTTTTCTAAGCGCTACGTACTCTTTAATGGTCATAATTTTTCATCCACAATTTCTTTAAGTTGTTTGCTCGTATATTGTCTTAGCTGAATGCCGGCGAGCTCAAGCATTTTTTTACTTGATTGAGTAGGAATGGTTTCTGCGTATTTGTTTTCTAGATAAACAATTTCTTTTATTCCTACCTGAATGCAAGCTTTTGCGCATTCGTTACATGGAAAAAGAGTAACATACAACCTACAACCATTTAAGGCACTTCCGTTACGAGTGTTTAAGATTGCATTAAACTCTGCATGACAAACGTATAAGTATTTAGAATCTAAATCAATACCCCTATTCCAGGATAATTGCGTTTCATCTAAACCTCTTGGCATGCCATTATAACCGATTGAGACGACCTTGTTGTCATCGTCAACTATACATGCGCCAACTTTGGTGTTGGGATCTTTGCTTCTTAAGGCGCTAAGAGAAGCAATACCCATAAAGTATTCGTCCCAAGAAATATTATTATAATTCATATATCTCTTATTATATTGAAATTTGACTTTAAGACAACGAAATATTAATATATTAATATCTTATTTTATGGCAATTGTCGGAATCGATACCCTTTCTTTGTTAGATTATCAAGACAAGCTCGCTTGTGTTATTTTTTTTAAGGAATGTAATTTTCGTTGCCCGTTTTGCCATAATGGTGATTCCGTATTAAATGCTAGTGATGCCATCTCTTTTGATGAAATTCTTGATTATTTAAAAACACGTGTCGGTTTAATCGACGCGGTAGTTTTTTCTGGTGGTGAACCAACACTTGATAAAGGTTTGGAGGTTAAACTAAAAGCGGTGAAAGATTTAGGCTTTTTAGTGAAGTTAGACACTAATGGCACTAACCCAGAGATGTTAGAAAAACTATTTGATCTCGGGCTAGTTGATTATGTAGCGATGGATATTAAAAACACTCCTTCTTTGTACGCAATAACCTCTGGCTTATCGCATCTTGATTTAGAAGCGATTAAACGTAGTATCAAATTGATTATTGATCGTGCCCCTGATTATGAATTTAGAACAACACTAGTCAAAGAGTTCCATGAACATATGGATGTACAACAATATCTATCCTTTATTAAAGGGGCGAAAAGATTATATTTACAAAAGTTTGTCGACCGTGAAGGTTGTATACAAAAAGGCCTCCATGAAGTCAACTCCAAAGAGGCCGAAATGTTGAGGGATACGTTTAGTAAGGTCATTCCTGAAGTGGAATTACGCGGTTACTAAATTAATGAGTATGTAAGTATTTATCCACGAATACCGAAGCAACTGAGGCGTCACCGAAAGCATTAGCTAATTGGCAGACGTCTTTTTTTCTAGTATCGCCAATTGCGAACAAACCACTGAGTGAAGTTTCCATTCGTTCATTAGTAATAATGAAACCGCGTTCATCAGTTTGAACTAATGCTTTAAACATATCGTTTTGTGGCACTTGGCCAATCGCGATAAAAACGTTATTAGTTGGATAATCGTGAATAGTGTGGTCTTTGGTATTTTCAAATCTAAGACCGGCAAGTTCGTTTTTACCTAAAAAAGCAATGCAGTTCATGTTGTGAGTAATATGAACATTAGTTCTTTCTCTTAAACGATCTATGAGAATTTGTTCGGCAAAGAAGCGGTCGAATAAAGTGAACACGTAAACATTAGTGGAAGTATTGGAAAGCATAAGCGCATACTGTAATGCTGTATTAGCGTCTCCAATTAAATAAGTATCTTCATCTTTATAAAATGCGCCATCGCAAACCGCACAATAAGAGATGCCTTTGCCGACAAACTCTTCCTCGTTTGGTAAGTTCATCTTACGGTGTTTGACGCCGTTTGCTAAGATGACCGCTTTAGCTTGATAAGAACGATATTTAGTGGTGACATCAAATGTTTCATCAACTTTCATGACTCTAGTAACTTCTTCGAGTTCAAACTTCGCTCCTAAAGCAAGAATTTGTTCAAATAAGTTGTTGGAAAATTCTAAGCCAGAAATATCTTTAATGCCTGGAATATTTTCTACTCTGGGGGAATTTGCGATTTGTCCACCAAAGTTTTCTTTTTCTAAAATTAAGACTGAATGACCTGCTCTTAATAGGTTAAGTGCTGCGCTCATTCCGGCTGGTCCGCCTCCGATGATAATGACGTCAACCATAGTTAGTTCAATCCCTCGATATAGCCTTTAATATTAGAGGCATTTTCAAAGACATCATAACCGCCTTCAACTTTTGGAACGATGAGAGTTGGTGCTTTTCTAACATTAAAAGCTTTGGACTTTTCAATATTTTCTTCAGCATCGACAACGCTGTATTTAATATTAGCATTATCTAATAGCATTTTAGCCATTTTGCAGTTAGGGCAAGTCTTTGTGGCAAAAAGTAAGATTTCAGCAGCCGCTGCAGGAGCGGGAGTTTCAACTTCTTCCTTGCTTCCAACAACACCGGTAACTTTGTTGGTGAGTTTAGATTTGCTTAATTCATATTCTTTTCTATGTTGGAATTCTTCGACCTTGCCATCATTCCAGTTTTGAATTGGACGATAGTAACCAGTAATACGAGAATACACTTCGGTCTTTCTACCGCATTTTGGGCATTCGTACTCTTCACCATTAATGTAGCCGTGATCTTTACACACACTATAAGTTGGAGACATTGTGTAATAAGGAATATGATAGTTTTCCGCAATTTTCTTCACTAAGTTCATACAAGATTTCCAGTTAGGAAGTTTTTGTCCTAAGAAACAATGGAAGACAGTACCAGAAGTATAAAGAGTTTGTAAGCCATCTTGAATATCAAGAGCTTTGAAAACGTCTTCTGTATAACCTACTGGTAAGTGTGAAGAGTTGGTGTAATAAGGGGTATGACCATTTTCAGAAGCAGCGATAATATCTGGATATAAAACCTTATCGTGTTTAGCTAAACGATAGGAAGTAGATTCAGCAGGTGTTGCTTCTAAGTTATATAAGTCAGCATATAATTCTTGGAAGTCAGAAAGCTTATCACGCATATGATTGAGAACTTCTTTTGTGAAAGCAATGCTTTCTTCATTGGTTAAATCTTTTCTTAGCCAACGAGCATTTAAGCAAGCTTCATTCATACCGACTATGCCAATCGTGGAGAAGTGATTATTGAAGTTACCTAGATAACGTTTGGTGTATGGATATAAGCCAGCGTCCATTAAAGTGGTAATGGTGTTACGTTTGACTTTTAAAGACCTAGCGGAAATATTCATAATGCGATCTAAGCGACGATAGAAATCTGCTTCATCAGTTGCTAAATAAGCAATACGAGGCATATTGATGGTCACAACACCGATTGAACCAGTCGACTCGCCTGAACCAAAGAAACCACCAGATTTCTTTCTTAATTCTCTTAAGTCGAGTCTTAAGCGGCAGCACATACTACGGACATCACTTGGTTCCATATCGCTGTTAATATAGTTAGAGAAATATGGTGTACCATATTTAGCGGTCATTTCAAATAATAATTTATTGTTATCAGTTTCACTCCAATCAAAAGTTTTTGTAATGGAGTAAGTTGGGATAGGATATTGGAAACCACGGCCATTTGCATCGCCTTCGATCATAATTTCGATGAAAGCTTTGTTGACCATCGCCATTTCGTTCACGCAATCTTTATATTTAAAAGGCATTTCTTTGCCACCCACTAAACAGTTGAGTTCAGCCATATCGTTTGGTACGACCCAGTCAAGTGTAATATTGGTGAATGGAGCTTGTGTACCCCAACGAGAAGGAGTATTAACACCATAAATAAAAGATTGGATGCATTGTTTTACTTCCTTATAGGTTAAGTTATCTACCTTAACAAATGGAGCTAAATATGTATCAAAAGAAGAGAAAGCTTGAGCGCCAGCCCATTCATTTTGCATGATTCCTAAAAAGTTAACCATCTGATTACAGAGGGTGCTTAAGTGATAAGCAGGAGAAGAAGTGATTTTTCCAGGCACGCCACCCAAACCTTCTTGAATAAGTTGTTTTAAAGACCAACCAGCACAGTAACCGGTAAGCATTGATAAGTCGTGAATGTGAATTTCGGCGTTTCTATGAGCGTTAGCAATTTCGTCATCATACACTTCACTTAACCAGTAATTAGCTGTTACAGCGCCGCTATTTGACAAAATAAGGCCACCGACAGAATAAGTAACAGTGCTGTTTTCTTTAACGCGCCAGTCATTAATATTCAAATAATTATTAACAACGTTTTTGTAATTTAAGTTTGTTTCTTTGATCTCGCGTAACTTTTGGTGTTGCTTACGATAAATAATGTAAGAACGTGCGACATCGACGTATCCAGCTTGAATCAAAACGATTTCAACGGAATCTTGAACATCTTCAACGCCAACTACTTCATTTACAATTTTCTTATTGAAATCAGCGGTCACGCGTAATGCGAGCATCTCGATGATGTCATGATTGTAAAATTTGTGTTCGGCCATGAACGCTTTTTCAATAGCGTTTTCAATCTTGGTAATATCAAATTCTTCGATAGTACCGTCTCTTTTTTTGATCTTTAGCATAAAAAATCCTCCTGTAAGAAATGATGTAAGTAAAAACTATCAAGGCGATAGACCTAGCATCTATCGTTGAAAGTTACAATGACATGCTATGGTGTCAATATATTACAGGAAGAAAATTAGTAATCAAAACGAAAAAATCTCAAATTTATACACTGTCTAGTTTTCTGATTTTTTCTCTTTATTTGCATTTCCAAATGGGGTATTTGGATTCTTCTTATTGATATTTTCATTAACGGCAGCACCGAAAATACTATAGGCTATGTCAGCCATTTCTTTGGCTTGTAGGTTGATACCGAGATCGAACCACATCGCTAAAACATTGGCAATCCCACCAGCAAGAAAAGTAGAAGCAACGCGATTAAAAACGATATTTTCAGTGCCTGATAAATTCCATCTAGTGGCCAAATATAAGCCATAATCAGTAAACTTTTGAAGGAGCAAATTTTCTTTGCCAGCACGCTTTAAGAGAGTGACTTGACGGGCATATTTATGGACATAACCAAAAACTTCTAATAAGAAAGAATAGACATCGGCGATATTCTTCTCATTAATGATGCGAACAAATTCTTCAAAACGCTCATCGCAATAATTAATAAAAATGTCTTCTTTATTATTGTAGTAACGATAAAATGACATTCTAGAAACATTAGCTTGTTTGCAAATGTCGGTCACTGTTAATTCTTCATATGAATGCTTCGACATTAAATAATAAAGCGCTATATTTATATAATCTTTTGTATTGTGTTTATGAAAACCCATAATGAGTGACCTCGCTTGTTACAATTGTAACATGGGCTAATTATTTTGTTCAATAAATTGTTTTAAATTCAACCTTTATAAATTTGTTTTAAACAAATAAAACTTGTGTGAATATTAATCAACCTTTACAATGAAAATATGGAAAAAAGTCAAAGAAAAGTTAATTCTTTTTCTGTCAATCGCACTGTCTTCTTGATGGGGATTTTTGACTGGGAATTGATCAAAGAAGAAAAACTAAATAGTGGTGATAGCGTTCTTTATTTTTCGCGTGATAACGAAACTCCTTATCACCAACAATTAGTGGAAATCGAAAAAGATATGGAACCCAAACTTATTCCGATGTGGATATTTATTGCTGCCGTTTCTTTATCTTTCATCGCTTTTACTATTTATTTAATACTTTTTTTGCTCATGGGCGATAACTTTCCTACCATTCCCTATTTCTTTGCTTTCTGCGTCCCTGGGATGCTATTATTATTTTCTTCAACTATCATCTTTTATTTTCGTAGTAAACAAGTATTAACGTTTATTAAAAACGAACAAGAAAGATTGAAAAACATTCAAACGAGAGTTTACGAATTGAAAGCCAAATATGGAAAAGAAGAAAAAAAGAATTAAAATTAGTCAAATTGACAAATATACCGCTCTTTACGGAAAGTTTGGTTGGCAAGAAGCCGGTACTGAAAAACCAAAAAGAGATAGTACGGTTGTTTTGCTTTTGGAAAGAGATAAAAAACAGATCGGCAAAAACTACAACAAAGTTAAAGGTTTAGAAAAAGATTATGAAGGCATGAGAAAGGTTTCACCCAAAGTCGCAATTGTGATGGCGGTAATTGGTGGAGCGGCCCTTGGTGCTTATTTTTTCACTAAGGATACATTTTTCCTTTATATCCTTTTTCTCTATGCTTCTTTAGCCTGCTTCAGTATTGCAGCATTTGCTTTAGTAACCTTCATTATTTTGCTGTTTGCTAAACCTATAGTAATTAAATCAGTATTACAAAAAGCTGGCGTTTTATCAGGTGCAGTTAAGCAATATCCGCTTACACAAAATATCTTAAAAGAAAACCCTGATTGTTGGACGATAAGAAAAAGTTTTGGCAAATCCTATCCTTTAGCGAAACGCAAATAAGTTATTTTATACGCATATACGTGCATATTAGTTGACATGACCCCCATATGTGTTTATTATTTTCTCTATTGAGAAGGAGGGGCTTTACTATGTTGCAATTAGTAAAAATTGAAAAAAATTATCCTATGAAAGACCAGGAACCCGTCAGGGCTTTACGCGGTGTTTCAATAAATTTCCGTCGCAATGAATTTGTGGCAGTACTTGGCCCTTCTGGATGTGGAAAAACTACTTTATTAAACATTATCGGTGGCTTAGATCGTTACACTAATGGCGATTTAATCATCAAAAACAAATCGACCAAAAATTATACCGATTATGATTGGGATACTTACCGTAACCATTCGATTGGTTTTATTTTTCAAACATATAATTTAATCGGTCACCAATCGCTTTCTCGCAACGTCGAACTAGCACTCACCATTGGTGGTGTATCCAAGAAGGAAAGAAAAGAAAGAGCATATGAAGCTTTGGCCAAAGTTGGCTTAAAAGGCTTAGAAAAGAAAAAACCAAACCAACTTTCTGGTGGACAAATGCAAAGAGTGGCCATTGCTCGTGCTTTAGTCAACAATCCAGAAATTTTACTTGCCGATGAACCTACTGGTGCCCTTGATAGCGAAACATCAACGCAAATCGTTGATTTACTAAAAGAAGTTGCTAAAGACCGTTTAGTCATCATGGTGACACACAACCCTGATTTAGCAAATCGCTATGCCACCCGTATTATCAACATGATTGATGGTGTTATTACTGGTGATAGTCGTCCTTTTGATGGTAAAGAAGAAATTAAACCTGAAGTCAAAAAGGAACTACCTTCTAAAGGAAATAAGAACAAGAGTTCAATGTCTTTCTGGACGGCGACTTCTTTATCTATCGCTAACTTAATTTCAAAAGCCAAAAGAACTATTTTGGTTGCTTTTGCTGGCAGTATTGGCATATTCGGTGTTTCGACCGTTTTAGCCGCTTCTACTGGCGTCCGTGGTTATATTGGATCAATGCAAAACGATATGTTATCGAGTTATCCAATTACTATTCAAGAAGAAGCGATTGACTTTTCATCTTTGATGAGTGGTTTAACTGACGACAATTCAATTGAAATTCCTGAATTCGATAAAAATAGTGAAGTCGGTTTAAACTCAATGATTGATTATTTAATGAGACGTTATCAAGACCTTTCACAAGTGAAAACCAACACTATTAATGATGATCTAGTGCAATTTGTTAAAGAAATTCCCGAACAATATGTTTCCGCTATGTCACTAGATTATGGGGCTGATGTCACCAATAACATCTTCACTACTTGGAAACCAAGTCCTGAAGAAGATGAGATGGTTGTCTCACTTAACGGCTTAACACAACGTTATGTCGCTGAACTGACCACTGTCCAAGGCTTTTCACAATACGCCACGTTTGTTGATTTATTTACAAACTTTATGCGACTTATTCCTGGCGAAGCCGGTGCAAGAGATTACATTCTTTCACAGTACGATTTATTAGGTGATTCACATTTCCCAGAAGGTGAAAATGAAATCATGTTAGTGGTGGGCAGTAATACCACTTTAACTGACTTAAACTTCGCGCAACTCGGTTTTTATGAAGAAGAAGAAGTCATTAACATCGCGCAAAAAGCCATTGCAAAATCCGATGAAAATAACACACTGACCGACGAAGAGTTAGATGAATTATATCCATATACTACTTCCTTTAAATATGAAGACTTACTCGGTCAAAAACTATATTACGTCCCACACGATTCTATGTATCACTATGATGATATTAAGGTGCGTGACTATATTGAATATAGTGCGACTTTAACTGATACCGTAGGGATGCAGCTATTTATTTTACAATACAATGAAGCCAGTGACATTTTAACTGGCGCGGCCGTAAAACTGGCCGGATTTAGCACTGACGTTATTTATTTTTCTCGCGCCACACCTAGAAACCCTAATGTCGATCCAATTTATGGTCCTTGGGTTGGCCAAAATATTGATGGTACAACCACTTATGCTTTAACGTTAAACGAAGGTGAAACTTCAACTACTTTAATTACTAACCCAGGTCCAAGTCAAACAACTGCAACAGTGACAGCTTCTGTTTCCGTGACTCCTAGAGAAGAAAAAATTACTGGTTATCAATATGACGCTGAAATTGATATTGAAGCAGTGAGCGATAAAAGCGAAATGACGATTGCCGGTATTTTAAGACCAAAGCAAGGAGTTACTTTTGGTAGTTTATCGCAAGGCGTCTATTACACTAAAGCATTCCAAGATCGTTATATGGAAGATGCTTATAATAGTGAAATTGTAAGAAATGAAAATTACGGCATTGAAGCCTATATTGGCAGTGAACAAGAACAATCTAATCCATATAATGCTTATGTCACTTTTAAATATACTGATTATACTGATCCAGATAACCCGATAAAAAACAAAGATGGCTATGCTAGTTCTCTTAACGGGGCTAGTGGTTTCGGTGCTTTAGGTGCCATGTTTGGTGGTGTTGGAGGGGGTGGCGGCTACCTTGAGCAAGACGGCATATATCTCCGCGCACTAAGTGGTTTAAAAATTGTCACCCATCTTGATGAAGATGAGAATAAAACCTATACCTTAGAAAAGTTACCAGAAACAATGAGTATCTATCCAGATAACTTTGAGCAAAAAGATTTAGTAACGGAATATTTAGATTCATGGAATGAAGAAGGCGACATTGTTTTATATGATGGGACAGTACAAGAAAAAGTAATAACCTTATCGGAGCGTGATGAATTAACTTATACCGATACGATTTCTTTAATTATCGCGGTCATCGATAACATGATTACGATTATTACGACAGCCTTAGTGGTGTTTACCTCCCTTTCTCTTGTCGTTTCTTGCTTTATGATTGCGGTTATTACTTATATTTCCGTCATCGAAAGAGTTAAAGAAATTGGCGTCATTCGTTCTTTGGGTGGGCGCAAGAAAGACGTTTCACGTCTATTTATTGCTGAAAACCTCATTACTGGTTTACTAAGCGGCATTATTGGTCTCATATTAACCGCTCTAATTTGTGTGGTTATAAATGTCGTTATCTCACTCTTTGAGATTCCAGCGATTGCGGTACTAACTTTACCGATTATCGCCATCATGCTAGCGCTTAGTATTACCTTATCCGTGCTATCTGGCCTCATTCCTTCGATGCACGCTTCAAGACAAGATCCTGTCATTGCTTTACGGAGTGAATAATGAAAAAAGTTGCATTAATATCTTTAGGGTGTCCTAAAAACCTTGTAGATAGTGAAAATATTTTAGGATTATTAATTAAAAACCATTATCAAATCGTCACCAATAAAGACGAAGCGGATATTATTATCATCAATACATGTGGCTTTATTGAATCTAGCAAAAAAGAAAGCATTGAGGTCATTTTAGATAATATTAATAAGTCTCAAAAAGTCGTGGTGACGGGTTGCTTAGTGAATCGCTATGTCGAAGAGCTTAAAAAAGAAATCCCTGAAGTAGATTTATGGATTCCGATTCGCGATTATCCCCGCTTTACTACTCTACTAGCCTCGATTGGCGAACCAGTCACTAATTATGAAGGGTTAAACGATAAATTTCGCCTAGTGTCCACTGGGAGCTATTCCGCTTATATAAAAATTGGTGAAGGTTGTTCGAATAACTGCACTTACTGTGCGATCCCTTTAATTCGTGGACCATATGTTTCTCGTTCGTACGAAAGTATTATTGAAGAAGCAAAAGAACTTGCTAGTAAGGGGTATAAAGAAATTATTCTTCTTGAACAAGATACCACGCGTTATGGTTGGGATCTTACACCAAGAAAAACAATCGTGGATTTAATAGAGGGTTTATTAAAAATTAAAGAACTCGAATTTATTCGTTTACTATATCTATATCCCGATGAGATTAGTGACGAACTAATTGATTTAATCGCTAAGGAACAAAGATTAACCGCCTATTTTGATATTCCAATTCAACATTCAGAAGATAACATTTTAAAAGCGATGAATCGTCGTGGTGATAAGGCTTTATTAACAAACTTATTTAGGAAAATAAGAGAAAAAGTGCCCAATGCTATATTAAGAACGACGATTATGGTTGGCTTTCCTGGCGAAACAAAAAAAGACTTTGATAACTTAATGAAGTTTGTTGAAGAAATTAAGTTTGATCATTTAGGGGCATTTAAATATTCCCGCGAAGAAGATACAATTGCTTATTCTTTTCCTCATCAAGTTAGAGAAGCCACTAAACAAAAACGTTTAGATGCTTTGATGACTTTACAGCAAAAGATTTCTTATACACAAAATAAGAAACATCTTGGTGAAACAATGAAGGGGTTAGTCATTGGTAAAGAAAACGGTTATTATTTATTAAGAAGCTACTTTAACGCGCCAGATGATATTGATGGTAAGATTGTCTTTTCCGCTAATAAAAAGTTAGAAGAAGGCCAAATTGTCAAAGTAAAAATCACTGAGAGTTATGTGTATGATTTATATGGAGTAATGGTGGATGAAGCTTGGTCAATTTGATTTGTATCAAAAAGTAATAATGATTGTTGGATTGTTTTCAATTATTACCACAGTCGTTCTTTCATTATTGATGAATGCACAAGCTATTATTACTTATGATGATTTAGGCAATATTAGTACAATTGAATTTCCATTAGCCTTACAAAGCTTAATGAGTATCTTTTTCTTTCTTAACATTTTATGTGTGACCTGGTTTATCATTCGTCAAGCCACAATTACGCTAAGAGAAAGAGAAGATAATCAATAAGTTTTTCTATTGAAATAGAAGCACTTTTATGTATAATGATTTGTGCTGCCCCCTTAGTAAAATGGTATTACGCATCCATGGTAAGGATGAATTGGTGGTCCGATTCCGCCAGGGGGCACCAACTTAATGAAATCCCCCCGTTTATTGGACCAGAAATGCGGGAAGCATAAGTAGATAACAAAAGGTTTGACCTAGCGTCAGACCTTTTTTCATTACTATAGACCATATATTGGCTTTGATGGTTGACATAGACACCGATAAAGACTATTAATTAAATAATAAACTTTATATGAGCTTATACATTGTTGAGTCATCAAATTTTGAGAATCGTCGAACAAAAAAGCTTTCATTAGCATCGTTTTCTAACATTAAATATCTTTTATCTTTTGTAAAATCAAAAAGATATCAAAAAGTAGAAATTTTAGTAGACCAGATAAACAATTCAATCGTCAGTAGCATTTATCGTTTTATTGAAGATAAAGAAATGTCCATTGGTATTTTGTCAAATCATCCCGTCGATAAAACGATTGTTAAAAAATACAACATCTCTGTTTGTAAAAACAATTTTGTAAAGAAGAATATAGTATTACCTAAAGGAATTGTTTTTTCTAGAAAACATTATCCTTTTAAAGGTTTACAGGCTAGAGGAAATCCTAAATTTATGCAAGGTGTTTCACTATGCCTTGTACCAGATGCTTTTAAGATAAATGAAGATGAGAGCTTTAGACAAATATTGTTCAGATATTTAAGAAAGTCAAAGAAGACGAATGTTGAAATTTATACAAAAGGTGGAATGACTAGAAAATTGTTTTCAAAAATAGTTTCAACGGATAATTACTTACCTAAAAAAGCTACAATTTTTTGTTTGATTATTGGTATGGAACTAGATATAGATGATGCTTTAGATTTGTTGAATGCTGCTGGATACTCTCTTTCTAATTCCATTAAATTAGATAAAATTGTTAAAGCATATGTTGAAATTGGAGACTACGATATCAACAAAATTAATGAAGCGCTTGAATCTTGCAATGAACCTCTTCTCGGTTGGAAACCAAGAGAAGATTAAATGTCCCTTGCAAAGCGACCAAACTAATAAATAAATCCTCCATGATATTAGTGTTAAACAAGGAGGATTTTATTTTATGAAAAAAGGTTTAACGGAATTAGTAATCATCATTGATAAATCTGGGTCAATGTATCATTTAACTAAAGATGTAGTAGGTGGTTTCAATTCATTGATTGCTGATCAAAAAAATGAGGAAGGAGAAGTTTTGGTAACAACTATTTTGTTTGATACAAAACTAAAAACACTTCACGATAGAGAAAATATCAAAAACATTAAAGAGTTAACTACCGAATCTTATTCACCAAACGGATGTACCGCTTTATTAGATGCTGTTGGTTACGCTGTTAACCACATTAAAGAAATTCGTTCTCAACTTAACGAAGATACTATTCCAGAACATACTATCTTTTCGATTATGACAGACGGTCTTGAAAATTCATCGGTTGAGTATCAATATTCCGCAATTAAGAAAATGATTGAAGAACAAAAGAAGATTGGGTGGGAATTCATCTTCCAGGCCGCAAACATTGATGCTTTTGAAGAAGGAGATAAACTAGGAATCGATAAAGCAAACATAAGCTATTTTTTGGCAGACCCAGCTGGAGTAAAAATGTGTTTTTGCCTCGGTTCGGAACATATAAAGAGAAAAAGAAAAATAAAAAAGTAATATTGCATCTTGTTGATAATTAATTAGTTGTACTAAAAATCCAAATTCAACAGCTCCTAAATTTTAAACAGTGGAACACTTTTTAACCCTTCAATATGGTGCACGAAGAAACGCCAAGTGGCACTGTGCGACCTTTTCTCGAGATAAGAGAAAAAACATAATACAATCCAACAACAAATCGGACACTTTGTTTTGTTTTTGTGGTTAAATATATAAGAACATTAGCGGCCAATGAAAAACAAGTTTTTAGGAATCACTTTAGCGATATTTGCAGCGGTACTATATTCAATAAGTACTCCAATATCTAAATTGCTGATGACTCATATTGAGCCCGTATTTTTGGCTGGTTTTTTATATTTAGGGGCTGGAATTGGGATATCTATCCTATATCTTTTCCGCTTTAAAAAGGAGAAAAAAGAGGAACGACTAGGAAAAAATGATACGTCGTATGTCATCGCTATGTTGCTCCTAGATATTTTAGCTCCGATTCTCATGATGGTTGGTCTTCATCTAGGGTCTTCTTCATCGACATCGTTATTGAACAACTTTGAGATTGTCGCAACGGCTCTAATTGCCTTGTTTGTTTTCAAAGAAGGTATTGGAAAATATCTATGGATTGGAATTGGATTCATTTCAGTAGCGAGCTTCATTTTGTCTTTTGATATCGGCGAAGGTTTTTCTTTTTCCTTAGGGTCTTTTTTGGTTTTATCCGCGACTCTTTGCTGGGGTTTGGAAAACAACTGTACAAGGAAAATATCGAATAAAAGTTCTTATCAAATCGTCATAATAAAAGGATTAGGATCAGGTATTTCATCGTGCATTATTGCATTCTTAATTGGCGAACAATTTCCAGACATGAAGTATATTGCATTTGCATTATTTCTGGGATTTGTAGCCTATGGATTAAGTATATTTGTGTATGTGAGAGCACAAAAAATATTAGGTGCTGCTAAAACAAGTGCCTTTTATGCTGTTGCTCCATTTGTAGGCTCTTTTCTGGCATTTGTTCTTGTTGGTGAGAAAATATATATGAATTATTGGATTGCACTTTCAGTGATGGTCATTGGTGTTGCGTTCGCCATAGTCGATACAATAAAAAAAGAACGCACACACAAGAGTTATCACACGATTGCGGACACTTAATGAGCGTATCAAAAACAAGCACAAATACACTCCGAACCGGTCGAAAAACATAATAATTATCAAAGTTATCTAAAGACTTATCAAATGTTTCTTTTTATTTAACTTGCATTAATTTGGTGTTGAATCTTAAAAAGTGGCTTATTTTATAAAATGCAACCTGAAGTTTACGTAAAAGAAACTCCAAATTGGTGGATGTAAAGCGCCCCGCTTAGTAATATAATTGTCGAAGGTGAGGAAAAAAAGCATGACCACTGGTGAAAAATTACAAAAATTAAGAAAAGAAAAGAACTACACACAAGAAGAATTAGCGGATATTCTTGGCGTTTCTCGCCAATCTATTTCAAAATGGGAAAGTGATGCTGCGTTTCCTGAAACTGAAAAACTAATTACTTTATCAAAACTTTTTCAATGCTCGGTAGATTATTTACTTAATGAAGAAAACGATGAAAAAGAATTAATTGGCGAGAATACTGATTACGTAATAAAAAAATATAACAAGAAGAAGCTTCCTTTTGCTATTACTACACTTTCTGTTGCATTATTTACTTATTTTGATTTTATATTTCATTGGTTCGATGGTTATCAAAAAGATGGGTATTTTTTTGGACATATATATTCCGCTCAAGATTATGGTTCAATTAATATTTATCATATTCTCTTTTACTCAAAAGATTATAAAGTTGGAAACGTTATCGCTCTTTTATCATTTGTAACGCTTATAGCAATTACCATATCCTCTATTGTCTATTTTTATGTCGAATCAAAGAAATTAAACTTAACGATAAAAATATTGAATTGTTTATTATTTCTATTTTTAACACTTCTTAGTGTTTGTGCTGGGTTAGAAGGGTTGCTCGCTTCCGTGGTTGAAGTAATTCTTTTAGCAGCTTTGGTAATTCTTCAATTTGCTTTAAAACCACTCAGAGAAATATATTAAAGAAGTTTGGTTTTTTCTATTTAAACTAAAAGAATCCAATCCGAAATTATTTAAGGAACTTAGTAATTAACTATTAACCGCCGATTTAAGGCAAAAAATGGAGCTTGATTTAAATTAATTTTATTTAAAGTTGCTTCAAAACACATCTATTTACTTAAATTATTCGTTCAAGCTATACTTGAATTAGGATTATTAACTGAAAGGAATAATTTATGGACAAAGAAAAACTTTTTAAACTTCGGCGTTTTAACCTGATCATGGGCGGACTGCACTTGATTCAAGGTATCATCATGCTCATCCTTGCGACGACAGTCATCCAAAAAATTCAAGAATTCCAACCGGTGATTACTCAGCTATTCCTTGAGTGGAATGGCACGACGCTAGTGCAAAGCGCAAAAGATTTGTTCACCCTACCATTTGGTATTCTCGTTGCTTCTTTCTTAATCATCTCTGCGATAGCTCACGCTCTAGTTTCTATTCCAAAAAATCTTAACGATGTTTATAATTCTGATCTCGAAAAAGGAATTAACAAATTCCGTTGGTTTGAATACGCATTAAGTTCTTCCATTATGATCGTTTTGATTTCAACCTTATTCGGCGTGCGTGATATCGCTTCGCTGCTTTTAATTTTCGTTGTTAATGCTACGATGAACTTGTTTGGTCTTGGCATGGAGCAGTTAGCCTCTAAACGCAAGGAAGGCGAAAAACTAAACTGGGGACCATTCATCTCTGGATCAATTGCTGGCCTTACTCCTTGGGTAGTCATCATTATCTATATGGTCGGTAACTCTGATCTCGGTCAAGTACCATGGTTTGTTTGGGCTATCGTTGTCGCCTATTTCTTGGCATTCAACACCTTCCCAATCAACATGATTCTTCAATATCTTAAGATTGGTAAATGGAAAGACTACCTCTACGGCGAACGCGCTTACATTATCTTAAGCTTAGTGGCAAAATCACTTCTCGCTTGGCTTGTCCTATTTGGCGCGATGCAGCCATAATCCTCATACGTACATATTCTCAAATTTGTTATTTAATATACCTCAAATTCGCAAATAGTTAAGATTACACCGAAGCGATTCGGTGTTTTCTTTTTAAATTGTGTGTAGTAATTACTACCTTTTTTAATAGGAGTTTCTCTTTATATTGATTGTTCTTCGTTTTTAATATAAATGCCCCTATCATATGATTGGATGTTAATTATTTATACTTCCTCAAAAATTAATAAAAATATTTCCTTGGATATTGCGTTATCGTAGTAGGAGTTTTTACTTCTACTTACTGAGTTAACGCAGTATTATAAAAGGAGATTTTGGATATGAAAAATAACGAAGTAATCATTCGTTTAGAAAATAAAAAAGACTACCGAGAAGTAGAAACTTTAGCAAGAAATAGCTTTTGGAACGTTTATTGTCCAGG
>CAZSEU010000013.1:0-6792 GCA_964606005.1 uncultured Staphylococcaceae bacterium
GTGCGTTAAGTCACTGACATTTGCTTCTGAGTTTAATAGTGTTTGGTAAATTTTTTCTATAGTATCAGTAGATAAAAGATTTTCACAAGTTAATAGTTTAATTCTTTCTAATAAATTATTAGGATTAACAACGTTAAATAAATTGATATCTTGTTCGTTAGCTTGCACAAAAACAATAAAGCCATATAGATTAATATCTTTTCCAATAATGCGTCTGACTGCTTTAATATGCGACTTATTTTGTTTTATAGGATTAGTAAAAGTTGATACTACCTTTTTACCTTGTCGAACATATTTTCTAAGCCAAAAAGAATCTTCTTCTTTACCTAATATTTCTCCAAAGTAGTTTTTTGTTTCAAGGACAAAGACACCTTCTTTGGAAATATAGATATGATCAATTTGATGACTCACACCATTATCCCCTAAAAGGATGAGGTTATTAATTAAGTAATGAAAGTCAGGAGAAGAAGAAAGGAGCTTACTAACTAATGCTTCACCTGCTTCACCTTTTTTAAGCGCTCTAGATCTATTCATCGGCAAGAATTGCTCTAATGTTTTCGACTGTAGTTTGTTCTAGCAAAGCATTGAGCATAAAACCAAAGGCATCAACAGCTTCGTCTTCTTCTTTTAAGCCATAGGCTGAATAATGTAGTTCGAAATAGTCTTTATCATTAATGGTAGTGATATAAGCCTTAAACCAAGGGTTATTTTCATTAAAGTTATTAATTATAAATAAGCGATCAGTTGTCTTTTCCACTTCATTAAAAGTTAAAAATAAATGGATGGTCCCACTTTGATAGGCTACTAGTCGACAGTAAACCGCTTCTGGAAAATAATCCTTAGCGACAATCGCCGTATGTAACGATAAGACATCTTCATTATGTTCTTGGACTTGTAAACCAATTTTTTCTCCAAGTTTAAGTAGTTTTTGTTTTAAATTATTGAGTTCCATAAATTCAATTCCTCGAATAATAATGTATTATAGCATATTTGCTTTATTTATCATCCGCGCGTGATAAAATAGTAGCACTATGAAATTAAGTGTTGTTATCCCTTGTTATAACGAGGCCAAAGATATTGTTAGTAATGCTAATAAAGTTAAAGACTATTTAGTGGAAAATCTTATCGACCATGAAATTATTTTAGTTAACGATGGTAGTAAAGATAACACTAAGGAAGTAATACAATCAATTCCAGGAGTAGTTGCTCTTTCTTATGATAAAAATCGTGGTAAGGGTGGTGCGGTAAAATACGGCATTGAACGCGCTAAAGGTGACTATGTTATTTTTATGGATGCTGATTTATCCACCGATTTAAGTGCGATTCAAGAAGTATTAAAACTTATTCCAAAGTATGATTTTGTTTTAGGTTCAAGACACGCTAAAACCAGTGTTATAAAAAAGAAACAACCAGCGTTAAGAGTGTTTATCGGTTGGGGTTGTAGAAAAATCGTTAATATGATGTTTCATCTTAAACTCAAAGACACACAGTGTGGATTTAAAGCCATTAGAACTGATATCGCTAAAAAGATTGTTGAAAAGCAACAAGTTACCAATTTTGCTTTTGATGTCGAATATATTTATATTGCTAAACTTAATAACGTTTCAATGTATGAACAAGGTATTATTTGGCAAGACGATAGAACTAGTACCGTCTCTCCAATTAAGTCATCGATTAAGTTTTTCAAAGACTTAGCTTTTATTAAGAAACATAAAAAAGACTACCATTTTGATAAGTAGTCTAATCAAGCGCTAACTTTAGTAAGTTATCGTTATCTAATAATTTATCAACATCATCTGGTAAGGCTAATACCAGATTTTTTGTTTTTTGATAATAAGTGTTGATAAGTTTATCGTAATAAGTTTTCGCGTAGCGATAATGACTTTCATCTTTACCTTCTAGTTGTTCTTCTAATAGTGTAATCATATTTCTTCTAAGTAAAGCATATAGCGAAGTTTCAAGCCAACAGTCGATGTGGCGGTTGATTCTTTTTAAAGCGAGGAATAGTTCTAATCCATCATCAGGGTTATGCCATAAATCCGCAAATAGATAATCATATAGTTCGCCTTTTTTGTTTTTTCTTAAAAACGCGAGAGCGTCATCTTTAATGACCGTAATTTTTTCTTTATTAATGAAGTGAGGGAGGAGGGTTTCTTCAAATAAAGCAATAATGGCCGGATCTTTTTCAATAATGGTGATACTTTTTACTTCTTTTTTTAGCGCGAGCATAAAAGGCACATATCCCATGCCTAATCCAAGCACTAGAACTTGGCCTTTGCCCTTTTCAATATAAGGTTTCATCGTTTCTATTTCGTTTGGGTTAAGTGACATCCAAACGTTTTGATTATTAACTAGGGCAAGATAAGAAAATTCAGTATCAAAATAACCAATCGCCGACATCTCTTGATACTTATCGTCCACTTTAATGTCATCATAAGCAAACAGTTGGTACGGCGAATAAGTTAAATATTTTAAGACATATGGACCCTTTTTCCCTACAGAAGAAATAGCTTTTACATACGGATTAGCTAAGTATTCTTCAGGATTTAGTTTTTTTAAGTTTTTCAAAAAATACTCATTCATGATCCGAATATTATCCTCGTTATCACGGTCTAAACGGTAAAAGTCATATAGGATTTCAATGATTGATTCAAATTCACTTTTTCCCTCAGTAACTAAGTTATCAATCACCTCTACTGAAAAAATATCGACATAGCTAAAAGCCGACCACAACATGTCAGCGACATTGATATTGATATTATTTATATCAACGATTGATTCCACTAATTGTCTACATTTTATTTTCATAGTTTTATTAAAACACACTTGCTTGAGTTTGTTGCATTTTTGTTTTAGTGGAAGCGCATTATTTGTATGATATTAATAAATAGATTGTAGGAGGTACAACCATGAAAGGTTTAATTAAATCTTTAATCATTATCTTGGTTATTTTCGTGGTCATTCCAATCACGCTGCTCTTTGTCTTTGTTTTTGACGCAAGCCGCATGAACGTTACATATGACGAAAACTTTAATGGTGAGAAATGGACCAATGCGTTAGTCATGGATTCTCTCGACCACACTGTCAGTGAAAAGAAAGTTAAATTTTCCGTCACAGAATCAGACTTAAATAACTTTATTAATGCTACTTTAAAAGATAGCCCAGAAATAACACAATATCTCACCCAACTCGCTGTCGATATCAAAGACGATAGTTATGAATTAAGTGCTTCCGGTAAGTTTTATTTTTTCGAAACTAGAGCTAGATTATCCGTTAAGTTATCTAGAGAAATGGTTTCTAGTGGTACGGAACAAAAAGAAGCCTTGGTTTTACAAATTGAAAACTTAACGCTTGGAAAAATAAGTAAACTCAAAGAAGTCATTATGTTTTTTGTTAAGCAGTTCCTTAGCAATGATATGATGGATAACTTTGCGCAAGACTTTAATCTCCACTTTGATTTAGCTAACGATAAGTTGTTCATTTATATGGACGACTTAAAAGCCTTAATCAATGATGTCGCTTCTGATGATGGAGGCGATAGCGATTTCTTCTTTACTTTCTTAAATGATTTCTTTGATCAAAATTTAATTACCTTTAATTTTTATGCCGATGAAGCATTAAGTGTTGAAGTTGATTTAGAACCATTAACTGGCAATGACTTTGATGATGGACAATATGTTTATTATCCAATGGAATATGATAATACAACCACTAATTTGACCATTGATGGTGAAACTAAGAAATTATCTTTAGACGTGATTAAAGAAGCACTCGTCGCTTTATTAAATGCTGGCTTAATCGAAGAAGCAGATCTTTCTACAGTGAGCGACTACTTGTTTAATGGTTATGAATTTGATGGCTTAGGAAACAATGCGCCTGATGCTGATTTAAGTATTATTGGTATTAACAACAAAACTACTTATCCTGGCTTTAACTTAGTGACTGCTACTTCTTTAGAAGATATCGTTTCTTCTTCAGTTGCTTCCTTCCAAGATTATGATCCAGGTGAAGATCAATTTGATTTAGCTAATATCCGTGAAGCGGACGTTAACACTTTCTTAAAATCACAAGAATTGTTTGGCAATAAATTTTTCCTCACTCGTGAAGTTGAAGAAGATGATTACAAAGTCAGCTATATCGCTCTTGATAATGCGTACATCAACTTAACTGACGCAAATGCTTATATGAGTTTAGGTTTAAATTTAAACGGCTTAGAAACAATCATCACTTTAGCAATGGCTAACGATGACACTAATACCGACCCAGAAAAACTCATCTATGACGTTGAAAACATTTATTTTGGCGCAGAGGAAGAAGACTTTACTGTTTCAGAAGGAACAAGAACTTTCTTATTTGAAACTCTTGCGGAAACGATTCAAGACGGGGCATTCACCTTCTCTAACGATGGTAAGATGACAATTTCATTTGATAGTTTCATTGATGAGGCGATCGATAGTGTGAATACTGGTAATCCGGTTTACGACAATATGTATAAATCATTCTTACAAGATGATGCGGATTTCTCCATCGCGGTAATCGGTAGTCAAATCACTGATAACTCCACCGTTAGAATCACAGCGACACGTCGCTTATAGTAAGCAAAACAACATTATAGAAGCAGCGCTTAATTGCGTTGCTTTTTTTATTCGCTAGTTTACAAAGAATATATTATTAATAGATTTAAGTTAACAAAATATAGAGGTGTTAGCATTTGTATTATAAGCAAAGAAAAAACCGCCTAATGAAGTGATCCTTCCTGTTAGTTTATCTAACATTTGAATCTCATCTCAATAAGCGGTTTTTTGTTTTGGCTCATGGATACCAGAACTAAATGTGTTCAAAGATATCATGAATACACATTGTGATTTGTTCTGACACGAGTGCAAACCGTCCTGTGTACCAAGGGTCCTCGATATCATAAATAGAAGGTGTCCATTTATTAATCGGGAAAGTATTATTTTTGGTCAACCTAAGTTGGTGTTTTAAAGAAACGAAATTTTCTGCATCCATGTAAAAGACGAAGTCCGCATTCTCATATTCCTCTTGAGAAATACGAGTGGCACTATGCGGTTCAATGCTAATGTTTCTTTTCTCTAATTCCTTTTTCATCGGAGGATAAATATCGTTGCCAATCTCTTCATTGGACGTTGCTCTAATAATGATATTAAATTCTTGTTCGCGATTAAGAGATTTTAAATACTGCTTCGCGATGAATCCCGCGGCGGGAGAGCGGCAAATAGAGCCATGACAAACAAAGATGATGGTATTCATATAATTACTCCAATTCAAAGGCACCAGTATAAAGTTGATAATACGTACCTTTTTCTTCAATGAGGCTTTCGTGGTTACCTCTTTCGATAATCACGCCTTTCTCAAGAACGAGAATATAGTCTGCGTTTTGAATAGTGGATAGTCTATGCGCAATTACAAAAGTAGTGCGATTTTCCATCAACTTATCCATACCCGCTTGGACGAGTCTTTCGGTGCGAGTGTCAATTGAAGAAGTCGCCTCATCTAAGATCATTACTGGTGTATCCGCAACCGCGGCACGAGCAATCGAAATTAATTGTCTTTGACCTTGCGAAAGGTTAGACCCATCTCCTGATAACACTGTATTAAAACCTTGCGGCAAACGCATAATGAAGTCGTAAGCATTAGCAATTCGCGCTGCTTCATAAACTTCTTCATCGCTCGCATCTAGTCTACCATAACGGATGTTGTCCATGACAGTACCAGTGAATAAATTTACATCTTGTAAGATAACACCCAATGAGTGACGTAGGTCAGCTTTTCTAATTTTATTAATATTAATACCATCATAACGAATCTTGCCATCTGCTAGATCGTAGAAACGGTTGATTAAATTGGTAATCGTTGTTTTGCCTGCGCCTGTAGCACCGACTAAAGCAATCTTTTGGCCAGGATGCGCATAAACTGAAACATCATCTAAGACAAGCTTATTACCGTCATAACTAAAGTCAACTTTATCTAAAGTGATGTCGCCTTTGAGCTCGGTAAAAGTGATAGTGCCATTTTTATGCGGATGTTTCCAAGCATAGTCTCTAGTTTTTTCATTTACTTCTTCAAAAGTACCATCTTCATGTTTTTTGATGTTTACTAAGGTCACATAGCCTTGATCTTGTTCGGCTATTTCATCTAATAAGTCAAAGCAACGAGAAGCTCCAGCTGTGCCCATTACCACAAAGGTGATTTGTTGTGAGAAGTTATTAACGTTATTAGAGAACATTCTCGATAGCATTAAAAATGAAACTAGTAAAGCATAGAAAGTTGAGGCGGTAATCGGTCTAAGACCTCCGGTAATTGATAAGTTATAAGTGCCTGGAGTGACGTATAAAATACAGCCTAATAGTGCGACTAATACGTAAATGATATTACCGATATTACCATTAATTGGACCCATGATATTACCATGAATATTAGCGACAGTCATATTTTTGCAAAGTTCTTCATTAATAGCTTTAAAATCATTTAAACTTTCTTCTTCGTGAGTAAATACTTTAATAATTCTTAAACCAGTAATACTTTCTTCAATATTGCCCTCAACTTTGCCTAAGCTTTTTTGTTGAGCAACAAAGTAGCGAGAAGCCTTACCACCGATGAACTTTGTATTTAGGAACATCGCTGTTGTTCCTAATAAGATTACTAACGTCATCCAAACTGAGAAAGAAAGCATCACAAAGATAGTACTTATGACGGTTAAGCCAGTGGCTAACATGTTTGGTAAAGACTGAGAAACAAACTGTCTAATCGTATCGATGTCGTTTGTGTATA
>CAZSEU010000013.1:6892-9718 GCA_964606005.1 uncultured Staphylococcaceae bacterium
TTTGGTAAAGACTGAGAAACAAACTGTCTAATCGTATCGATGTCGTTTGTGTATAGTGACATGATTTCACCATTTTGATGGGTATCGAAATATTTAATCGGTAAATCCTGCATGTGTGAAAACATTTGGATACGATAGTAATTTAAGTACTTCTGCGCAACAATGGCCATCGTTCTATTCCACGTATAAGAGCAGAAAACACCAACAAAGTAGATGAGCGCTAACATGATGACTAATTGAGTGATATTAGTGTTAACCGGAATAGCTTCGAATAAGTGAATTCTAAAAGAACCTGTGAAAGCATTAACAGTATTATCAATTGTGTATTCCTTAATAGCTTCGGTTAAAGTTTGTGTAATGAAGTTAGCAAAGATGCTACCAGCAAGATTAACAAAAATAGAAAGTAATAAAGTAACTAAGGAGATAATTAATTCCGCTTTGAAATTAGACCAAAGTGATTTGATTAAGCGTTTGATGGTACCTTTTTTTGGCTTACCATATGCGCGTCTTCTAGGACCCATTGCCATAATTAATTGCCTCCTTTCTGTGTTTGAGAAAGATAAACTTCTTGATATATTTCGTTTGTCTTAAGAAGTTCTTTATGTGTACCGATAGCATTGATTTCACCATTATCTAAAACGATGATTTGATCAGCATCTTCGATAGAACTAATTCTTTGAGCGATGACGATTTTGGTCATGTGTGGTAAATCTTTTTTTAAAGCTTTTCTAATCTTCTTATCAGTTTTAGTATCAACCGCCGAAGTAGAATCATCCAAAATAATAATTTTAGGTTTTTTTACGACCGCGCGAGCAATACAAAGACGTTGCTTTTGGCCGCCGGAAAAGTTTGTGCCACCCTGTTCAACAACACGGTCTAAACCTTCTTCGTCATTTACGACTTCACTAATTTGCGCGAGATTAATCGCGTTGAGGATTTCTTCATCACTCGCAAACTTATCTCCCCACTGCATATTGCTGCGAATGGTGCCGGAAAATAAATAATTTTTTTGTAAGACAACCGAGACGGCATCTCTAATTGTATTTAAGTCATAATCTTTTACGTTATTACCACCGACTAATAAAGTGCCTTCACTGACATCATATAAACGAGATATTAAATTAACCAATGTTGTTTTACCCGAACCAGTAGAGCCGATAATGCCAACGAAGTCACCCGACTTAATGTTGATGCTAATGTTTTTTACTGCATAACGTTCCGCTTCTTTTTTATATTTGAAACAAACATTATTAAAAATGACTGAACCATCTGCTACCTCAGTAATTGGGTTTTCTGGATTAACAATGGTTGGTTTTTCGTCAAGCACTTCTCCGATTCTACGAATAGCCTCTAAAGACATAACTAACATCGTGACGATCATCGAAATCATCATAATCGACATTAAGATTTGGATGCCATAAGTAAGAAGCGCGGACATTTGAGGAATACTTAGTTCGCCCCAAGCCCATTCTTCCGGACCGAGCACTTTGATCGTATTGAAGATAATCATCGAAGATAAGAACATACATAACAAATAAACTACGTGAATAGCTGTATTCATCATCGGGTTCATGTAAGCGACAATTTTTTCCGCTTTAATAAAGTCACTAGCGATATTGTTAGAAGCTTTAGCGAATTTTTCTTTTTCGTATTGTTCTCTAACAAAAGATTTAACAACACGCATGGCCGAGACGTTTTCTTGAATGGATTCATTTAACGCATCATAACGTTTGAATACGCTTCTAAAATATTTCATCGCAAAGCGAGCAATAACCACAAAAACAGAGCCAAGCACTGGAATTGTAATAATAAATAACCACGCCATTTGGCCACCAGTAATAAAAGCCATGACTGCGGAAAAAATAAGCATCAATGGTGCGCGAATAACAATTCTAAGCGTCATGCCAAATGACATCTGTGCATTACTAACGTCAGTAGTCATTCTTGTTACCAAACTAGAAGCTTGGAAGCGGTCGATATTTTCAAAAGAGAAACTTTCGATTTTTTCATATAAATCATTTCTTAAGTTTTTCGCAAAACCACTAGCAGCGATCGAAGCAAATCTGCCACCCATCACACCACAAGTAATCGATACAGCGGTTAAGGCTAAGAGAATGAGAAAATAGGGCAACAATTCATAGATGTGAGTAATTGTTTCAATCTTACCGACAAAGAAAGACATAAAAAATGGCAAGGCACTTTCTACTGCCGTTTCACCAATCATGAATAAAGGAGTAATAATCGCGTAAGGTTTATAGTTTCTAACGCTTTTAAAAACTTTCATAATCGCTTTGATCATTTTTTCTTTTCCTCCTTTTCTTCTTTCGTAATGTTAATTTTATTTAATAGGATAGATAGAGTGTCTATCTCTTCCTCACTGAGATTTACAAATAATTTTTCTAAGCATTCGCTTCGCTTTTCTAAGACGAAGTGAATAATACTTTCTGCGTATTCAGTTAAGTTTAATGCATATTGGTTTTTATATAGGATATTTGCCCTAATCATTCTTTCGACTAAACCGTGAACAGTTGATTTAGTCAGGGCGAAGTGTTTTTCAATATCAACCGAACGGGTGGTTAAGCCTTCATTTCTTCGGCAGTTAATAAGAAAAAGAATACGGCCCTGCTGCGCAGTGAGACCGTAATCATTTAGTCGCATTTGAAAGTCTGAACGGAATTCTTTGGCGATAACTCTAACAAGAAGAGATATTTCTTCTTTCTTTGAAAAAGTTTTATCTTTATTATACATACGCCTAATATTATGTAGTTCGTATGCGAACTTGTCAATATAAAAACTATCAGTTTTAAATGTTATTATTTCGTGTAT
>CAZSEU010000013.1:9818-28063 GCA_964606005.1 uncultured Staphylococcaceae bacterium
ATGCGAACTTGTCAATATAAAAACTATCAGTTTTAAATGTTATTATTTCGTGTATAATTGTGCCATGACTTACAAGTATGACTATTTAATTGTTGGTGCTGGTTTATTTGCTGGCATCGCTGCCTATGAATTAACAAAAAAAGGCTATCGTGTTTTGGTAGTGGAAAAAAGAAATTACGTTGCTGGCAATATTTATACTGAACAAGTGGAAGGCATCCAAGTCCATCGTTATGGACCACACATCTTCCATACAAGCAAAAAGGAGATTTGGGATTACATCAATCAATTTGCAAGCTTCAATGATTTTATTAACACGCCATTAGCCTATTATAAAGGCAAGTATTATAACATGCCTTTTAACATGAACACATTCGAACAAATTTTTGGAGTAAAAAGTCCTGAAGAAGCGAAAGCAATCATCGAAAAAGAAATTGCAGAAGCTAATATTCAAGAGCCAAAAAACCTTGAAGAAAAAGCTATCTCTATGGTCGGTACTACCATCTATGAAATGCTCGTTAAAGGGTACACACAAAAGCAATGGGGCAAACCATGCACTGAATTACCACCATTTATTATTTCTCGCATTCCAGTTAGATTTACTTACGATAATAACTACTTCAATGATACCTATCAAGGTATTCCAAAAGGTGGTTACACACAAATCGTTGAGAAGATGCTTGAAGGAGTTGAAGTAAGACTAAATACCGACTTCTTGCTCCATCGTGAAGAGTTAGAAAATATCGCCGATAAAATCATTTATACTGGCGAAATTGATCGCTTCTTTAATTATCAACTCGGCGCCCTCGAATGGCGGTCACTGAGATTCGAAGATGAGATTCTTGATATGCCTGATTATCAAGGTAATGCGGTGGTTAATTATACGGAATACGAAATCCCGTATACTAGAATCGCCGAACATCAACATTTCGAACCAGGCCAAAAACATAAAAAAACTATCATCACAAAAGAGTATTCACAAAAATGGAAACAAGGAGATGATCCTTACTATCCCGTCAACGATGAAAAAAATTCCGCATTATATGCGAATTACGTTAAATTAGCCGAACAAAAAGGAAATATTTATTTCTGTGGACGGCTTGGAGGTTATGCCTACTACAATATGGATATCATAGTAGAGAAGGCTCTCCAATTTGTAGAGTCACTTTTAAACAAATAGTTTGCTAATTTTCGTTAATTAACTAAATATTATTACTGGAAAAACCAGGAGGTGTTTGTATGAAATATATTACTTTTACAGTCCCATGTTATAACTCGCAAGAGTATATGCGTCATTGCATCGATAATCTAGTCGCTGCTGGAGACGATATTGAAGTTATTATTGTTAATGATGGTTCAAAAGACGCGACCGGAAATATCGCCGCGGAATATGAAGCTAAATATCCAACAATTGTTAAAGCTATCCAAAAAGAAAATGGTGGTCATGGCTCAGGCGTTATGGCCGGCATTCGCAATGCCACTGGCATTTTTTATAAAGTCGTCGATAGTGATGACTGGGTTGAAACTAAAGACGTTCTTGATATGGTTAACTTAATTAAACGCCATATGAAAGAAGGCGTTAATATCGATTTATATATCAATAACTATATGTATGAAAACGCGAATGACAATTCACAATATGTGATGCATTATCGCGAGTCTATTAAAGCGGAAGAAGTTATTGAATGGAAAGACATGACTAAGTTCAAGCTCGATACTGTTTTATTAATGCACTCTTTGATGTATCGTCTTGATAAACTTAAACAATCAAAGATGGAATTACCTGACCATACTTTTTATGTCGATGATATTTATGCTTATGTGCCCTTCCCATATATGGGCAAAATCTTTTATCACGATATAGTTTTTTATCATTACTTCATCGGTAGAAGTGACCAATCAATTAACTATAAAACAATGTGTAAACGTTACGAGCAACAAATGCGCGTTTATAAAATTATCTTTGAGGCTTATACCTTGGATGAACTCAAAACGTTCCCAAAACCTTTATATAAATATATGATTCACTGGTTAATGGTCATGTGCTGCACAACGATTATGACGATCGTCGGCACTAAAGAAGATAAAGCCGTCCGTAAAAAAGCATATAAGAAATTTTTCAAGGAACTTAAAGCGCATGATAAAAAGCTTTTCAACAAGATTCGTTATCGCACGCTAGCATTTTTTGCCTTCTCTTTACCAGGCTATAACTTAAAGTCATTTGCCTCAGTTAAGATATATCGCGTTTACCAAAAGAAATTAAAACTCGGTTAATTTAAAAATTTATCATCAATAAAAATTAAAAGTCGTTAGCCTCTTTGATTAAAGGGACATCGACTTTTATTTGTTTACGGTCATAAGTAATGAAGCCGTTCATCTCTTCTTCTACATCACTAAACTGCGTATAAATAAAAGCGGCTAGTCCTTTACTGACATTAGGTTTTATTTCCATATTAATAAATTTAAGGTATTGTTTTTGAAAGTCTTCTTTGTTATTGAATAAAAGATATATGAAACCTTCCTTTTTGCTCGCTTCCTTAAGTCGTTTATCTAAAATGTAGGCTCCGCATTCACTGACGATAAAAGCGCGCTTCTTAAGCTTATATTTAGCAGGCACTTTAATTTTCCATTTATAAATATGCATCGACTTAAAGTCACCCGAACCTTGGTCGTGCCAACCCGAAGCATGATCAAAAAGTCTAGTTGGGTCAACCTGCTTAAGTTTTTCATATATTTCTTTAGTATCAAACTGTCCCCATGCTTCATTAAATATTGTCCAAATGATGATAGAAGGCGAATTATAAAGTAAATCAATCGTCTCTAAAAATTCTTGATAAGCTTGTTGTCTACCTGCTTCTTCTTTTCTAAAAAAGAGTTTATGTTTTTTATCAGAAATTTTATATCTAACAAACAGTGGGACTTGATTAAGCCAATAATTATATTTAGTGCACCCATTAACAAAATCTTGCCAAACAAGTAAGCCGAGACGGTCACAGTGATAATACCACCTTAATGATTCAATCTTGATGTGCTTCCTAGAAACGTTAAAACCTAACTGTTTTATGAGCTTAATATCGTTAATATAATCTTCATCACTATTAGGAGTAAGCCAACCATCTTGATAATAGCCCTGGTCTAAAACACCTTTATTAAAATATGGCATATTATTTAAGGCGATATATTTATAGCCATTGACTTTCATGAGCGACACTTTACGCATCGCAAAATATGAAGAAATCTTATCCACGTCATTACTAATTTCAAAGTCATATAAGTAAGGATTTTCTGGTGACCATAAATGTAAATTATTAATATTTATTTCATTATTTTTATTGGCAATTAATTTGTATTTATTTTTATTTAATATTAATGTTGCTTCTTTAAGACTAGAAACAAAATTGATGGTCACAATTTGTCGATCAATATCTGGGGTAATTTTTATAGTTTGTATATACCCGTCATTAACGCTTTCTAGCCAAACCGGCATATATATACCCGATTGTGGTTTATACCAAATGCCTCCTGGATTAAGTACTTGTTTGCCGGTGGAATGATAAGAGGTATTGGTTGTATCAATAACGCGCACAATTAAAATATTATTATTTTCTTTTAAATAAGGTTTAATGTCGACACTAAAAGGGAGGAAACCACCGATGTGTTTAATAACAAATTGGCCGTTAATAAATGCTTCAGCAATTTGGTCAACCGCCCCAAAATGAATAATGACTTTATCTTTTATAAAATTTTCAGGAAAGTCGAGTTTTCTTTTATAAAACAAAAAGTCATCGGGATAAACGGTTTTATTAACTCCACTTTTGGCGACTTCTGGGGAGTACGGGACAAGAATATTACCATCAAAAGTGTCAGGAATAGTTGCTTCTTTTCTGATCGCATATTCCCAAATGCCATTTAAACATAAATATGAATCACGTCTTAACTGTGGACGTGGGTATTCAGAAAGTGGAATTTTATTTTTCATTTCTTATTTGTTTTTCCTTTTTCATCATAAAGATAACGGGAACAATAGCCATTAAGAAGATGACACCCGTGACAAAGAACAGCCACTTATTTGGTGGGTACACTAATTGGCCAAATTCATTAGTGTATGATTGGCCACCTATTTGACATAAAGTTTGGGCGATAAGAGGACCAACTACCATCGGTACAAGCACACAAAAGATCATCCGTACGCCTTGAAATAAGCCGACTTCAGTACTTGGTGTATAATCTCTTATTTTCGCTCCTAAAACGGCGGTACTAACTAAATAACCGGTCATTAAGATAGTGCCACCGATGACCATTCCTGCTATAGTAATGTCTTGATTAGCTGGCACTAAGAAAACAAGGATACCGCCTAATGCACCAACTACTAGCGCTGGAATCATTATTTTATTTTTACCAATCTTGTCCATGAATAAACCAAAGACAACAGTTAATGCACTAGCAACAAGTAAAACAATACCTAAACTAATCGTGAAGTCACTACCGGTAATTAATAAAACGTTTTGTACATATAAAATGAAAAAAGGCATGAATACTTGTAAACCGATATTAAAAACAGTAAATGCTAATAAGGTAATGTATAATACTGGATTTTCTTTAATCACCTTTGGCCTAAATCCATAGATGACGTTACCCCAATAATTTGCTTTATTAGGAACAGCCGTATCTTTTGGAATAAGAAAAAGTGACGCAATACCGACGAATAAAGTAATCCCACCAAAGACATAGAAAAATATGTCCCATCTTTTTAAGTCTCCATCCGGTACATCTACAAAAAATCCTGCAATCAAAATAACCATGATTAAGGCCAGTAAAGGGAGAACCGATAAAACGCTTTCGACTTTACCGCGATTATCTTCAGAGGTCGTATCGGTCACAAAAGCGTTAAAAGCTGCGTCATTAGCGCTACTCCCAAAGAAGGTCATAAAACAATCGATAATGACTATCATCGTCCCGGCTAAAAACACATTGTTTGCAACAATATTTAGTGAAGAGGCTGGATCTAAAAAGGCAAATAAAAGTATGGATATACCCCAAAGGATATAACCAAATGAAATAAATAATTTTCTTTTGCCAAGCCGATCACTTAAAGCACCGATGAATAGGGTCGTAATGGTGGCCGCTGCAGCGCTTGCAATGGTCATCACGGGAATAAAGTCATACCGCGCAGTGACATCAAAGACATAAACGTTAAGGTAATTATTTTCAATTGACCAGGCTAGTTGACCGACAAAGCCTGCGAGAATGAAAGTTAGCCACTTACGCCAACCAAGTTTTTGAGACATATATTAATCCCCCATTATTTAAGTTCACTGGGAATAAGATTACGAACATTGACTAAGAAGACGTTGCTATCGCCATATTGATCTTTGCATATTTTGACGACTTGATATAGAAAGTTATGTGGTACTAAAGCAATGACTGAACCGGCAAATCCACCGCCATTAATTTTCACGCCTGCTTGTTGATTTGAAGCAAGTTTAATAAGTTCACATGCTTCAAGCGGAGAACCACTAATATCATCGACATACATGTTGTGTAATAAGTTAGTAGAAGAGATGCATGACTCATTCATTAAACTGATGAGGCAAGTAATGTCTTGACGCTTAATCGCTTCATAAGCTTCTTTAACGCGAGTATCTTCTTGGAAAAAATGCATCGCTCTTTGATATGGTAATAAGCCGAGTTTATTGATGATTTTTGCTTCGTGTTTGTATAAGTCTTGCTCGCTTACTTCTCTTAAATACTTTTTATTAAAGAAATTAGCGACATCACGCATATCATGAACGATAGATTCATATAAAGGCGAAAGGTCAGCATGACTTTTTTTGGTATTAACAATCAAAAACTGATAGTTAGAAAAATCACAGTCTAATGATTCAATTTTTGGCTCATTAATATTTTCAAAATCAATATAAACTAAGCCACCATATGCTACGCCAATCTGATCTAATAATCCGGACATCTTTTCATAGTAAACATTTTCGGCAAATTGACCAGCTTTACTTAAGGTTATGAAATTAATACGTTGTTCATTAAATAAATGATTAAAAATAGTGGCGATTAGCATTTCAAACGCAGCGCTACTAGAGACACCAGCGCCGTTTGGAATTTGGCTTGTCACAAATATATCAAAGCCACCAATTTCATAGCCATTATTTTTTAAGTAATATGCAATACCGCGGATTAGTGCAGAAGATTGACCTTTTTCATCAGCCTCTTTTTCTAAAGTTGATAAATCAACACTACAAGGGACAAAACCATCGCTATATAAAAGGACCATTAAGTCATCTCTTTTTCTTACGGCAGCGTAAATAGATAAATCACAAGTGGCAGCTAAACATATGCCGTGTTGATGGTCAGTATGATTACCGAGTACCTCAAAGCGTCCACCAACACTAAAACACTTTTCTGGTTGGTGAGTAAAACGATGGATAAATTGTTGCTGTAAATATTGTTTCACTAGACTTATATTAACTCTTTCGAAGCTTATTAAAAAGGATTAGAAAACTAATCCTCAAATTTTACATCTTGATAATCTAGGTTCTTTTCAAATTCTCTAACCGCAAATGAACAAAGCGGTATAATTTTTACTTTCGAAGCTCTCGCTTCTTCGACTAAGCACTTAATAAGTTTTTTACCGATGCCTTGACCGCCATATGCTGGGTCAGTTTCGGTGTGGGTGATGGTCCAAACATCGTTGGCAACAGAAAATTCTGCCATTCCCACTAGTTTATCGCCGTCATAAGCGGCACTACGATAGTTATCGACCTCAAATTTAATTTCAATCATAATTTATTCCCTCACGTCTTGTTTTATTTCTAATTGCTGTTTTCTTTGTGCTTTGATTAACAAGTTGCTTAAAAATGCAGTGCCAACCAAGGCAACGAATGCGACAATCATTTCAATATAGAAAGGCATCAATGGATGAATGTTAAATGTATCGCCTAAGGTTGGATCAATCCAGACACGATAGTAATTAAAGATATCGTAATTAAAATATAAAATGACAATTGAACCTAAGACGAAACCAATGATGGTGAAAAATGTTTGGGTACGATATTTTTTGAGTAATAAGTTCATCAGTCTTGCAATGAAAACGACACCTATTAAACAACCTATCGCAAAACAACCAATCATCCCAATTAATGATAGCACATGCGCGAACGATTGCGTGGTGCCAAGCCCTAAAATTTCTTTCACCCACAAGACTGTATAGTCGACAAGCGGGCGATAAAAACCTAGAAGCAATAAGAAGAATGAGCCAGATAATCCAGGTACGACTAAAGCAACAGCAGCAATCGCACCAACGGGAATTAAAATTAAATATAACCACCATGGCATGGTAAGGAAAGCTTCAGCAGGACCGAAGTTATTTAAACCTAAAATGACACTTAAGACACCAAGCATTGCCACAAAGATAATGCCGAGGCTTAAGAATAAAACGTTTTGTTTATTTAGTTTTTCACCTTTGACTTCGTCAGTAATACCAGGGAATGAACCAATTAAGAAACCAGCAAAAACACTAATTAAGACGAACATTAAATGTTCGAAGGCATAGGAAAATAAAATAATACAAGCAACAACTGCCACCGCAATACCAAGCAAAATTGGGATAAGCACCGTTAATGCCCAACCAAATTTTTTTCTGAAGTTATTAACCGCGGCAAGGATATCTTCGTATACACGGAAGATGACGGCAACTGCTGCCCCAGATACTCCAGGAATTGCTGCGCCTGTTCCAATTGCTAAGCCGGCAATGAATTTTTTTAACCAAGCTTTGAATTTCATACTACAAGAGTATAACCAACTTATTATCATAAATGAAGTATTAATATTTTATAAATGTGGGCAATGTTGCTATAATTACAGCGATAATTTATGAAACTAATTATTGGTTTAGGAAATCCAGGAAAAAAATACGAACGCACGCGTCACAACATGGGCTTCATGGTCATCGATCGCTTAGCAGATCAAGCTAATATCGATGTTAATAAAGAAGTGTTCCATGGTTTATTAGGACGTGGCGTCATTTTTAATGAAGATGTGATGTTATTTAAGCCAACCACTTTCATGAATTTATCAGGAACTGCAGTTCAAGAAGTAGCGCATTATTTTAAAATCGCTATTGAGAATATTATAGTTGTGTTCGACGATATGGCCTTACCTCCAGGAATCATTCGCTTAAGAAAAAATGGTACTTCTGGTGGACATAAAGGCATGCAAAACATCATTGATTGTTTATCAACCGAAGAAATCAAACGCATTCGCGTAGGTATTGGTCAACCGATAGATGACACTATCGACTTTGTCTTATCAAAACCTTTGCTTGAAGAAATGCCTTTGATTGAAGAAGCGCTCGATGACGCCGTGCGCGCAATTAAGGAGGCCATTAAGTCTAATTTTGATCGGGCGATGAACAAGTTCAACTAGCAAAGGGGTAATATTTTGAACCTTTTTGACACCTTAAAAAATAACCCAGTAATCCCCCTCTTCTTAACAAAAAAGGGCCATTTTGTCGTTGATGATAATAACGGAATTGCTCTTTTAGTGTCTGCTTCATATAAAGCTAAAAGAGGCTCATATTTAATCGTGACTAGTAATCTTTTCAAAGCGCAAAAGATTTATGCTTCGCTAGTGTCTTTTTTATCTAAAGAAGAAGTTTATTTATTTCCAAGTGACGAACTTATTCGCGCTGAAACGATTGCGCAATCAAAAGAAATGGCTGCTCATCGTTTGTTTGTCTTAAACGAAATAAATAATAAAAACGATATTATTGTTGTAGCCAATTTAGCTAGCGCAACACGATATTTACCCGCTCCTAATGTCTTTGTTAATAAAACCTTCTCTTTAGTAAAAGGACAACACTATCATCTGCCAGACATCAGAAAACAATTAGTCGCTAGTGGTTATTCATATGTCAACAAAGTTGATCAATCTTTACAGTTCGCCGTTAGAGGCGATGTATTAGATATCTTTTCAGTTAATACTGATTATCCAGTTAGAATTGAGTTTTTCGATGACCAAATTGAAAGTATTCGTTATTTTGATTTAGCTAAACAAACTTCAATTTCTTCAATTAATGAAGTGACTATTTTACCGGCAAGCGATATTTTGTTTAGCGAAGAAGAAAAAAATAATCTTTCTGAAAAACTATATTCGTCTTTAGAAAAAAGCCAAGGTGTTTTATCGCTAACTGACTTTGAACGTCTTAGAGACACAATTGATGATTTGGTTTTCCAAATTCATAATGGCCAGATTGATGAAAAAATATATAAATATTTTGGTTATCTGAGCGAAAATCATTATTCAATTTTTGATTATTGCCAAAACTTTACTAAAGTACTAGTAGATACAACCGCTTTAGATAGTTCAAATGAGTTATTACAAAACGATTCTCATTCTTATTTGATGGAATTATATGAAAATGGCAAAGCCTTGCCGCGATTAGAAATATATCAAGATTTACATCGCTTAGTGGATTATCGTCATAATATTACTACAAGTACGTTTGTTGATAGTCCGGCTTCGATTACTTTTGGTGTTAGAAATATTCCTTTTCAAGCTAGTAAAGCAAGCGATGCGATAAATATAATCGGTTCATACTTAGCCAATAAATTCAAAGTGGTACTTTCACTTAATAATAAAGAGCATCTATTAACACTAGAACAAACTTTAGATCAACAAAAAATTGAATACGAAAAAATAGGTGGTTTTGATATTCAAGATGATGTGCCTGTCGGTATTACTTCTCTTTCCTTAACTAGTGGTTTTGTGTTAAATGATGAAAAGATCGTTTATTTAACTAGCGCTGAACTATTTAATGAAAAAGTTAGAACCGCTAGATTTGATAATCGTTTTAAAGAAGCAACCATCTTAAAAAGCTACGAAGAACTAGAACCAGGCGACTATGTCGTTCATGAATATCAAGGCATTGGTCAATTCGTCGCCTTACAAACTTTAGAAGTTGATGGCATGCATAAAGATTATTTAAAAATTGCCTATTGGGGTAATGAGTTTTTATATGTTCCATTAGCCCAATTCCAATTAGTTAGAAAATATTTAGGTAAAGAAGGCTCCGCCCCTAGACTTTCGCATTTACATAGTAAAGATTGGGAAAACACCAAGAAGAAAGCGAAAGCAAGAGTTAATGAACTAGCCGAACGCTTAATGGAACTATATTTAGAAAGAAGCAAAGCTAAAGGCTTTCCTTTCCAAAAAGATGACGATTTTCAAAGACAATTTGAAGATGGTTTTGCTTATCCTTTAACACCCGATCAAGATCGTGCTTTGCAAGAAATTAAAGATGATATGGAAGCTCCTTTACCAATGGATCGCTTGTTGTGTGGTGATGTCGGTTTTGGCAAAACTGAAGTGGCCTTCCGGGCCGCATTTAAAGCAATACTTTCAGGTAAGCAAGTGGCAATTTTATGTCCGACTACCTTATTAGCGAGGCAACACTACGAACTAGCTTGTAAACGTTTTTTAGATTTTGATGTGAATGTCGTGATTTTTTCTCGTCTCATTTCAGCCGCAAGACAAAAACAATACTTTGAAGAGGTTAGTTCTGGCAAAGCGCATTTAATTATTGGCACCCACCGTTTACTTTCTAAAGAAATGAAATTTAAAGACTTGGGTTTATTAATAATTGACGAAGAACAACGCTTTGGTGTTGAACAAAAAGAACGGATCAAGGAACTTAAAAAAGATATCGATGTTTTAACTCTCACCGCTACACCAATTCCCAGAACCTTACAAATTTCTTTAATCGGTGTTAGGAGTATGTCTAAAATTGATACTCCTCCGCAAGATAGAATGCCAATTCAAACTTATGTTACCCCCTTTAAATTAGAAATTGCTAAAGAGTTAATCGAAAGAGAAATAGGACGTAATGGGCAAGTGTTTTTTATGCATAACAATATCGCGACTTTATATAACCGTGTTTCGCAACTACAAAGAATGATGCCAAGCATCAGAATTGGTGTTGCTCATGGCCAAATGGATAAAGAAGATATTGAGGATGTGATGATGCGTTTTTATGAAGGAGAAATCGATGTATTAGTCGCGACTTCTATTATCGAAAACGGCATTGATGTACCTAATGCTAATATGATTATTGTTGAAGATAGTGAAAACTATGGCTTATCACAGCTTTATCAAATTAAAGGTCGAGTAGGTCGATCAAACCGAATTGCTTATGCTTACTTAATGTATAGTCCATATAAGATCTTAAATGAAAAAGCGCAAAAACGCTTAAAAGCTTTACAAGACTTTACCGAACTAGGTAGCGGTTATAAGATTGCACAGCGCGACTTAATGATTCGTGGCGCAGGCGACATATTAGGTCCTGAACAAGCAGGTTATATTGATTCAATTGGTTTAGATATGTATATCAAATTGCTTAATGAATCGATCAAAGAAAAAATGGAGGGCACTTATCACGAACCAGAAGTCGTGGACTTTAATCCAACCTTAAGTATTGATGCCTACATTCCTAATACTTACGCAAAAGAAGGCGACAAGATTGAACTATATCAAGAAATTTTAAATGCTCCTTCAATAGAAGATCTCGCTTACATTAAACAAAAAACACGCGATATTTATGGACGCTTACCAGAAGAAGTCGATATGCTTTTTATGAAACGCAATATCGATTTATTAACTAGAGAAGCTAAAGTAACCAAACTCGAGGAAAAACCAAGATTTTTTGAAATTACTTTAGGCGAAAAATATATAAACATTCGCGGAATCGGCAATATTTTATTCGAAGCACTAATACCATTTTTAGCTTTTGTGAAAATCAGTTATGCTAGTAATGTCTTTAGAATACAACTTAGTAAGCGTGCTAAATGGATTAGTGATTTAGAAAGTATTTTAAAGAGTTTGTTAGAAATTCAGAAACATTTTTTAGTGAAAGAAGTAATTTAAAATGCGGTTAGATTTAGTACTAAAACAATCAGGATTAATCAAAAGAAGAACCGTCGCAAAAGAACTAGCAGAACGCGGCAAAATTTTGATTAATGGTCGAGTCGCTAAACCATCAAGTGAAGTTAAAGATCACGATGTTTTAGAACTGCATTTAGGCAACCGAATTTTAAATGTCGAAATCACTTTCATCCAACGTTATAAAAGAGACTTTCCAGTCTATGAACAAATCTTAACCAAGAAAGAAAATAGCGATGCTTAACCTCAATAAAAGTCAACGTTATTTATTAGCGTGTTCATACGGTCCTGACTCAATGGCGCTTTTTTCAATATTGCAAAAAGAAGGTTATTATTTTGAGGTGGCTCATGTCAATTATCATCTGCGTGAAGAGTCTACTTACGAACAAGAAAATCTCAAAGCTTATTGTGATAAACATAATGTCATATTTCATCTTTATGATGTGCAAGAATCATTAGGTAAAAGTAACCTTGAAAAAAAGTGCCGTGATATCCGCTATCGCTTTTTTGCTGATGTCTTAAAAAAAAGACAACTCAATGCTGTTTTAGTGGCCCATCACCAAGATGATTTAATTGAGACGTATCTGATGCAAACGAGTAGACGTAACCTCGTCCTTTCATATGGAATTATGGATTCAACCTTTATATTTGGCATATCTGTCATCCGTCCTTTATTAGACTTTTCGAAGAAGGAACTATTAGATTATTGTAAAGAAAATCGTGTGCCATATGCGATTGATAAATCTAATCTCACTAACCAGTTTTTGCGCAACAAAATTCGTCATGAAATTATCGAAAAATTAACAAATGAACAAAGGCAAAAATACATTATTGAGATCAAAAATAAAAATACCAATTTGCTTGAGATTATTACGAAGATTTCAAGAACTAAAATAGAATATAATGATGACTTATTAAGGTTAAATGATGTTGAGTTTTTGTACGCGCTTGTTCTTGAAGCAAGAGCCTTAAAACCTGACTTTAAGTTATCCAAAAAGCAAGGTCTTGAAATAAGAAAAATTCTAATTTCTAAGACACCAAATATCACGCTTGAAGTAGATGGAATCTTGTTTCAAAAACACTATGATAAATTCGTTTTTTGTTTACCCAAAAAGCACGATGATTTTTCCTATTCATTAGATTTTCCAGGCATGCTTGATACACCTTATTTTTTCTTAAATTTTATTGGTGACTCGAGCAATCGAAATGTTAAAGAAACTGACTATCCTTTAACGATTAGAAACGCTCAACCAAAAGATGAATACAGGATAAAAAATTACACCAAAACATTGCGCCGCCTTTTTATTGATTGGAAGATGCCTTTATACTTGCGGAAAAGATGGCCAATAATTATTAATCGTTATGGTATAGTTATTTACGTACCCAGATACAAAAATGATTTTATCATCGATGCAAATTGTAATTTCTATGTTAAGATATAAAACTTTGGCGCTTTTTTCTTTAATGCCCGAAGAAATATTATTATAATATTAACAATGCTTATTAGGAGGTAGACAATACATGGACGAAAAAACTAATAACAAACAACCGCAGCCTGTCTCAAAAAGTTTCATTTTTTCAATATTACTTGTCGCTGCTGTGATCGCCATTATCGCCTTTTCAATTTTCTCAAATTTAAATAATACCTATAATCCCGGTCAACATAAATTCGTGAATATGCTTTATAACGGTAACATCACCGAAGTAACACAAATTAGTTCGCAAACAACTGTCACTCTTCAAGGACGTTATACCGAATTAGATTCAACTAACAAAGAAGTAAAAGGTACATACTCAGTCGTTTTTGACCGCGATGATTACCACCAACCATTAGCCTGGGGTGTTGACCTAGATGAAAATGGTGTTGCTGACGAAACTGTCACTATTACTGATATCATTCGTTATGCCGAAAATAAGTATGGTGAAAGCTTCAAATTGAACGATGCTATTGACCCATATCAATCCACTTGGTGGGATGAATGGGGTCCATTCATTTTGATTGTCGGTAGCTCAATTGTCTTGACCTTATTCTTGTTTTCAAGAATGTCGTCTTCTGTTAATTCATCTAACAAACAAGCGATGGACTTTAATCGTTCACGTGCTCGTAGAGTAAATACAAGTAAAGTCAAATTTGATGATGTCGCGGGAGCGGATGAAGAAAAAGCCGAAATGAGCGAGCTTGTAGAATATTTAAAAGAACCAAAGAAATTTACACGTTTAGGTGCAAAATTACCTAAGGGTGTCCTTTTAGTCGGCCCTCCAGGATGTGGTAAAACATTATTAGCTAAAGCCGTAGCTGGTGAAGCTGGTGTACCTTTTTATTCCATTTCTGGTTCTGACTTTGTTGAAATGTTCGTTGGTGTCGGTGCTGGACGTGTCCGTGACATGTTTAGAATCGCTAAAGAAAATGCTCCATGCTTAATCTTTATCGATGAAATCGATGCTGTCGGTAGACAAAGAGGCGCAGGTTTAGGCGGTGGTAATGATGAAAGAGAACAAACTCTTAACCAACTACTCGTCGAAATGGATGGCTTTAATGATAATGCTGGCATTATTGTTATTGCTGCTACTAACCGTGATGACGTCCTTGACCCAGCCTTATTAAGAGCAGGTCGTTTCGATAGAAAAATCACTGTTTCTCTTCCAGATAGAAAAGGCAGAGAAGCCATTTTCAAAGTCCATTCTCGTGGCAAAAAACTCGATAAAGATATTAACTTTGCAAACATCTCTCGTAGAACCGTCGGTTTCTCCGGTGCTGATATTGAAAATATCATGAACGAAGCAGCCATCTTGGCAATTCGTGCTGGTAGAGAAATGATTAATGTTGATGATATTGATGAAGCGATTGACCGTCGTGTTGCTGGCCCAGCCAAATCTTCACGTTCTTTAAGTGAACACGAAAAGAAATTAATTGCTTATCACGAAGCGGGTCATGCGATTATTGGCTTAAAATATCCACACTCTGATATCGTTCAAAAAATCACCATTATCCCACGTGGTAATACTGGTGGTCACGTCCGTATGACACCTGAAGAAGATCGTTTCTTATTAACCAAGAAAGAACTCGAAGCAAGAATCGTTGGTTACTTAGGAGGTCGTTCTAGTGAAGAAACATTTTTTGACGATATTTCTTCTGGCGCTCAAAACGATATTCAAGTAGCGACTCAAATTGCTCGTATCATGGTGTGCGAACTAGGTATGTCACCTCTTGGACCAATTCAATATGAAAGAGATACAAGTAGTGTTTTCTTAGGAAGAGACTACACCTCTTCTCAAAGAGCTTTCTCTTCTGAAACAGCCTTAAAGATTGATAACGAAGTGCGCAATATTATTGAAAATGCTCACCAAGAAGCTTTGCGCGTCATTAAGGAAAACAAAGAAGATGTTGAACTCTTAGCCAAAACCTTAATTGACTTTGAACAAATTACTGCTGAAGAAATCGACTACTTATTACAAAATCGTCGTCTCAAACGCGAAGAGAAAAAAGACGAGCCAGTAGTTGAGGCCCCGGTAGAACCTGTTGCTCCAATTAAACCTGCTGGCGAAAAAATATAAAATAACAGGAAGGTTCAAGCCTTCCTTTTACTATGTGGAAATTAGGAAAATTTGACATTAAAGGCAAAGTGGTGCTCGCCCCGATGGCGGGGGTCACCAGTGAAGGATACCGCAAGTATCTCAATACTTTTGGTGTGGATATCGCCGTCACAGAAATGGTTTCTGACATGGGTTTAATTTATGAAAATGACGAAACAAAATCTTATGTTAAATACCGTAAAGAAGAAACTTTAACTGGTGTCCAACTTTTTGGTGCTAAACCTGAAAATTTAGCGAAAGCAACCCTTAAAGCCCTAAGTATCAATCCTGATATAGATTTTTTTGATGTTAATATGGGTTGCCCAGTACCCAAGGTCACTAAAACAGGGGCGGGTTCAGCACTTATGCTTAATCCTAAAAACTGCGGAGACATTATTCGTGCGATAAAAAGTGTGACTGATAAGCCAGTGACCGCTAAAATTCGTTTGGGCTATAACGAAGTTAACTTTATGGAAGTTATTAACGAACTTGAAAAAGCTGGGGTGGATGCAATCGGTATTCACGCTCGAACAAGAAAAGAATTATATGCTGGTGAACCACACTATGATTTAATTAAAGACCTAAGAAACAAAATGTCAGTTCCTTTAATGGTTTCGGGCAATATCTATACACTTGATGATGCTATAAATGCTCTACAAATAAGCGGAGCAGAAGCGGTCATGGTAGCGCGTGGCGGAATGGGCAATCCTTTCTTAATCAAGCAAATTAAAACTTATTATGAAACTAAAGAACGCTTACCAAATCCCTCATTTTTAGAACAAGTCGATTACTGCTTAGCGTTGGTTAGAAGTTTGATCGAAGAAAAAGGAGAATTTGGTGCGATGCGCATTTACCGTGGCATTGCTCCTAAATTTTTTTCTGGCTTTGCCAATGCAAGAATATTAAGAACGATTTTAGCCACTTCCTTGACTACCTATCAATCACTTGTTAATATCTTAGACGAATTCAACAACAATCTACTTTAAGCTGATTTTCTCTCTAAAAACAATGTATTAAAAGCCTCATATTTGGGGCTTTTTATGATTTGACTTTTAAGAGTCAAAGACTTTGTCTATACTATTAACGGCACTATTTGAAAGGAGAAAGCTGTTTTTAACAGCGTACGACTATGAATATCAAAGAATTAAACGACCAAGAATTAGTCCGTCTCGAGAAGTTGAAAAAGTATCAAGAATTGGGAATTGATCCTTTTGGTCAAAAATATAAAGTTTCTCATTCCTTTTTGGAAATTAGAGAACTATGCAAAGGCAAAGATGCTGCAAAATTGGAAAAGCTTGGTTTGCAAGTTTCTGTCGCTGGAAGAATTAAGGCGATTAGAAGAATGGGTAAAGCCTCTTTTATGAACATTCAAGATAAAACTGGCAATATGCAAGTGTATTTAGCACTTGATGGTTTGGGTGCAAAAAATTATGAACTTTTCAAAATGGCGGATATCGGTGATATCGTTGGCGTTACCGGTGTGATGAATCTCACACGTACTGGCGAACTAACCATCAAAGCAAAAAAGTTTACTCATTTAACAAAATGTTTGCACCCGCTTCCAGAAAAGTTTCACGGCTTAACTGACGTTGAAGAACGTTCTAGAAAAAGATATTTAGATTTAATCATGAACGAAGAAGCCCGCAAAGTGGCCTTCACTCGTCCAAAGATTATTCGTTCCATGCAAAATTTCTTAGATGGCAAAGGTTTCGTCGAAGTTGAAACCTCAATTCTTTCTCCAACCCTAGGTGGTGCTTCTGCTCGTCCATTTGTTACTCACCACAACGCTTTAGACAAAGATTTCTATTTAAGAATAGCCACAGAACTTAACTTAAAACGTTTGCTCGTCGGCGGAATGGAAAGAGTGTATGAAATCGGTCGATTATTTAGAAACGAAGGTATGGACGCTTCACATAACCCAGAATTCACCAGTATCGAAATATATCAAGCCTACTCAGATTTAAAAGGCATCGGTGACTTAACCGAGAAAATGATTAGATATGTCGCTAAAGAAGCAACTGGTTCAGCCATCATTTCCTATGATGGAAAAACTATTGACTTCAAAACTAAATTTAAATGGATTTCAATGAATGATTTAATCAAACAAAAAACCGGTATCGACTTTAAAAAAGTCACAACCTTTGAAGAAGCGAAAAAACTCGCTGATGAAAAAGGCATTCACCTAGATAAATTCAAAAACACGATTGGTTATGTGATGAACGAGGTTTTTGAAGAACTATGTCAAGATGACTTAATTCAACCGACATTCATTTATGAATATCCAATCGAAGTTTCTCCGCTGACCAAAAAAGGTAAAGATCCAAAATTTGTTGAACGCTTTGAATTATTCGTTAATGGTAAAGAATTAGCAAATGCTTATACCGAACTTAATGATCCTCTTGACCAAGAACAACGCTTTTTAGCTCAATTAGAAGCTAAGAAGATGGGTGACGAAGAAGCTAATGAAATGGATAAAGATTTCCTAGAAGCTTTAGAGTACGGTATGCCACCAACTGGTGGTGTGGGTATGGGGATAGATAGACTAGTAATGTTACTAACTGACCAAGCCCAAATACGTGAGGTCATCCTATTTCCAACCATGCGCGATAGATAACAATAAACGGGTAAGGACCAAACCTTACCCCTTTTAATGTCCTAATCGTAATATTGTTGTATCAATAACAAAAATAATGACTATATTTAAATTGTATTAATTAGTAAGATAAGTT
>CAZSEU010000014.1:0-26570 GCA_964606005.1 uncultured Staphylococcaceae bacterium
GTTCTTTTTGTGCTTCTAAGATACTTTCTAAGTAGTCTTCTCTAGATTCTTTCTTGTTATACATAGTGCTTAGTTAGTTATTGCTAACTTATTATACTATTTCGCTTGCATTTCGCGCAAGTATCAATAAAATAGAAGTGGTTAGCAAAGACTAACTAAATGTATTTCTATTTAGAAAGCTATTGATTGAATATAGCTTGTATAAAGGAAAGCTCTTAAGCCTAGCAATGTCTATCGAGCCATTGCTAGGCATTGTCTCTACAATTAACCACTCAGCAATGTGCATAACAGGAGGTAGGAAATGTTTATGCTTAAAACACTAAACGAATTCAAAGTTGGCGAGACTGGCCAAATCAAAAGAGTAGATGGTGAACGTAAAATTAGAAGACGTTTATTAGATATGGGCGTCACTCCTGGCGCGACCATTTTATTAAGAAAAAAAGCTCCTTTAGGTGATCCTCTTGAAATCACCATAAGAGGCTATGAATTAACATTAAGAAAATCGGAAGCCGCTTTAGTGTTACTTGAAGTGAAGGGAGAATAATATATGAAAACTTTCGCTTTACTTGGTAATCCTAATAGTGGCAAAACCACTTTATATAACTCATTAACCGGTTCTTCAGCCCATGTCGGTAATTGGCCTGGTGTGACTGTTGAAAAAAGAACTGGCACATATAGAAAGGGTAAAGAAGTCGTACAAATCGTTGATTTGCCTGGCATTTATTCTTTATCACCTTATACATCCGAAGAAGTTATTTCTCGAAATTTTATTTTAGATGAACATCCTGATTGTGTGATTAACATTGTCGATGCGACTAACTTAGAAAGAAACCTTTATTTAACGACCCAAGCTTTAGAAATCGACGTTCCAGTCGTCATCGCTTTAAACATGATGGACGAAGTATTAAAAAGAGGACGTAAGATTGACGCTAAGAAGTTAGAAAAAGAACTCGGTGTCCCAGTCGTAGAAATATCTGCTTTAAAAGAAGAAGGTATGGAACAACTAATGGAACGCGCTATTGAAGCTAGTAAAACTATTAGAAAAGCTCGAACCGTTATTAAAAATAAAGAACTACTGCATCTTATTGGAGATATTAATATCGCCATTACCGCTCAAAAGGTCGATCATCCCTTATTCCATGCGATTAAGCTCGTTGAAAAAGACGAACAAGAAGTTAAGAATCATCATAACTTATTACCAGTTGTGGAAGCTTTTCAAGAAAACTTTAAGAATGAAATATTTGGTTCTGACTTTGAAGCAATTATTGCCGATGCGAGATATCAATATATTACTGATGCTTTTAAGGATGTGGTGGTTAATATCGATGAAACTAAAGTTGATACCAACCACGAATTAACTAAGTCAGATAAGATTGATAAGGTATTAACTAACCGTTGGTTAGGTATTCCTTTGTTTTTACTTATCTTATTTTCTCTTTTCCATGTCGTCTTCTCTGAAGATTTCTTATTTTTAGGTGGCTTATTTGCGAACGTTACCCCTTCTTTTGCTAATACGCCATATGAAGGAGTTTTATGGAATGAAGGCGGTCTGGCTTCTCCTGGCGTATTTTTACAAAGCTTAGTCACCAGCACAACTGACCTTTTAGGGGGCCTAACAAGCGAAGGATTAGCTAATGCGGGTACGCCTAATTGGTTACAAGGTTTTGTAGTTGATGGGGCACTAGGTGGCTTATTTGCAGTTTTTAGTTTCCTACCGCAAATATTACTTCTTTTCCTATTTTTTCAAATTTTAGAAGATAGTGGATATATGGCACGTGTCGCCTTTATCCTAGATAGAATTTTCCGTAAGTTTGGTCTTTCTGGTCGCGCCTTCATGCCCTTAATCATGGGCTTTGGTTGCTCTGTTCCAGCAATGACTAATACGAGAACCTTAGCGAGCGAACAAGAAAAAGATGTGACCATTAAAGTAATACCTTTCTTCTCTTGTGGGGCGAAACTACCAATTCTGGTCGCTATTGCCGGAGGAATTGTCCAATTTTTCGGTGTTGGTAACGCTGATATTATTACGTATGGCATGTATTTACTCGGTATGAGTAGTGCCATCATCGCCATTATAATTTTAAGAAATACAACTAAAAGAGGTAAGGTTTCACCTTTTATCATGGAATTACCTAACTACCATTTACCGCAATTTAAGAGTTTAATGATTCACTCTTGGGACAAACTAAAACATTTTATCGCTAAAGCTTTTACGATCATTCTTGCTTCCACGATTGTCATTTGGTTTCTTTCTTCCTTTAAGTGGGATTGGACGATGGCTAGTGAACTGATTGACGGTAGTGGCACATTTGTTGGTTATGATATTAGCGAATCAATTCTTCATGGCTTAGGCCAACTGATTCAACCTCTATTTACTCCTCTAGGCTTTGGCTCACAAATTGGTCAATTTGGTTGGGTATTTGCCGTCGCAGCGATTACTGGCTTAATTGCCAAAGAAAATGTCATTGCCACCTTTGGTGTTTTAGCCGCTTCGCTTATTGCTTCTGGCGCTTTAACGGGTGATCCAAGTGTGATTATTGGAGATGAAGACGGCATTGCAGCGACCATTAGTATGATTGAAGCGACTGGCATTGGTGTGCCTGGATTATTAGCGTTTATCGCTTTTAATATGACCACCATTCCTTGCTTTGCGGCTGTAGCCACGGCCAAAGCCGAAACACAAAAAGAAAAATTTAGATATACATTACTTTTCTGGATTGCTTCTTCCTTTATCATTGCTAGCTTAATTTATATTGTTGGCACATGGTGGTGGACTATATTCATTGTTTTAGGAGTGGCCATATGTCTTACTTTAGGTATTGTTATATATAACAAAACTCATCCATTAGAAAGCGATAACGCTTAATAAGGAGAATATGATTATGGAATTATGGGAAATTATTATTGTCATTGCAATTGTTGCCTTTGTTGCTACTGTTTTTGGGCTGAGAATATATAAAATTACTGCCGGAAAAGCAGTTGATGAATGTGCAAGCTGCGGACCTAATAGCAAAAAAATGCTTAAAGCCTATCGTAAGAAATATGGTAAGAAAAAGGGCAAAGAAGAAACATCTTGCTGCTCCACCAAATAGAAAAATAAAAAGAGAAACTAGCAAAAAGTTTCTTTTTTTATGGTTTAATAAATATATGAATTTAGTAAAAGAAATTTGGACAAAAAAAGATTTAAGTGATTTACAAGCCTATTTACTTTCTTTTAGTAAGGGTGAAGAAAGCGCGAGTTGGGAAAAACGTATTATAAATACCGAAATGGCTTGTTTAGCCGTTCCTTCTTTAATCGTCAAAAAGATTACTAATAAAATCGCTAAAGGTAATTACATGTCTTATCTTGACCTTTGGGCTTGGGACAATATGACGATGGTTTTTATTAACGGCGGACTGATCGTTAAAATCAAAGACTTTGACTTAATGGTTAAATACTTAACTAACTATCTTTTGCGTGTCGATAATTGGGCGGCAGTAGATACCCTCAAGTTTAAGATAGATAACAATAATAAAAAGGCCTATTATAGCCTTGCAAAACAATTTATCACTAGCGATAAGCCATTTGTCCGTCGCGCCGGACTGCTTATTATGATGAAACTAGTGGATGAAGATGAATTAATTGATGATATTTTTGCTAGCATGAATCTTTTTTATAATGAAACACATTATTACGTCAATATGATGATTGCGTGGCTCTTTGCCGAATGCTTCACCAAACAAAGAAGTAAAAGTTTAGCGTTTTTAAAAACTCATAAATTAAATAAGTTTACGATTAATAAGGGCATCTCTAAATGCCGTGATAGTTTTAGAGTAAGCCAAGAAGATAAAGAGATGTTGGTCAAATATCGAATTACGTAGTTATTTCTTTTTACTTAGGAAGTAACCAATTGATCTACCCCCTCCGCCACGATTAGCCACACCTAAAAAGCCAAGCGTGCCAGTCGCGCCTAAACCAAAGACGACTAAAAGGGTAATATTTAACCAACTTGGCATGCCACCGAATATTAACCAAGTATACCAACCAGTATTAAAGAAGTCTTCGCTTGGTAAAGGTTTGAAGAAATTATATATATCTTCTTCATATATTTCTAAATCATAAGTAAAGTCTGTGTCATAAACGCGATCATAGATCCGTTCTAGTGTTTCAAAATATATTTCTCCTAAAGCGAGTTCTAAGTCATAGTAAGAAGCTAGCGAATCAGATATTAATTCACCCATATCGATGAAGGTAAGATAACTCATCATTCGTACCCCAACTTCATAAACAATTTCTTTAAAATTACCTTCGCCATCATAAAGTAAAACGATGAGCACGCCCATATCGTTTTTACCGATTTTAAATTCGTTAAATAAAGTGGTGGAAGAAAAATCTTCTCTTTCACTTTGATAAGTGGCGACGACGACTTGTGAGCCTCTTACTTCTATAGGGAATTGTTCATCTAAACTATCTTCATAAAGCATTTCGCTATTTAAGTAAATAGACCACTTTGCTCCTTGAGAAAGTTTATCGGCATTGTCGTTTATATAATATTCGCTTGTCGGTTTAAAATAAGTGTATTTAGGCTGCGTTAGTTGCATGACTAAAAACACTATTGCCCCTCCGAAGAGAAGAAGAAAAACAAGCGGAAAGAAAATACTTTTTATTCTACTCAAGCAAAACAACTCCTGCCGTATATTCTGGTGCTTCGTAATAAGTTAATCTTTCAAAGCCAAACATACTCAAAATTAAGTTGTTTGGGAAAGAACGTAAATTTTTGTTAAAATCTTCCACTGCATCGTTGTATAAAGTGCGAGCAGTCGTCACCATATTAGTCGTGGCTGCTATTTCGTTCATATAAGAAAGATAAGCACTTGTAGCGACAAAAGTATCAGGGTTATCTTCGATGATTACTTGTAAGGCCACGAATTCGCTTTCTAAAGTATCTTCAGCTTCAGACATACCCTCGACGTCTCCGTCATTTAAAGCGGTCACATAAGCGGTTCTAGCATCAGTAATTTTATCGAGTTGTACTTCAACATGATCTTCTAAATTTTGTAAAGCATTAGCAAGGGCCATCATTTTTTCGTAACGGTTTTGCATCGCAATACCGATCGCAGTCCGACTTGAAGTCGCACTTTCATCTAGTTCGGCAGCATGGTTATAGCCAACCCAAGTAGAAATACCTAATACGCCCACTAAGACAACAAAAACACCAACAATGGCAGTGAAAATAAGTCTAATTTTTCCCATATTAATTTCCTCTTATAGAAAACTTACTTTTTCGTAAAAAATGAATGAATGACCAAATTATAAATCTTCGCTTGTCTGTTGCCTACATTTTTTTAGATTTTATCGATAAAGATTATTGTTATTGCTTAGATGCGAAAACATATATTTAGATAATTCACTTTAGCGAAGCGTATAAAAGATGTCAAACACCATGCTTTATCAGATGACAGACATGCTAGTTCTTTGTCTTTTTAATGACTTTATTTATAATTAATGAGACATTACAACTGACTATAAAGGAGACTATTATGCTCAATCTACCAAAAATCAAAATCGGCATTGTCGCTGTTAGTCGCGACTGTTTTCCTGAAAGCCTAGCCGCTAATCGCCGCAAAGCTTTAGTAGAAGCTTATCAAAAGTTAGATAACGATAACGATATTTATGAATGTCCAATCACTATTGTGGAAAGCGAAATCCATATGCTTGAAGCACTTAAAGACGTCAAAGCGCATGACTGCCAAGCACTATGTATTTACTTAGGTAATTTTGGTCCAGAAATAGCCGAAACAATGCTTGCTCAAAATTTTGCTGGTCCAGTGATGTTTTGTGCTGCTGCTGAGGAAACGGGCAATAACTTAATCGGTGGTAGAGGAGACGCTTATTGTGGCTTATTAAATGCTTCCTATAACTTAAAGTTACGCAATGTGAAAGCATATATTCCTGAATATCCAGTCGGTGATGCTCGTTATTGCGCGAAACTGATTCGTGAATTTAAGCCTATCGCTAGAGCGCTATACGCGATTAAGAACTTAAAAATTATTAGCTTTGGTCCGCGTCCACAAAACTTCTTTGCGTGTAACGCCCCAATTAAACAACTCTATAATCTCGGCGTCGAAGTTCAAGAAAACTCTGAATTAGATTTATTTGAATCTTTTAATAAACACAAAGACGATCCACGCATTCCGGAAGTGGTAAAAAGCATGGAAAGTGAATTGGGTTTAGGCAACAAAAAGCCAGAAATTTTATCAAAACTTGCGCAATACGAATTAACTCTTTTAGATTGGATAGAAAAAAATAAAGGCAGCAAACAATATGTTGCGATTGCTGGTAAATGTTGGCCGGCTTTCCAAACGCAATTTGGTTGTGTGCCATGTTATGTTAATAGTCGCTTAACTGGTAAAGGTATTCCTGTATCTTGTGAAGTTGATATTTATGGTGCTCTGAGCGAATTTATTGGGCAATGCGTATCTGAAGATATCGTTACCTTATTAGATATTAATAACACTGTGCCTGCTGATTTATATGAACAAGATATTAAAGGAAAATTTCCATATCGCTTAAACGAAACATTTATGGGTTTTCACTGTGGTAACACATGTTCTTCTAAGCTATGTAAGCCAGAAATGAAATATCAACTTATTATGGCAAGAGCCTTACCACAGGAAGTCACTAATGGCACTTTGGAAGGCGATATTGTGCCAGGAAACATTACGTTTTTTAGACTTCAGTCAACTAGCGATAATCATTTATTCGCCTATGTGGCACAAGGAGAAGTATTGCCAGTTGCGACTCGTTCTTTTGGTAGCATTGGAATATTTGCTATTCCAGAAATGGATAGATTTTACCGTCACGTCTTAATTGAAAAAGGTTTCCCACATCATGGAGCGGTTGCCTTTGGTCATTTCGGCAAAGCTTTATTTGAAGTGTTTAAGTATTTAAATGTAGAATATATTGGCTATAACCATCCTAAAGATGATAAGTATCCTTTAGAGAATCCGTTTTAATATTTATTTGCATGACATCTTTTGATCCACAAACAACCAAGTTTCCCTATCCTAAAGATACTGCGGAACATTACATCAAGACAAAACAAAATCGTGGTCTAGTTTTTGATGAACATTATCAATATATTGATAGAAGTAAAAGTTTTTTACTTAAACAGTCTTTATTAAGACACGTTTTATTTGTGCTTGTTTATCCAATTACTAGAATTCGTTTGGGCTTAAAAATTAATAATAAGAAAGTTTTTAAGCAATATAAAGACTTGCTTTCTCAAGGAGCGATTACTATTTCTAATCATGTGCATTTTTGGGATTATCTTGCTGTCATGTTGACACTGAGGCCTGCGAAGCCTTATATTCTTTCTTGGGCACAAAACATCAATGATTCAGAAGGTAAGCTTGTGCGTTTAGTAGGCGGTATTCCTATTCCTGAAAATAATATCAAAGCGACGTATAAACAACTTAAAGAAGTTGGACAAATGCTTGATGAAGGCGGTTGGTTACACATTTATCCAGAAGGTAGTATGTGGGAATATTATCGTCCGATTAGACCTTTTAAAAAGGGATTTGAATATTTGGCGAACAAGCACCATAAACCAATTATTCCAATGGCATTTTCTTATCGTAAACCAAATTGGATTAGAAGAGTTATCTTTAGACAAATCGCCGTCTTAACCTTAAATATTGGTGAACCACTAACCATTAATAGTTCGTTTGATAAAAACTTACAAAAAGGTGATTTATTAAAGCGCGCTCATGAACAAGTAGTCGCCCTTGCAGGTTTAACAAAAGAAGAAAATTTATACGAACCGATTTACAATCATTCAAAGCGCATCGACTATTATGCCAACAAAAGTGATTCAAATAGCAACAAGAAACAAATCGATTAGATTGTATCTAATTAAACAATAGATTTAAAAGTGCGTAAACATTATAATTAACGCTAAAGGTGAAAAAAAGTATGAAACAATTAATTTCGACCGTTTGTATTGTCCTTATTACTGTAACTGGATTAGTCATGGCTTTCGTCACAGGCTTTTCGATTTCTGACATGCAAAAAGACACACTAATGATATTAGGTATCATTTGCTTAGTGGCCATTTTGTATTGTTTTATTGTTGGAGAACTATCAAAAAATTATTCCCAGATGGATAAGTTGTGGAGTATCTTGCCAATTATTTATGTTTGGTTCATCGCTTATAGGGCTGGCTTTACTTCTCGCATTACCATCATGGCTTTTCTAGTCACTTTATGGGGTATTCGCTTAACGCTTAACTTTGCAAGAAAAGGTGCGTATACCATTAAGTTTTGGTCAGGAGAAGAAGATTATCGCTGGGGTTATTTAAGAAAAAATTCAATTCTTAAAAATCGCCTTCTGTGGGTAGTGTTTAATTTATTTTTCATTTCTTTTTATCAAAACGCTTTAGTTTTAGCGATCACTCTTCCGGGCGTTGCCATTATGGAAAGCACCGCTCCTTTAGGGACTGTTGATTTAATCGCTACACTATTAGCCATTGGTTTCCTATTTTATGAATTTATTGCTGATGAACAACAACATAAGTTCCAAACGGAAAAATGGAAAAGGATAAATAGCGGTCAAGCTTTACATGATTTGCCTCATCCTTACAATAAGGGTTTTAATACAACTGGCTTATGGGCATATTCTCGTCACCCCAACTATTTAGGTGAACAAATGTTTTGGGTGGCCATCTATTTATTTGTTGTTGGCGCACAAGTCGCGAAATTCGGTTTATTCCATTGGTCAATATTTGGCTCAATGCTTTTAATATTATTATTCCTTGGCAGTGCCACACTTTCAGAATCAATTTCCGCGAAAAAGTATCCGGAATATGCTTTATATCGTCGCTCACTCTTACGTTATTTTCCTTTTATTAAGTTCCGCGGCTAATTATGGCTTATCAAATTCGACTCACATCATTTGAAGATATTAATGCTGTCAAAGCTATTTATGAACACGCGCGGACAATCATGCGCCGAAGTGGTAACTTGTCGCAGTGGGTGAATGGCTATCCTCAAGATGAAACAATCAAAGAAGATATCGTATTAAAACAAAGTTATGTGATAGAAAAAGACAATAAAATTATCGCTACTTTTGTGTTTTTCGTTGGTAATGAACCGACTTATAACGATATTGAAGGAAGATGGTTAAATGATGCGCCGTACGGAGTCATTCATCGTATTGGTAGTTTAGAAATAGAAAAAGGCATACTGAAAGTATGTCTAGATTATTGCCTAGAAAAAATCGATAACATTCGGATAGATACACACAAAGATAACGTCATTATGAGACATCTGTTAACTAAATATGGTTTTCAAGAGTGCGGCACAATATATCTTCATGACGGTAGTCCGCGCTTAGCCTATCAGTTTATTAAAGAGCAATCATAGTCTCGAAGCATATTAATTTAATTTTTCTTATACCGTTTAGTTTGTTTATAGGTATATTTATGCCAAACAAAAACGAAGAAAACCTCAAATTTCAAAATCAAATAACGATTAACTTACAAGTTGTTTGATTCAGATTCAATTATCTATTAAAATAATTAATGTCGTAAATTACATTTAAGTTTGAGATTTGTTATGAAAAAAAGTATTACATCTGATTTATATTATGTTGGGGTAAATGACCATCAACTAGATATGTTTGAAAGTCAATTTGTCATCCCAAACGGTATGGCTTATAACTCCTATGTTATCATTGATGAAAAAATCGCTGTCATGGATAGTGTTGATAAAAAATTTGGTGACGAGTGGATCCGCAACATCGTTGACACATTAGGAGAAACACAACCAGACTACTTAGTTGTCCAACACATGGAGCCAGACCATTCTGCTAATGTCATTACTTTCTTAAGAAAATATCCTAATGCAACTGTTGTTGGTAATGCTCGCACTTTCCAAATGATTGAGCAATTTTTCCACGAACCTATAACTAATAAATTAGTGATCAACGAAGGTGATACCTTATCTTTAGGTCGTCACGTTTTAACTTTTCTTTTTGCACCAATGGTGCACTGGCCAGAAGTATTTGTCACTTATGATGCCTATGATAAGGTATTATTTTCTGCGGACGCTTTTGGAAAATTTGGCGCTCTAGACGTTGACGAACCATGGGATGATGAAGCGGCGAGATATTATTTTGGGATCGTAGCAAAATACGGTATGCAAGTGCAGTCTTTATTTAAGAAAGTAGCCTCTTTAGATATTCAAATGATATGTTCTTTACATGGCCCAATCTTAAAAGAAAACCTAAGTTATTATTTGAATTTGTATAATGTGTGGTCCACTTACCAAAGCGAAATTGAAGGCGTGGCTATCTTCTTTACTTCGGTTTATGGTCACACTAAAAGAGCTGCTTATTTATTAAAAGAAAAATTAGAAGCTAACGGCACACCCACAGTCTTAATTGCGGATTTAGCTCGCACTGATATGGCTGATTGTGTCGCTAATGCCTTTAGATATAGCAAAATCGTTTTTATCACTACTACCTATAACACAACCATCTTTCCATTTATGAATGATTTTATCGAACATCTCGTGGAAAGAAACTTTCAAAATAAGAAGATTGGCTTTGTGGAAAATGGTAGCTGGATGCCGATGGCTGGTAAAGTAATGAAGGATAAATTAGCAGGCTTAAAAAACCTCACTATATTAGAACCAACTGTCAGGCTATTTTCTTCGCTCGATGAGACAAGCAAAAAGCAACTCGATGAGCTAGTAGAAGCACTTAGTGCTGATTATCGCGCTATGCGTGAACTAGCCCAAGAAAAAGAAGGCGAAATCGATGTTAATGCTTTATATAAAATCGGTTATGGCTTATATGTTGTTACTTCAAATGATGGCAAAAAAGATAACGGCTTAATCGTTAATACGGTCACACAATTAACCGATAAACCTTTAAAAGTTGCAGTTTCGATTAATAAACTTTGTTATTCGCACGATATTATCAAGAAAACCGGTTTAATGAATGTTAATACTTTAAATAACGACGCCCCATTTGCCATCTTCCAAAAATTTGGCTTTTGCTCAGGAAAAGAAGTCGATAAATTTAAAGATCAACAAGTGATTAGAAGTGATAACGGCTTAATCGTTTTACAACAATATATCAACTCATTTATTTCTCTTCGCGTTGATGATTATGTCGATGTTGGCACACACGGAATATTCATTTGTACCGTGACAGAAAGTAAAATTATTAACAATGTCGAAACGATGACTTATAATTATTATCAAGCAAACGTAAAACCAAAACCAAATACTGAAAAGAAAAAAGGCTATGTCTGCAAAATTTGCGGTTATGTATATGAAGGTGACGATTTACCTGAAGATTATATTTGCCCAATTTGTAAGCACGGCGCAAGTGATTTCGAGGAAATCAAGTAAGGAGAAAAACTATGAAGTATGTTTGTCAAGCTTGTGGTTATGTTTATGATGAAGACCTTGGTGATTTAGATGTCGGTATTGCTCCAGGCACAAAATTCGAAGATTTACCTGAAGACTTCTATTGTCCCCTTTGTGGCGCCTCAAAAGACATGTTCGTTAAACAATAACACAGTGTCATGAGAATTAGCCGTCAAACTTGGCGGCTTTTTTGTTACCTTAATAACGAATTATAACCATTATGAAAATGGTTTTTTTACTAATATGGTGGCAAAATATATATTTTGCGCATAAAATATATACCATGCTGAAAAGATTTTTACATTATTACAAAAACCACAAGCTCATCCTCACCCTAGATCTTATCGCCGCCTTTTTAATTGCCATTATCGGCGTTGGCTATCCAATTATTACAAGAATAATGCTTAATGAATGGGTTCCTAATGGCGAAGTTACTTTAATTTTTGTGGGTGGTGCGATATTAGTTGCTATTTATTTAATGCGGATGGGTTTCCGTTATTTCGTGCAATTTTATGGTCACGTGATGGGCGTGAAGATGCAAGGAGAAATGCGTAGCGACTTATTCGATAAGTTACAGAAGTTACCTTATTCTTATTTTGACAATCATGAAACCGGCGTCATTATGTCAACGATGACGAATGACTTATTCGATGTCAGTGAACTTGCGCATCATGGTCCTGAAAACTTATTTATTGCTTCTTTTACCGCGATTGGTGCTTTTTCTTATTTAATGTTCATTGATTGGGTTTTAGGCCTTGTCCTATTAACCGTTGTCCCAATTTTATTTTTATTTACTTGGTTTTTTAGAAAAAGATTTAGAAGCTCGATGCGGAGAAGTAAAAAAGCAATTGCTAGCATTAATGCTAGACTCGAAAGCTCAATTTCTGGTATTAGAGTAACAAAAGCTTTTACTAACGAAGCAACTGAAAAACAAAGATTTGAAGCGGCGAACCAAGAATTTGTTTCTTCCCGCAGTGCGGTATTTTCCTCAATGGGCAAATATTTTGCCGTCAGTCAATTTGTCACCGATTTCTTTAATGTGTTAATTATGGTGCTTGGTGGTTACTTCTTATATCGCAGTGTCGGAAACTTTAACTTTGGTGATTATAGTGCCTTTGTGGTTTCTGTTGGCTTATTTATAAGTCCAATCAATACATTAATTTCCTTTATGGAACAATTCGAAAATGGGGCAGCGGGCTTTTCACGCTTTGTCGCTTTAATGGATGAACAAGAAGAATCGATCCATAATGGAGAACTTGCTTGTCAACAAGTTGAAGGTGAACTAGTTTTTGATCGTGTCAGTTTCCGTTATGAAGCGTCTAACGAAGTGCTTGATGGTGTTTCTTTTCGCGTAGAAAAAGGTAAAACACTGGCGTTAGTTGGTCCTTCTGGTGGCGGCAAAACAACGATATGTCACTTAATTCCACGTTTTTACTTCTTAGAACAAGGCAATATTTATATCGATGGCAAGAACATTGAAAACTATACACTTCGTTCTTTAAGAGAAAAAATTGGCATTGTGCAACAAGATGTCTTCTTATTTGGTGGCACGATTAAAGAAAATATTGTTTACGGTAAACCTGGGGCCAGTGAAGAAGAAATTTTATTAGCGGCGAAAAAGGCCAACATTTTAGATTTTATTAAAGAATTACCTAATGGTTGGGATACACAAATAGGTGAAAGAGGGGTTAGACTAAGTGGCGGACAAAAACAACGTCTTTCCATTGCGAGATTATTTTTAAAAAACCCACCAATATTGATTTTAGATGAAGCGACTAGCGCTTTAGACAATACCACCGAAATGCTCATTCAAAAGTCGCTACAAGAACTCGCTAAAGGAAGAACTTGTATCATCGTCGCCCATCGTTTATCAACGATTAAAAACGCTGATGAAATTGCCGTTGTTTCGCGCGGTAAGATTGTGGAAATGGGTAGTCACAATGATTTATTAAAAAGGTCCGGTGTTTATGCCGAACTATATGCGTTACAATTTAAAGATACCGATCAATCCGTCTATGGCGTAGAGATAGGTTAAATCTTCTTTCTTTCTTTAAACAACTTATATAACGCGAACGCCGCAATGGTCTTCGCGTCTTTTATTTTGTTTTCTAAGATGAGAGAATCAATTTCTTTTAATGGAAAAATCATTAAATCAATGACTTCATCTTTATCAAGGTGCCTACTTTCTAAAACTGCTTCATTACAGTAATAGAGATGAATGACTTCGCTAGAATAACCGGCAGTTGGATATATATCACCTAAAAAAATCATATTCAGTGTGCGATAACCCGTCTCTTCTAACAATTCTCTTTTCGCGCTTTCTAAAGGGTCTTCGTTTTCTTCGAGTTTACCCGCTGGGATTTCGATAATTTCTTTTTCTAAAGCATAGCGATATTGTGTTTCTAAAATAAAGCCCTCACTCAATTCTAAAATAATGCCGACGCCTCCACGATGTTTAACTACTTCACGAATTGAAGTATCGCCGTTAGGAGTTAATGCCTCATCTTGCAATACATCAATGACTTTACCTTGATAAATCTTTTTGCTTTTAAGTGTTATTTCTTTTTTATTCATAGCGATATATTACACTTTTTTGCTTGGAACAGGTTTATTAATTGCATAAAACACTTTATATTTATAAAATGTTAAGCAAAAGAAGGTAAAAATATATGCAACCAATTAAAAAAGAACAATTAGTCAAGCGCAAAGAGGCTTACTTAAAAAATGATAAAAACGCGGTTATTCGTCACGCATTAAATAAAAATTCAATCTACGCAATTACAGCTAATGCTGACGGCGTTAAAGACATGGATTTTAATTTTGAACTCAATATTAAAACGATGCCCGTCACTAACCAAAAAGCTTCTGGCAGATGTTGGATCTTTGCGGCGACAAACGTCGTTAGAGAAATCATCGGTCAAACACTAAACCTCGCTAACTTCGAAGTCTCACAAAGTTATTTAGCACTTTTTGATCGTTATGAAAAAGCTAATTATTTATTAGAAGCAGTCATCGAACTTCTTGACAAAGATTATGATGACCGCACGCTAACATTCTTATTACAAAATGGTGTTGGTGATGGCGGACAATGGGATATGTTTGTTTCTTTAGTTAACAAATATGGCTTTGTCCCAAAAAACGTTTATCCAGAAACCGCGACTAGTAGCGCCACTAGAGAAACAGGACAATTAATTAACTTCAATATTCGTAAGTTTGCTAGCAATGCTAAAGCATTATATGAAAAAGAAGGACTAGAAGCCGTCCGTGAAGAAAAAGAAAAATTAATGGATAAATTTTATAATTTACTCATTAGTGCTTATGGTCTAGTTCCAGAAACTTTTGATTTTGAATACGTTGATAAAGATGGTGGTTATCACATCGAAAAAGGATTTACACCTCAATCTTTTAAAGAAAAATATATCGGTAATCGTTTAGATGATTTTGTTTCATTAATTAACGCTCCAACCAAAGATAAACCGTTCAATACAACTTATACTATCCAATATTTAGGTAATGTCGTTGACGGAAAACAAGTTACTCACCTTAATGTTGAAACGGATCGAATGAAAGAGCTCATTCTCGCTCAATTAAAAGATAACAGTATTGTCTGGTTTGGTAGTGATGTCGCTTTTTACGGCGATCGCGAAGAAGGAGTGTGGGATGATCAAGCTTATGATTTAGAAACACCTTTCGACTTAGCTTTAAAAATGGAAAAAGGCGAAGCCCTTGATTATCGTGCTAGTCAAATGAACCATGCGATGTGCATTACTGGCGTGAACGTCAAAGACGGCACTCCAAATAAATGGAAAATTGAAAACTCTTGGGGTGGCGAACGCGGTAAAAGCGGATACTACATCATGTCGGCCACTTGGTTTGACCGTTATGTATATCAAGCAGTCATTGATAAGAAGTATCTAACCGAAAAAGAACTCGCCGCCTTAATAGAAAAACCAATCATGTTAAAACCATGGGATCCAATGGGTTCCCTTGCGGAATAATCTATATGCAAAAATTTGATGTTTATTTATTCGATTTTGATGGAACGCTATTTGATACGTTACCATCATCTAAATACGTTTTTGCTAAAAGCTATGAAGCCATTGGTTATCCGATAGAAGAAAAAGATATTTTAGGTTTTACTAGAGAACCGCTGCCAGTTAGCTTTCAGCGAATTGGTGCTCCTAAAGAAAAACTTCAAGAGTTTTATTATCATTTAGAACAATATGTTGGTTCTAAAGAAAGTATTGATTTGACGGAAATGTTTCCTGATACATACGATACGATTATTGATTTAAAACTAATGGAAAGTACGCTAGGCATTGTTACCTCAAATAATGTCAAACATGTGAAAAACATCTTACAAAAATTTGACATGCAAACTTTTTTCTTTTCCGCACTAGTTGGTAATCGCGAAGCTCCCATTCCTAAACCCGATCCTTCACCAATTTTAAAAGCTTTAGAAATGCTCAATTACGATGGTGATAAAAAGGAGGTTTGCTATGTTGGCGATTCGTTAAATGACTGCGTAGCAGCCACGAAAGCTGGTATAGTTCCTATTTTGCTTGACCGCGATAATGAATATCCTAATGTTCCGTATATTAAAATCAATTCTTTAAAAGAACTTTTAGACTAATTAGGTATTTATTAGCGAATAATATGGACATAAAATCGATAATAGTGTTAGAGTGAAACAACTGATACTTTTCTTATGAAAAAAGCTAATTCTGATTATATTATTAAAGACCGTGTTTATGATATCGGAAAAGATATCGATGGCGAAATGAAAACTACCGCGGATTTGCATCCCGTTATTTTATCGATTGTTTTAGAAATTGATCGTGTTTGTCGCAAAAACAATATTCCTTATGCATTAGGTTTTGGTTCAGCTCTTGGTATTAATAATTATGCTGGCTTCATCCCTTGGGATGATGACGCTGATATTGCCATTGATTATTTTGATATTCCGCGCCTGATTGAAGCTTTTGAAAAAGACTTAGGTGATAACTTTACTTTCGATTGTTATGAAAAAGATAATCGTTATAACGTCTTAGTACCCACGATGAAAGTCAAAAGAAAAGATACCTATTTAAAAGAAAAAAACTGGTTCACTTTGCCTGATCGCATTCATAGTTGTGATGGCTTTTTCGTTGATGTCGTGGCTTTTATTGGAATGATCAATGATGAAGAGCACATTAAATTTTTAAGACGTAGCAAAAGAAGAATGCTTCCATATGTCATTTGTGATGCCATTTTTAGAATTGATCCAAAAAGACTAAAAAAGAAAATAAAAGCCGAAGAAAAAGCAGCGGCTATTAAATATAAAGACGCGCCATTTGTTTGCCAAACACCTGTCATTCCTTGGCAACCAGCTGCCGGTAATCTTTTACCTCGTGATGTTATTTTCCCATTTAAAGAATATGATTTTGATGGCCATAAGTTATTCTCTTTTAATAAAGTAGAACAATTTTGTATTTTACATTATGGCCCAAGAAGTGTGAAATATTTTGACGGTGAAAAATATATTGACCGCCAACCAGAAAAATATAGAAAAGTTGGTCATATCAATGCTTTTTCATTGAATAGAAGCAAAAAGACACCTAAAAACAAGCAATAAGTGTAAAAAGATTGCTATTTATTAATAAATATATATAATTAGTATGTCATTTAACGTAAGTTAGATGATGAATACTCTGTACAAGAGTGGCCAAAAGCCACTCTTTGTTTTTCCGGAGGTATGTATGGAGACAAAGCAACTTAAGCAATTATTAGAAGTAAAAGTTGGTGAATTAGGATTCACTTTGGAATCATTTTCTTTCGCTAATCAACAAGGACAAGCGGTCTTAACATTAGTCATTGATCGCTACGAAGAAATTGATATGGAAACAATTGTTAACTTAACTCACGCCATCAATGATTATCTTGATGAACTTAATCCCTTTGATGTTCCATACACATTAGATATTTCTTCTTTAGGGGCAGAAAAGCCATTAAAGATTAACGATTTACCTAAATACGTTGGCAAGTATGTCAATGTTCACCTCATTAATCCAATCAACGGAGAAAACATCTATCAAGGCGATTTATTAGCCGTCACAGATGACCAACTAGTAGTCGCTATTAAAATTAAAAACAGAGTAAAAAATATTGAGATTTCAATCTCAAATATTTACAAAATCCGTTTAGCGATCAAATTTTAAGGAGTAAAAATTATGGCTATCAACGCAAATGATTTCCTTGCGGCTTTAGAGGAAATTGAAGCAAGTAAGGGAATAAGTAAAGATTCAGTTCTACAAATGCTCGAAGATTCCCTCATAAGAGCATATCGCAAACAACTTGGGGGCGATGACGCTGATGTTAGGGTCAATATTGACTTAGATAAAGGTGCCCTTGACATGTATCAAGTAAAAGAAGTCGTCGACGAAGTCGAAGATGATTTTTTGCAAATCAGTGTTGCTGATGCGAATATTCAAGATCCAACTCGTAAATATCAAGCGGGTGATGAATTTCATATTTTCGCCAGTATCGCCGATTTAAGAAAAGCGACTGCACTCAGCGTAAAAAGCATGCTCAAACAAAAGTTTGTCGAAGCCGAAAAGAATATTCTTTACGAAACATTCAAAGATAAAATCGGAACGATTATCACTGGTAAAGTCGAAAAAGTTGATGAAAAAGGTATTTCCGTTAATATCATTAAGACTTCGGTCTTCTTACCAAAGAAAGAATTAATCGGAGATGAAAAATTCATCCTTGGTGAAACTGTTAAAATTTATATCGATGACGTCGCTGGTGGCACTAAAGGTGCGCACATTGTTGTCAGCCGTAGTAAAGAAGGTTTCTTAAAATGTTTATTCAGTGAAGAAATTCATGAAATTTATGACGGCACGATTGAAATTAAAGCCATCGCTCGTGAAGCTGGTGAAAGAAGTAAGATCGCTGTTTATAGTAAAAATCCAAGCGTTGATCCTGCTGGAGCCTGTATCGGTCCTAATGGTAGCCGCATCCAAAAGATCGTTGCTCAATTAGGCAATGGTGGAATCAACAAAGAAAAAATTGACATCATAGGCTATAGTGAAAACCCAGCCTTATATATCTTAGAAGCCTTAAAGCCAGCCCGTGCTTTGGGTATCGCGATTGATATTCCAGCTAAACGCGCGACTGCAATTGTTAAAGATGATTCCTTATCTTTAGCCATTGGTAGACGTGGTGTTAACGTCCGCTTAGCGGTCAAATTAACTGGTTACAACATTGATGTTAAAACAGAGTCTGATGCACTTGCTGCTAATCTTTCTTTCGTTTCTTACGAAGAAATTCTTGCAGAAGAAAATCACAAACTTGCTGAGGTAAAAGCGCAACTCACTTCTGAAAGTGAAGCAATTGCTAGTGTTTTACCTGGTTTACCAAAAGGCTATGTCGCTCCTCAAGATCGTGTTTATAAGGACACATTCTCCGATGATGAGACTGACTTAACTGATGAACTAGAAGATGAAATCGAAAACCGTGAAGAAACTGTATATAGCGCTCCTGTTGCTGAAGAAAAGACCAACGAAACTACGGTTGAAGTCAAGGTTGTCTTAGAGGAAACCGTTGCTCCTATCGTTCCACAAGAAGAAGTGGTCGAAGAACTCAAAGAGGTTAAAATTACAACTTCTTTAGAAGAAATTGAAAAAGCATTAGAAGAAAAAGCCGCGAAACAAAATGTCACTCCGTTCAAGAGAAACTATCGTAAGAATGTCAAGAAAACCGACGAAGCAGAGGAAGACAAATCTCTTCCAATTATCACTACTCCAGCGGAAAAAATGTCCATTTATACTGAAGAAGAACTCGCAGCTCTTGAAGCAGAAGAAGTCGAAGAAGTTTATGAAGATGATGATAACATCGACTATGATGAATTCGACAAGTATTACGACGACGACGTTCGCTAATGCGCAAACTTATTTACCGCCAATGCGTCTTAACTCGCGCAAAGCAGTTAAGGGAACAAATGTTTAGAATCGTTAGAACTCCAAATCGTGAGTTACTAGTCGATTTGCATTATAGTCAAAAAGGTCGCGGTTGCTATTTATCTAAAGATAAAGATATCATCATAAAAGCGTCAAAAAAACGCTTACTCGAGAGAAATCTCAAAGTCAACGATTGCTCTGCAATCTATGACGAATTACTCGCATTATTAGAATAAAAAAAGAAAGAAGGTGTTGTTGATGGGTAAGAAGGTAAACAAAAAAGCATTTACAAAACGTGAAACTAACGTCTCTACGAAAATCAAAACCGATCGCAGTAGATCGAAAGTTAATGGTGGTGTATTTGTGTATACCGGCGCGATTAGCGCTGGAGAATTAGCAAAGACAATCAACGTCCCTATTGGTGATGTAATCAAGTTTTTGTTCTTACAAGGCAAGATGGTCACCATCAACACAATCCTTGATGATGAACTAATTGGTTTGGTGTGTTTAGAATTTGGCTACGATTTCCAAAAGAAAATTATCGTCGCTGCTGAGCACTTTGAAGAACTTGAAATTGTTGATGACCCAAGTAAGTTAAAACCACGTCCGCCAGTTGTGACTATTATGGGTCACGTTGACCACGGCAAAACTACTCTTATCGACGCGGTTAGAAATTCGCGTTTAGTCGATGATGAATTCGGAGGTATTAGCCAAGAAATTGGTGCTTACCAAAAAGAATATAATGGTCAAAAAATTACATTTATCGATACTCCAGGTCACGAAGCTTTTACGCAAATGCGTGCTCGTGGTGCTGGTGTGACAGACATTGTTGTTTTAGTCGTCGCTGCTGATGACGGCGTCATGCCGCAAACAGTAGAAGCAATTGACCACGCTAAAGCGGCTGGTGTCCCAATTATCGTCGCGATTAACAAAATGGACAAACCAGGTGGCGACCCAGAAAAAGTTAAGCAAGAATTACTTCAACATAACGTAATTTGTGAAGAATACGGTGGTGAAGTAATCGCCGTTGAAATTTCTGCGAAAAAGAAAACCAACATTGAAGGTTTATTAGAAGCTATTTTATTAGTTTCTGAACTTAAAGAATTAAAAGCTAACCCAGAACGTTATGCGATGGGCACAGTTTTAGAAGCCAAGCTTGATAAAAACGAAGGTCCAAAAGCCACGCTGCTCGTTCAAAACGGCACATTAAAAGAAGGTGACTTCTTAGTGGTTGGCGCGACTTATGGTAAAGCGCGTCGTATTACTAACGAATATCGTAAAGTATTACAAGAAGCAAAACCAAGTACTCCTGTAGCCGTTATCGGTTTAAGTGAAGTACCTTTAGCTGGCGATCGCTTTATGGCGTTTTCTGAAGAAAGCGAAGCTAGAACCATTGCCACCAAACGCAAATTACTCAAAGAAACTAACGAAAGAAATAAATCTAGCGCTGCTTCACTTGATGATTTATATAACCTCGCAAAAGAAGGCGAAATTCAAACAATTAACATTATTATTAAAGCCGATTCTACTGGTAGTGCGGAAGCTGTTAAAGCTTCGCTCGAAAAGCTTTCTACTGAACTAATTAAAATTAATATCGTCAGAGCCTCCAGCGGTGCTATCACTGAAAGTGATGTCTTATTAGCCGGAGCTTCCAAAGCAATTATTTATGGCTTTAACGTTAGGCCAGATGCCAAAACTCGCGCCAAAGCTTTGGAAGATAGTGTCGAAATTAGATTACACCGCATCATTTATGCTTTAATCGAAGAAATTGAAGCAGCGATGAAAGGTATGCAAGCCCCAGTCATGGTCGAAAAAGTACTCGGTCAAGCGGAAGTTAGAAAATTATTCCATGCTTCAAAGCTAGGTACTATTGCCGGCTGTCGTGTGGTTGAGGGTGTGATTAAAGGTAGTTGCCCTATTAGGCTTATTCGTGATGGTATCGTCGTTTACGAAGGCAAAATATCTTCATTACAAAGAGAAAAAGATACTGTTAAAGAAGTTAAATTCGGCTTTGATTGCGGTTTAACGATTGAAAACTTTAATGATATTAAAGAATATGACGTTATTGAATGTTATCAAATGGTTGAGGAAAAATAACTATGGCCAATAAAGAAGAAAGAATTGCCGGAATTATACGTAAAGGCATTACTGAAATCATCATGTTGGAATTAAAAAATCCTCATCTAGGATTTGTTACCATTCCTGAAGTCAAAGTCAGTAAAGATTTTTCTCACGCGAAAGTATATGTCTCCTTTATTAAAGAAGAAGAAATTAAAGCTGGCATGGATGTTTTAGAAAAATCTAAAGGATTTATTCGTTCCGCTTTAGCTAAAAGACTTGATACTCGCCGCGTGCCTGAAATTAACTTTGTCTTAGATGAAGGCTTTAAAAAAGAAGCGAAAATTACTGAACTATTAAACAAAGATAAAAAATAAATAGTAAATATTTCAAAGAAAAGACTGAATTCCAGTCTTTTTTGTTTGTTTTATTGCAAGCAGTCTAATAACTACACAAAATGGATAAGTATTTATTTGATTTGTTTAACGAGCTTTTGGTGTTTAATATTTGCTTCATAGAATATATCGCCTTCTTCAACAAAACCAAAGCTCTTATAGTACTCTAATAGTTGATATTGCCCGTTTAAATAAATAGTGCATGGATTAAAACGTTCGCTAATCATACTAAGCAAGAAAGCAAATGCTTGCTTACCAAAATGTTTATTACGATGTTCCTTTAATATCGCAAATCTTTCAATCTTAAAAAGTTTTTCACCCATAACGCGATAACGAATTGTGCCAACGGGTGTAGTTTTATCATAGATTAAAAAATGGATCGCTTCTTTTTCTTCTTGAGGAATGACTTCTTCAGCGTAGTCGACGTTTTGTTCGTGGACAAAGACGCGTTGTCTAATATCTAAAACGTGAACCATGTCAATCGGTTTAATAACAGGTTTTAAGGTTAAACCATCAGAGTTAATTTGATAATATATTTCATCACCCCATAGCACCTCTTTTTCATAGTTACTGAGCATGGTTAATAAATTGTCTTTCACAGCGGGATAACGATGATACAAGTCATTAAGCAATATTTTCATTTCTTCGCGACGGGTATGCATATTGGCTGGACAACCTGAAGCTAGCACTGGAAGATTTTCTTCTTTTACTAGTCTTACGATTTCAGATTCTCTTACATTAATTAATGGACGAATAAAGGTAATATCAGCTCTTTCAAGATGCATTTTTGGAGTAAAAGAAGCAACTCGTCCACCAAAAAGTGAATTCATAAAGTATGTTTCAATGGCATCATCAGCATGATGAGCGAAAGAAACTTTATTAAAACCTAGCTCATTAGCAAGCTTATTCATCGAAGCTTTTTTCATCCTTGAACAAATTGAACAAGGCAAATGTTGTTTGTCGCCTTGTTGAATTGTTAAAATTTTATAGACTTCTTTATTATCAACGACCATGAGTTTCAAGCCGAGTGATTCACAAAAATCACGCATCATCGTTGGATCAAAATTAGGAAATCCTAAATCTAAGATGACTGGTTGAATAGTAAAATCTGTACGAGAAAATTTGCGGTAAAGAGTTAAAGCATAGGTTAAAGTAACGCTATCTTTTCCTCCGGATAAACCGATGAGAATCTTATCGCCGTTTTCGATTAAGTTGTATTGTTGGTCCGCCTGCCTAAGGCTGGCAAGGACTGTCCTAATTGCTTTCATACCTAAATAATTATATTATTTTAACTAGAGGTTGAAAAGATGAAAAATGGGTTCTTATTAATCGACAAAGAAAGTGGATATACTTCTCGTGATGTATGTAACATCATTGGCAAGAAGTTACACGCGAATAAGGTCGGTCATTGCGGGACACTTGATCCCTTTGCAACAGGCTTATTGCTCGTCGCAGTAGGTAGCGCCACAAAGACGCTCGTTTTTTTAGATGACAATTATAAAACTTATGAGGGCGAACTAAAACTAGGACAAAAAACCGATACTGGTGATTTAACTGGCGAAATAGTAGAAACTATGTCTATTCCAGAAATAGATTTGCCTACCTTACAAAAAGTATTGGCTTCACTTGTTGGAGAAAATGAACAAACGGTACCAATTACATCCGCAGTCCATGTTAATGGCAAAAAACTTTATGAATATGCTCATGCTGGTATGGAGGTCGATTTGCCTTCTAGAGCTATAGAAATAAAAAGTCTCGAGTTAATTAGTTATAAAAATCCAATCATAAAATTCAAAGCAAATGTGAGTAAAGGCACGTATATTCGAGTGCTCGGTGAAACTATTGCGGAACAACTTGGAACCGTTGGGCATCTCGTTTCTTTATGTCGTACCGAGATTACTGATGCAAACTTATCACAAGCAAAGAAGGTTAACGACATCACCGAAGAAGACATCATTGATTTAGGTGATGTTTTGGAAAAATATATGCCGATATTAAAGCTCACTCACCCCGATCAAATTAAGAAAGCGAAGCATGGCGGAAAACTTTCTTTAAGGTCGTTCCCAAAGATATACCCTTTATTTTGCGTTTGTGATGATAAAAATTTTTATCTCGCTATTTATAAATATAGCGATTTAGGTTATTATGAATGTATAAGAGGGTTAGATTTTGAAAATCGTTGAGTTTTCCATTAATAACGTCCCATTGAATGATAAAGAGCTAGTTTTATGCTTAGGCTTTTACGATGGCTTGCATTTAGGCCATCAAAAAATTATCAAGCAAGCTCTTGGTTCAGGGCTACCGGTTGGCCTGATGACTTTTGATGTGGCGCCAGCAGTTTTGCTAGGTAAAAAAGAGAACTTTAGTTTAACTTCTACGTTTGATAAAGCCGACTTACTTGAAGATATGGGAGTTAAATATTTTTACCTCATGCATTTTGATCAAAGCACCTTAAAAGTTACCAAAGATGAATTCATCGAACGCGTCTTAAAACCACTTCGCCCCAAAAAGATATTTGTCGGCGAAGATTATAAATTTGGCGCTTATGCTGATGGCGATGCAGAATATTTAAGTCGTTTCTTTCCTGTTGAGGTTGTGAAGATCGAAAAGCTTGGCGATATGAAAATATCTTCAAAACAAATTCGTCTTTATGTTGAGGGTGGCGAAGTTGAAAAAGCTACTTCATTCTTAGGTAGACCATATCGTATTTGTGGTCTAGTGGTGGAAGGCGATAGAAATGGAAGAAAAATCGGTTTTCCGACCGCTAACTTGAAATTAGATTATCCTTATGTCTTTCCAGGAGATGGAGTTTATATGGGCTATGCTTACTTCTTAAATAGAAAACGTAAAGCGATCATCTCTGTTGGTACACATCCAACGATCAACCAACTACTAAAACCTATTATCGAAGTGTATGTTTTAGATTTCGAAGGAAACCTGTATGGCAAAGAGATTTATGTCGATTTTGTTTCGCGAATTCGCGATACAATTGCTTTCGCCTCAATAGAAGACCTCCATGCGCAAATCATCAAAGATGAACAATTAGCAAAAAACACTTTGAAATAAAGTAAAAAGAATATATGATATTCACAGCGACTTTTCCCTAGGATTAGCGATTCCCTAACGCTTCTCCCGGAGATTAGTTAAGAATTTATAGGAGGGTATTTCAATGGCATTAACCAAAGAAAAGAAAGCCGAGCTCGTTAAACTATACGGTAAAAACGCAAAAGATACTGGTTCAGTCCAAGTTCAAGTCGCCTTAATTACTGAACAAATTAAAGCTTTAACGGCTCACCTAAAAAGGAATCATAAAGATGCTGCTTCAAAACGCGGTTTAATGATTCTTGTCGGTCACCGTCGTAATTTATTAGATTACCTCTTAAGAACCGACCGTGATGCTTATCTCAAACTAATCGTTGACTTAGGCTTAAGAAAATAGTTATCACTTCGTTAAAACCGCATACTATGCGGTTTTTTCATAGGTAAGAAAGATGGAAAAAGTAGAATACGTTTTAGACTTTTGTAAAGAATTAGGCAAACAAATGATTATTGCCGGCGCGAACATTGAACGCGTTGATTTAGGTATTGAACACATTTGTCATGCGTATGGCTTACATGATGTGACATGCGCTAATTTAACCACGCGTATTTCGTTATCTGCCAAAGAAGGAAAGCAACTTTATGCTTCCCGTCAAACTGATGTTTCTCCGCAAGCCTTTAACTTAAATCGACTAAAAAAACTTAATAACTTATCGTATTTCGTAAGAAGAAATACTCCCGACCCATCAACATTAAGAACGCTTCTTAGTGAAGTTGATAATTATATTTTCCCATGGTGGGTAGTAATGATTGGTTATTTAGTAGCGATGCTGGCTTTAGGTCGTATTTTTGGCGGTGGTTTGGGTGAAATACTGGTGATTGAATTAAATACTTTAATGTTATTTGGTATCGCCAAACTAAATACTCGAGTTCGCTTAAACAAAATAATAACTAGCTTTATGAGTATGTTTTTGTGTAGCGCACTAGCGATGCTATTTTACAAACTCAATTTTATTAATAATTTTTTCCTAGTTGTGATTACTAACGCCTTCTTCCTAATCCCTGGTATTCAAATGATTAACTGCGCGCGTAACTTATTGTGCGGCAATGAAATGAATGGCTTAATTGAATTCTTAAAAGTCATAGTGGAAGTGTGTACGATTGTTGCTGGTGTCGCCGCAGCGTATGCGTTAATGAGTAATCTAGTAGGCAATCCTTTACTCGAAGATAGTATTATCCAAACGGAAATCAATTGGTTTACCGCAGGTGAATTAATCTTGTTTTCATTTTTAGCTTCTGCTGGTTTTGGGATTGTTTTTAATATTCAAATTAAAGAACTTGTCTTCGCTGCGATTGGTGGCACTATTGTCAGAATTTTTTATCTTCTTTTCCAATTTGCTTTACCAGATTATCGCTTTTTATATATTTCGCTTGCTGCTTTCTTCGCCGCTTTATATAGCGAAATCTTAGCGATTAATAGAAAAGAACCTTCAACCTTATTTTTATACCCCTCAATCATTCCTTTAATCCCTGGTGATTTAATTTATTATTTCTCATTGGGCTTAATTTGGGAAAATGCTACTTTTATCGCCTATGGACCAGATTTAGGATTATCATTAATCGGTATTTCTTTCGGCTTCGTCTTATGTTCGTCGTTCGTTCACTACATAAGAAAATTCCGCTTCCTCAAGATAAACCAAGAAGATACCACAGCATAAAACAA
>CAZSEU010000015.1:0-1758 GCA_964606005.1 uncultured Staphylococcaceae bacterium
CACACGTGCCCTTTATTTTTTTATTGAATTATTAAGATTTCTGGTCAAAAACATTGGTAGTAATAAAATCAACACCCATTTCTTCAAATTTCCTTAATGAAACCTCATCATCAATAGTCCAAACATTAACATGCAATTTTTTCTTATGCAGTTTTTCGACAATTTCTTTTGTTAATAATTTTTCAGAAACATCAATGTCCATACGAAACAATATTGCCCATTTTATTAAGAAGATATAGGGTTCTATAAGCATTTGTAGGCGGATACGTCTACCATATTTGAGACGTAATTTAATTAAAGGCCAAGGATAGAATGCAATGAACGTAACTTTGTCTAGTCCAAGCACTTTGTCAATATACTTGCATAATCTTTTTAAATATTTTCTTTTTGGATTTTTTGGTTTAATTTCGATAATTGGACGTTTTCCACTTTCAATGCAAATGATAAGAAAATCCTCAAAAAGCGGAATAAACGCAGCATTATCGCCTTGTTCATTATCTAGAGGCAACTTGATAACCTCATCTTTGGTCAATTCAGCGATAACATACTTCTGTCCGCCACTCTTAAAATCCGGGTCATGATGAACAACCCAATAATTATCCTTGGTTAAATGAATATCTGTTTCAATTCCGTAGTAATCTCTTTTTGCCGCTTCTTTAAAAGCATTAATAGTGTTCTCGTAATATTTCTGGTGATACCCACGATGGGCGATGGCTAATGGTCTCATAGTTCAGCTTCTTCTCCAAATGCTTCTAAACCTTTAACAATGTTTTGCTTATTTACTTTTACGTTTTTAACAAACATAAACACCGCTAAAGAAACACCGACGCAGACAGCAGCGTAAACTGGTAAGAATCCCCAGTCAATCCTATCGGAGTTTAAGAAAGCACCAAGAGCGATTGGTGTAATGGTTTGAGCAGCCATTGAAGAAGCATAATAGTAACCAGTGAATGAACCAATTTTCTTAGCATTGCACAGCTCAACCACCATTGGGAAGGAGTTTAGGTGTACTAATGACATGCCGAAACCTTTAAATAACCAAATAACATAGATAATGAAAGGGAAACTGCCTGAAGCGGCTGCCCCTTTCAAGAAAGTGAATGTACCAACAATCCAAACAAAGTAGGATAAGAATGTTAGGCCCAAACCACCGATAACTGTCCATTTACGGCCAATTTTACTAGCAATCATTCCACCTAAGCCAAAACCCAAAACAGAACCGACGCCACCAACGATGATGTTAATCATGTTAGAACTACTTTCTGCTTGAAGATAATATTGAGTAAAGTTGCCCATGAAGGTGCCAATACCATTATCAGCCATGAACCAGAAAAATTCAGCGACCAAAATGAAGATAAGCATCATTTTGTTGGCTCTGGTCATTGGCTTATCGTCGTCAATTTTATCAGCAGCTTCAGAAAGAGCTTCGCCAAGCCTTAAATCATCTGCAATTTCTTCTTTAACTTTGTTCTCATTGATAGATAAGAACAAAACGACTGCAGATATTACCATTAATACAGAAGCAAGTAAGAACGGTGTTTCTAAAACCCAAATGTTACTAGAAGCCCATGGTGGAATAACACTTGAACCATCACCTTTTAAGTATTTGCTTAATACAAAGAAAATTCCGACTACAGTGGCAAAAGCACCACCGATATAACCCATAATGTTAATAATACCGTTAGCTTTTGAGCGGAGTGGTTTTGGAGTTAAGTCTGGCATCAAAGCAACAGCAGGATTGCGATACATCATCATAAA
>CAZSEU010000015.1:1858-25236 GCA_964606005.1 uncultured Staphylococcaceae bacterium
GAATCATAAACTTGCCAAAATAATAAAATGCCAAAAAAGGCAAAACCAATAAGAAAGGTACGTTTATAATTCAACTTCAAGGTTGGCATAACGGTTTGTTCCATAATATTTCCTATCTTTCTTTGTGGCAGTAAACCACACTACAAAAGCAAATTAAATCTTATCAAACGATTTGTCAATCTTTTTAATTTTTCCTACGTTATAATGAACTGGGAGATTTTTTTATGAATAAGAAATTTGTTGACGTACGTATTACTGATAACTTTTATCAGTCTTCATCATTCTTTCCTATGCCTCTAACTTTGATTGGCACACTAAATGAGGATGGTTCTTTGACATCCTATGGCGCTTACTCTTTAATTTTTCCTTATTATATTGCGGGTAAAGGATATTACGCGCTGGTGCTAGAATGTCGCAATACTTCTAATACTGCGAGAGGATTACTTCGTCATAAGAAATGTTCAATCAACTTTTTGCCATATTCTAAGAAGTTTTTTGCCGAACATGTGCGACTAGGTTTTCCTGGTGACACCCCTGAAGAAAAGATGAAAGATTTCAAATTTACTCCTGTGGATGGATTATCACAACAGGAAAATCCTGAAGACAAATATCCGAAAGTGTTGGACGAAGCGCTGCAAGTTTTTGAATGCACATGGGTTAGCGACTTAGACAACGCGCAAGATGACCCTGTTTTAGAAGATTATGAACAATTTGCCTACCACAATTTTAATGGTATTACATCAAAATTCGGTGCTCATTTCATATTAAAAATTGATCACATCTTAGTGAAAGTAAAATACTATAACGCAATTATCAACGGTGCGACGAGAAACAATTACTGCCCATTGCCAACGAATTGGGGTTACCGCGATAGTAAGAATTTTTGGTGCTCAGACTTTAAAAAACCGCGCCCGGCTGCGATTCCTGAGCGCGAAGTCGATATTACATCAGTGAGATATGCTGCAACACGTCTTAATACCGAAGTGCAATTTACTGATTCCGCATTAAGAATGCTTGTAAAAGTACCTCGTCCATTTTTGAAATTAGTCTTAAGATCTTGCGCTGATTGGGCCGAACAACGAAATATAAAAATAATTGACGACAAAGAGATGCAAGAAATAAACGATAAACGTTCTCAAGAGAAAAAGAATAAAAAATGAAAATCCGCTATTGATAGCGGTGAATCAAAAATTCAACTAATAAAACAAAAGCTTCTGCCAACAAGGCATAGCCTAAATATAATAAGGCTGATTCTAGAAAACTTTCTTTGGTGGCGATTAAAATAATCATGTAAACAATTAATATAATTGCAAGAACAACCTTTACACTACAATAAAGCGGTTGGTATTGAAAATTTATTACATGAATCACAATTTTTGCTAAGTAAATAGCGATAAATGAAATAGCCCAAATCAAAGACAACACCCCAAGATTTATGTTAAGTGCAAACAAAACAATACCTAATATAATGATCACAAAATTAGTGATGACATTTGGAATGTTTCTAATTTTTGTTGAATCTTTTAAACCCAAGAAATTAACAATTTCATTTACCCCAACGAAAAAGACAACCAATGAAATTAAAGTCTTGTTAATTACTTCGTCTTGATAAATAAAAGTCAAAACAGCCACACCAGTAGCAACAGTTGTGACGACAGAAAGTAATTCAAATATTATATGAGTAAAATGGATTCTTTTCATATTACCAATAATAACTTATTTCTTGATTATTTCTAAAACAATTTCAATCATCTTTTCAAATAATTGAATAGATAAAAACTCAAATCTTCCGTGATGATTGGCACTGCCAGTGCCTAAATTTGGCGTGACTAAACCCATCTTGGAAAATGTGGCGCCATCGGTGCCACCCTTGATGCGTGAAAATTTTGGTTCAATGCCAAGACGTTTCATCGCTTCAACAGCTTTGATGACTGGGCGAGGATCTTTATCCACATAATTTTTCATGTTTTCGTATTGTTCAGTAATTGATAAATCAATTTTTGCAGTCGGATATTTTTTCGCTAGATTATCACGAATTGCATATATTTTTGCATCTAAATTTTCCAACTTTTCACGGCTGAAATTTCTTAATATGGCAGTAAATTCAGTTTTCTCACTCGAGCCAGTTGCTGTATTTAAGTGCCAATAACCTTCATCAGCATAAAAGGGTGTTTCTTTTTCTGGGAGCGCGCAAATGAATTCGGATTGAATTTGTAAGGCATTAACTAATGTGTTAATTCCCTCTCCAGGATGAACTGCAACACCTGTAATTTGCACTTTTAATTGCTGGGCATTAAAGTTTTCGAAGTCGATATGGTCAACTGCGCCACCATCGATTGTATAGGCATAATCTGCTTTCATTTTCTCTAAAGAGAAATATTTTGGACCACGGCCAATTTCTTCGTCAACCGTAAAAGAAATGGCTAAAGGATGATGTTTAAAATCAGGATTTTGTTTTAAGTATTCGAGAACACTCATGATAATAGCGATACCAGCTTTATCATCAGCTCCCAAAAGGGTGTTGCCATCAGTAACCACTAAATCGTGGCCAACCACTTGTTCCATAAAGGGAAATTGTTGTAATGAAATTTTATATTCATCATTTAAGATGATATCCTTGCCATCCCATTTCTCGACAATTCGTGGATTAACTCCAGCATCAGTAACTTCTAATGCAGTATCTACGTGAGCATTCAAGCCAATGACTTCACCTTCACCATTTAAATGTGCGTAAACAACGCCATATTCATCCATATAAGCATCTTTTAAACCAAGCTCTATTAATTCTTTGACCAATAGTCTGCTTAAATCTTTTTGTTTTTCAGTAGATGGAACAGTTAAACTGTTCTCGTCGGCTTGAGTATCAATTTTTGCGTATCTAATAAATCTTTCAATGTTCTTATTCATAATGACATCCTCTATATGAGCAATATTATATATTGTTAAGCAGACAAAAGTGATTATTTTTATTTGCTTATATAATAATTATCGTTAGAATAGTTGTATGATTGAAGAAATCGAAGTAAAAAGAAAATATTATCAAGTTATTGAACAAATAGGTGATCGCTCTTTCAAAGTCTTGAGGAAAGACAAATTTTATTTCTTAAAGAAATTTGAAGGCGACAACAAAGGATTTGAACATTTCATCGATTGTGAACATCGATTAAGAGTTTCTGGAATTGTTTCGCCAAAATCCCAAATCTACGATAAGAAAACAATGGTGGCCGTTGTTGATTATATTGAAGGTGAAAATTGTTTTGATTTGTTGCAAAAAGGCAACTTGCCTGAAGCAATTATTGAACGATTATTTAAGACATTTTGGTACGCAAGAAACGACAAAATTGCTTTAGATTATCGCCCAGAAAACTTTGTTTTCACCAACGATAAATTATATTATCTCCCATATTCCTGTGGCAGATTTGTGAGTAATGAATCTTTTATTCAACATGATATTCGTCTTTGGTTTATTACTAAAGAATTTGTCAAATACTGCCATGAAAAACGCATCGATATTGATCAATCCTTGTTAAAATCTGATTACGAAGTTAATAAAAACATCGCTCTCATGACCGTAAAATACTATAGATAGGAAGGTTGATGAATGTGGAAAATAAGTATGTAAAGTTGATTACTAGTCGCGTGAGCTGCCGTGCTTACTCAGAAAAGCGTGTGCCTTTAAAAAAGGTGCTTGCAGTAGCAGAAGCAGGCAAGTACGCACCAAGCGCTAGAAACCGTCAAATTTGCAACATCTATGTCATTAAAAACGCATCTAAAGTTGAAAAATTACGTAATTTGTCAATCGAGTTTTCTCCTCGAGGTGATTGTATGTATGGTGCAAAAACCGTTATTCTAGTTGCCGGACCACGCGAAGATGCTTTTTCTGATAAAGATGGCTCATGTGTTTTAGAAAATATGTTTTTAGCTGCTCATGGTTTAGGGCTTGGTTCTTGTTGGATTAATCAATTCGACGATTTGTTAAATACTCCAAAAGGCTTAAAAATCAAAAAATCATTCGGTATTCCTGACGATTTTAAGATTGTTGGTGCTTGTATACTTGGCTATGCGAAAGAAGGCGTTTCTTTAAAAATTAAAGAAAGAAAGGCCGATTTTATCAAAGTGATTTAGTTTCGTAAGATAATCACTTATAAAAAGCAAGAAGATTATAAACGTTATAATCGTTTACTTGCTAAAATAGATACATATTTAGGAGATTTTTTATAATGAAAAAAGTAGTAACTAATCCTTATCTACCAAATTTTGAGTATATCCCCGATGGCGAACCACACGTTTTTAATGGACGTGTTTACGTTTACGGTTCACACGATCGTTTTGGTGGTAACAATTTCTGCATGAATGACTATGTCACTTGGTCCGCTCCAGTTGATGATTTATCTGACTGGCGTTACGAGGGTGTTATTTGGAGAAAAAAAGATGATCCAACAACCAATGGCAAGAGAGTGTATTACGCACCAGATGTATGCCAAGGTCCAGATGGTAAATTTTATTTATACTATTGTCCAGTTCAAGGTTTCACTAGTGGTTCGTTTCTTATCCACTGTGCTGTTGCCGATAACCCAGCCGGTCCATTTAAATATCACGGTAATGTTGACTTAAGCAAATGGAACAAAACCTATCTTCCTTTTGACCCAGGTGTGTATGTGGAAGATGGTCGCGTTTATTTATATTATGGCTCAGCCATGTTCTATCCATTACTCGACGTCCGTAACAAATCCATCAAAGGTGGGGCAGTTGTTGAATTAGATCCAAAAGACATGTTAACTGTCATTAATGGTCCAGTGTTCACACTTCCAACTATAAAAAATGATGTTAATAATGAATACGGCATTCACTCTTTCTTTGAAGCGAGTTCCATGCGTAAATTCAAGGGTAAATATTACTTTATTTATTCTTCTCAAGCTGGTCACGAATTATGCTACTGCATCGGTGATAGTCCAATGGGACCTTTCAAAAAAGGTGGCACCTTAGTATCTAATGGTGACATTGGCTTAAATGGTCATGTCGATCCAAAAACCGCCGCCGATTTCACTGGCAATACCCATGGTTCTATGTTAGAAGCTAATGGTCGCTTCTATGTCTTCGCACATAGACAAACAAATAAATGCCAATTTTCTAGACAAGGCTTCGCCGAAGAAGTATTTATTGAAGAAGATGGTTCTATTAAACAAGTAGAAAGAACTTCTCAAGGTTTATATGGCAAGCCATTACCAGGAAAAGGCGAATACTTTGCATCAATTTGTTGTGGCTTAAGAGCTAAAAAAGGCAATCGCTTCTATGGTGTTTTTAAGTCCGGCCACAAGAAAGAACCATTCCTCACCCAACATGGTGGCGATAGAGAAGACAATCCAAATCAATACATCAAGAATTTCAACGATGGTTGTTCCGTCACATACAAATACTTCGACTTACGTAAGACCCAAACATTTGGTATCGAAGTTAATGGTTCAGCCCTCGGCAAACTTATCATGAAGTATGGTGATAAAGAAGCAGTCCAAGAAATTAACCTCAAAAAGGAAATGAAGATTATTAAATTCCCAGTCAAAAATGGTGGTGAAAAAGATAAAGTCGTTTTCGTGTATGAAGGTAAAGGCGCTCTTGATTTAACCAAATTGTTCTTAGATTAATAAAAAAATAAATTAGCGCGGGTCAAACCGCGCTTTTTGTTTGTTGTGGTTTCTAGTGCATTATTTTATAATGATTCGGTATGAAAAACTTTTATTTAGAGATAAAACACATCGATAAAAAGACTGGTGCAAGATATGGCATCCTTCACACTCCTCATGGTGACTGCGAAGTGCCAATGTTTATGCCAGTTGGTACTTTAGCGACAGTTAAAACACTTTCTCCTGAAGAACTCAAAGAAATGGGGGCGGGCACTATTTTGGGCAATACCTATCACCTTTCCATTAGACCAGGAGCCGAAATTGTTGAAAAAGCTGGTGGCTTACATAAATTTATGAATTGGTCCGGTCCGATCTTAACTGATAGTGGTGGCTTCCAAGTTTTCTCGTTGGCCGAAAACCGCAAAATAACTGAAGATGGTGTGGAATTTAAGAATCACCTAAATGGTGACAAACTCTTTTTTTCACCTGAAGTTTCCATTGGCATCCAAGAAAAACTAGGAGCGGACATCATCATGTCTTTTGACGAATGCATTCATTGGCCAGCAGATTATGATTATGTTAAAAAATCTACTGAAAGAACCATTAGATGGGCAAAGCGTGGTTTAATAGCGCACAAAAGAGAAGATCAAGCACTATTTGGCATTGTCCAAGGTAGCGATTTTCAAGACTTAAGGAAAATGTGCGCTGAGGAACTCGTAAAAATGGATTTTCCAGGCTATTCCATCGGTGGAACTTCAATTGGTGAGCCAAAAGAAAAATGTTTTGAAATGGTGGAGTATTCTGTTAAATACTTACCAGAAGATAAGCCGCGTTATTTGATGGGTGTTGGCTCAATTGACTACCTATTGGGCGGTATCTTACGTGGTGTTGATATGTTCGATTGTGTGTTACCAACTCGCTTAGCGCGTCACGGAGCACTTATCACTTCAACTGGCCGCGTCAATATAAAAAACGAAAAATATAAAGAAGACTTCACGCCACTTGATCCAAATTGTGATTGCTATTGTTGCAAAAACTATACTAAAGCTTACCTTAGACATTTATATGTCTGTGACGAAATTTTTGGCAAGAGATTGATGTCGATACATAATGTTCGTTTCTTGATTCGGATGATGGAAAATGCTAGAAAAGCCATCCAAGAAGACCGCTATCAAGAGTTTATGGAAGAAACACTCGCTAAGTTTGGTGATAAAAGAGGTTTCTAATGGATATTAGTTTATTTGATTATTATTTACCCGATTCTTTAATTGCTCAAGTTCCTTGTCAACAAAGAGACCATTCACGTTTGTTGGTAGTCGATAAAGAAAAACAAACTTATGAAGATAAGATGTTTTACAACATTATTGATTACTTAAAGCCAGGCGATGTTTTAGTAAGAAACAACACCAAAGTAATTCCTGCACGACTACTGGGTGTCAAGGAAGTAACGGGAGCACACTGCGAATTGTTGCTTCTCAAGCAACTTGAAGGTGACAACTGGGAGTGTCTAACTCGTCCCGCAAAATCCTTAAAAGTCGGTGCCAGAGTTAGTTTCGGCGAAGGACAATTAATTGCTGAATGTGTTGAAGAAAAAGAAGAAGGATTACGTGTTTTTAAGTTTATTTATGAAGGTATCTTTTTAGAAGTTTTAGACGCTTTAGGGAAGATGCCACTTCCACCCTACATTGGTAAACAACTATGCCCTAATGACCGCTACCAAACTGTGTACGCCAAAAGCGAAGGAAGTGCGGCCGCTCCGACAGCTGGATTCCATTTTACTGAAGCTCTTTTCGAACATCTAAAAATCAAAGGTATCGAAGTGACGGATGTTACTTTACATATCGGTTTAGGTACTTTTAGACCAGTTAAAGTGACCGATACAAAAGATCATGTTATGCACAGTGAAGTTTACGAGATTTCTCCTGAAACAGCTTATATACTTAATACTGCAAGACAAGAAAATCGTCGCATCATATGTATCGGAACAACCTCAGTTAGAACATTAGAAGCTAATTACACCAAATATCATGAATTTAAGGCGACGAGAGAAGCCACAAGTATATTCATCGAACCAGGCTATCAATATCAAGTTGTTGATGCCTTAATCACCAATTTTCACCTACCCAAATCGACATTAATAATGTTAGTGTCGGCTTTTATGGGCAGAGAATTTACATTGGAGGTCTATCGTCATGCAGTCGAAGAGAAATACAGATTTTTTTCCTTTGGAGACGCCATGTTCATTCATGGAAAACCCTAAGATTAATTACGACAAATTGTTCGTAGAAGAATTAGAAAAAATAAAAAATAAAGGTGTAAAACCGACACTTCTTTTACATGTTTGTTGCGGACCTTGTTTTACTTATCCATACACTTTACTAAAAGACCATTTTGACATTACTATTTTTTATAACAATTCTAATATTTATCCAGAAAGCGAATATCATCGTCGACTGAATGAACTCAAAGCATATTTAGAGTCAATTGGGGCTGATATTCCAATTATTGAAACTGCTTACAACAATACGGTTTTTGTGCAGGATTTATTACCCTACTCTATGCAAAAAGAAGGAATGGACAGATGCCGAATTTGCTTCAAAAAAAGACTTGGCCAAGCATTTGCCTTTGCACAAGAAAATAGTTTTGACTATTGTGGCACAGTGATGAGCATTTCTCGTTTTAAAAACTCACAAATAATTAACCAAATAGGTTTAGATTTAGCTAAAAGTTCCACTAATACAAAGTGGTTAACCGCTGATTTTAAGAAAAACGGCGGCTATGAAAAATCGCTCAAAATGGTTAAAGAATGCCAGATGTATTTCCAAAAATACTGTGGTTGTCAGTTCTCAATTAGACCAGAGATTGACCCTTCTAAGTAGGGGTCTTTTTCACTATAAATTCATCCCATAAATTCAAAAATAAGAGGCTCAAAATGCCTTTTTTCGTTTTATTGAGCATATTTTTTTTCGAATAATAAGCATTTCACGGCCCCGATATTTTCATCTTCTCACGAGCATGCAATTATATTTTATAAATAATTAGTTGACAGTGCATACGCGTAAATGTATGATATTGAACGTTGACGACTCGCGTTGATGTGCGAGGTTGCTGATACACCCACAGGCGTTGTCATGAAGGTGTGTTCAGGTAATTCGCATTGAGAGAGTAAACGTCAAAGCCTGATAGTGATAGGAGGAAAATTAATTCATGGCAAAAGCAACCAAAATTCGGGTTCGTCTTAAAGCATATGATCATGTCAGCTTAGATTTAAGTGCTGAAAAGATTATTGCAGCGGCGAAAAACACTGGTGCAACAGTTGTCGGTCCAATTCCGCTCCCAACGGAAAAGCAAGTGTTCACCATTCTTAGAGCTGTTCACAAATACAAAGATTCTCGTGAACAATTCGAAATCAGAACACACAAGAGAATCATTGATATTCGTAACTACCGCAAAGAAACTCTCGATTCATTAAAGAATCTTGACTTACCAGCTGGTGTAGATATCGAAATCAAACTATAGGAGGTAAGCGTTCATGAAAGCAATTATTGGCCGCAAAATGGGCATGACTCAAGTCTTCGCTGAAGATGGTCAGATTTATGCAGTGACGGTCGTGGAAGTCTTACCAAACGTTGTCACACAAGTCAAAACCGTTGAAAAAGATGGTTATGCCGCAATTCAAGTTGGCTATGAAAATTTAAAAGAATCCAGAGCCAACAAACCACAAAAAGGTATTGCGAAAAAAGCAAATACAGTCCCACATCAAGTCCATAAAGAATTAAAGGGCGACGAAATGGGTAATTATCAACTCGGTGATGTCGTCAAAGCTGACATCTTCAAAGCCGGTGATGTCGTCGATGTAATCGGCGTATCCAAAGGTCATGGTTTCACTGGTGTTATCAAACGTTGGAATCAAACCATTGGTCCAAAATCCCATGGTTCGGGTTACCACAGAGGTGCAGGTACATTTGCTAACAACGGTCGTTATAACCACGGCGTTATGCCAGGCAAACACATGTCCGGACATTATGGTAATGAATCCGCCACAGTGCTCAACCAAATCGTTGTCGCTGTTGATGCTGAAAAGAATTACATCTTAGTTAAAGGTGGTGTTCCAGGTCCTCGCAAGAGTATCGTCACCATTAGAACTGCGATTAAAGGCGTTAAGCATCCAGAAACAATTAAAGAATTAATTAACCGCGCTCCAGCGGTTGCTGAAGTTCCTGCAGAAGAAGCAGTAGCTGAAGCAGCAGAATAAACGGAAAGGAGAACTTAAATATGGCAGAAAAGAAAACAGTCAGTGTTAAAGTCTATAACATGGCTGGCGAAGAAGTGTCTAAAATGACTCTTAATGCCGCAGTGTTCAATATTGAACCACATCAACAAGTTATGTTTGATGCCGTCCAAGTTGCACAAGCCAACGCTAGACAAGCCACTGCAAAAACAAAAACCCGCCACGAAGTTAGTGGTGGTGGTAAAAAGCCCTTCCGTCAAAAAGGTACTGGCCGCGCCCGTGCTGGTTCTAGCCGCTCCCCAATCTGGGTTGGTGGTGGCACCGCCTTCGGTCCAGTAGGTACTCAAAACTACAAACTTTCCCAAAACAAGAAAGAACATAAACTTGCGCTTAAATCCGCGTTAAGTTTGAAAACTAAAAACGGACTCGTCGTCGTCGATGAAATTAACTTCACCGAACTCAAAACAAAAAACTTCGTCAATTTCTTAGACGCAGTTAAGGTCGCTGGAAAAGCACTTGTCGTCGTCGATGAAATCACCGAAGGAATCTACGCTAGTGCCCGCAACGTTGGTTATGCCAAGGTTGTTACACCAGACAATGTCAGTGTTCTCGATTTATTAAATGTCGACAATCTCATCGTCTCTAAAACTAGCATCAAAGCAATTGAGGAGGCGTTAAAGTAATATGGCTAAGAAAAAAGCTGCAGTAAAAACCGAAAATCGCTTTCCAAAGGCGACTGAAAAAGACTTCGATGTTATCGTGAAGCCAATCATCACTGAAAAAGCGATGACCTTAATGCAAAACGAAAACAAAGTTACCCTAAAGGTATTGTCAACTGCCACAAAGGTTGAAATCAAATTAGCGTTTGAAAGAATCTTCCAAGTGAAAGTTGATGATGTCAAAGTCTTAAATCAAAAACCAAAATTAACCACAAGAGGCACCAGATTCACTGGCAAAATCTCTGGTTATAAAAAGGCCGTTGTCACCATCGCAGAAGGTGAAGCCATCGACCTTTTCAAAGAATAAGGTATTAACTTATTCCACAATTATAGGAGGACAAAGTAATGTCAATTAGAACGTACAAGCCTACGACTCCAAGCCGTAGAAACATGACAAATTCGACATTTGGTGATCTCACCAAAACCGCTCCTGAGAAAAGTTTATTAGTCAGTTTATCCAAATCTGGTGGAAGAAATAATCAAGGTGTCATCACCTGCCGCCACATTGGTGGAGGTCATAAACGCAAATATCGCATTATTGACTTCAAACGTAATAAAGATGGCATCCCGGCGGTCGTCAAAACAATCGAATATGATCCAAACCGTAACGCCAACATCTGCTTGGTTAGCTATTTAGATGGTGAAAAGCGTTATATTATCGCCCCAAAAGATATCAAAGTTGGTCAAAGAGTTATCTCTGGTGATAGCGTTGATATCGTCACTGGTAATGCTTGCGCACTCGCGAATATTCCAGAAGGTACATTAATCCACAACATTGAATTAGTTCCTGGCAGAGGTGGCCAAATGTGTAGAGCCGCCGGCGCTAGCGCTCAAGTCCTCGGTAACGAAGGCAAATATGTTTTGCTTCGCTTAACCTCTGGTGAAGTGCGTAAAGTGTTAGGTACTTGCCGCGCCACAATCGGCTCGGTCGGTAATGATGATTGGAACTTAGTTAATCTTGGCAAAGCCGGCAAAACCCGTTGGTATGGCGTAAGACCAACCGTTCGTGGTAGCGCGATGAACCCAAACGATCACCCTCATGGTGGTGGTGAAGGCAAATCCCCAGTCGGTCGTGATGCACCAAGAACCCCTTGGGGCAAACGTGCATTAGGTGTCAGAACACGCAATAAGAAAAAAGCATCCGGCAAATTAATCGTAAGACGTCGGAATGCTAAGTAATCGCGAAAGGAGAATAAGTTATGGCAAGAAGTTTGAAAAAAGGTGCATTCGTCGATGATTCATTAATGAAGAAAGTCGAAGCCTTAAACACAAAAAACAAAAAAGAAGTCATTAAGACTTGGTCGCGCCGTTCTACTATTTACCCATCATTCGTGGGTCATACATTCGCGGTTTACAATGGCAAAGAACATATCTCTGTTTATGTGACAGAAGACATGGTCGGACACAAATTAGGTGAATTCTCTCCAACAAGAAAATTCGCTGGACATACAGGCCACACTGCTGAAGATAAAGCAGCAAAAGCCGGCAAATAGTGGGAGGACTAAACATGGCAGAAGAAAAGAAAGCTCCTAAAAAAGCTAAAAAAGTCGTCGAACCAGTAGTTGAAGAAACAGCTGCTCCAGTCGTCGAAGAAAAGAAAGCTCCAAAGAAAGCCGCTCCTAAAAAAGCTGCAAAGGTTGCTAAAGAAGAGGCAAAACCAGTCGCTCCAAAAAAGCCAATGCCAACTGAGGCAAAAGCTCATGCGAAAAATGTCAAAGTCACTCCTCGCAAAGTGCGCTTAGTCATTGATCTCGTCAGAGGTTTACCAGTTAAACAAGCATTAGGTATTCTTGCAAACGTTAATCGTGCTGCTAGCGAACCAGTCATGAAAGTGATTAAATCCGCCGCCGCTAATGCCGCCAACAACTTCGGTATGGATGAAGCCGCCCTATACATCGCGGAAATCTATGCTAATGATGGCTTAAGATTAAAACGTTATATACCAAGAGCAAAAGGTTCTGCATCAGGCTTGGTCAAACGCAGTTCCAACATCACCGTCGTGGTGAAGATGAAATAGGAGGAAATCGTAATGGGTCAAAAAGTTAATCCGGTAGGCTTAAGAGTTGGCATCAACAAGAATTGGAATTCTCGTTGGTTCGCAAACGACAAAGAATACCATGTCTTCTTAAATGAAGATATCAAAGTCCGTGATTTCCTTGTTGTAAAACTCAAAGAAGCTTTATTATCTCACGTTGAAATCGAAAGAATTAAAACTGATAAGGGTTACACAGTTGTCGTCATGATCTTCGTCGCCCGTCCAGGTGTCGTTATTGGTCAAGATGGTAAGAACATCAATGAACTAAAAGAACAATTAACCAAGTTGTTAAATAATAGTGAAGTGCGTATCGACGTCGTCGAAGTCAAAAATCCTGACTTAGATGCCAACATCGTCGCTCAAGAAATCGCTAAACAACTCGAAGAAAGAGCAAGTTTCAGAACCGCGCAAAAAAGAGCGATTCAAAGAGTCCGTAAATCTGGCGCTAAAGGTATCAAAACCGAAGTCAGTGGCCGTTTAGGTGGCACTGATATCGCCCGTTCAGAAGGCTATCGCGAAGGTATCATTCCTCTACATACATTAAGAAGTGATATTGACTATGCGTGTGTACACGCTGCTACACAATACGGCCGTTTAGGCGTTAAAGTGTGGATTTGCCGTGGTGAAATTCGTCCTGAACTCCAAAAGAAAAATACTGAGAAAGGAGAATAGTCATGTTACAACCAAAACGCGTTAAATATCGTCGTCCACATATCATCAAATATGAAGGACACTGCAAATCCGCTCCAAAAGTGGCATTTGGCGAACTTGGTTTGCAAGCTGCTGAAGGCGCTTGGATTACCACCCGTCAAATTGAAGCAGCTCGTATTGTCCTCTCTCGTTATACCAAAAGAGGTGGCCAAATCTGGATTAGAATCTTCCCACATTTAGCCAAAACCAAAAAACCTGCCGAAGTCCGCATGGGTTCCGGTAAAGGTGCTCCAGAAGATTGGGTAGCCGTTGTTAGACAGGGCTGTGTCATGTTTGAAATCGCCGGTGTCAACGAAGAAGTTATGAGAGAAGCTCTCCGTTTAGCGGCTTATAAACTCCCTATTAAATGTAAAGTTATTAAGAAAGGTGAGTAATAGTTATGAAAATTAATGAAGTTCGTGAACTGACAACTAGTGAATTAAAAGAAAAATTATACTCACTCAAAGAACAACTCTTCGAGCTCCGCAGAAAAAAAGCTGTCGGTGCCCTTGAAAGAGGTGAAGATGTCATCACCATTAGAAAAGACATCGCTCGCGTCAATCTCGTTCTTAGAGAACGTGAAATTGAAGCAGAAGGTAAATAAGGAGGACGAACAAAATGGAAAATAGAAAAGTAGCAGCACGTCGTGCTATCGAAGGCGTCGTCGTTTCTGATAAGAACGCCAAAACCATCGTTGTCCTTGTCGAAACTCACAAAAAACATACCAAATATGGTAAGCGCGTGAAATACGGCAAAAAGTACTATGCTCATGACGAAGAAAATGCCGCGAAAGTTGGCGACAACGTCACCATCATGGAAACCCGTAAATTAAGTGCTACCAAACGTTGGAGACTTGTCTCAATCGATAAGAAAGCAGAATTATCAATCAAAGAAGCTGGAGCCGAACTAAAAGAAGAACTTCTTGAAGCGGAAACAGTGGAAGAAAATAAGGAGGCCGAATAGTCTATGATTCAAAAAGAGACCAACCTGATTGTCGCTGATAACTCTGGTGCTAAATCAGTCCGTGCCTTCAATCTCTATGGTGGTTCAACACGTAAATTTAGCTCAGTTGGTGATATCATTCTCTGTGCTGTCAAATCCGCTGTGCCAAACGGCAAAGTGAAAAAAGGTGACATCGTCAGATGCGTCATCGTCAGAACCAAAAAAGCTATCGGTCGTCGTGATGGTTCAACCATTGCCTTCGACGATAATGCTGCCGTCATTATTAATGATGATAATATACCTGTGGGTACGCGTGTCTTTGGCCCTGTGGCTAGAGAACTTCGCGAAAAGGGTATTGAAGGATTCATGAAAATCGTTTCCCTCGCCCCTGAAGTGTTATAAGGAGGAAAAAACTATGAATCTTGTAAAAGGTGACAAAGTTATCGTGATCGCTGGTCGCGATAAAGGAAAAACTGGCACCATTCAAAAAGTTATTCCTGAAGAAAACCGCGTGGTGGTGGAAAACGTGAATGTTCGCAAAAAACACATTAAACCATCCCAAAAGAATCCTGATGGTGGCATCATCGAAATTTATGCCCCTATCAATGCTAGTAACGTTATGATACTAGATCCAAAAACAAAAAAACCTACCCGTATCGGTCACAAAATCGTGAAAGGTAAGAAAGTCCGTGTCACAAAAGATAGTGACACAGTGCTATAAGGAGGAAGCTGTCATGGCCGAAGAAATCAAAAAAGAAACTAAAGCGCCAGCGAAGAAAGCTGCTCCAAAGAAAGCTGCTGCCCCTAAGGCTAAAGCTCCAGTTGTCGAAGCACCAGTTGCTGAAGCACCAGCTAAAGCTGCTGCTACAAAAAGTGCTGGCAACAAACAAGCAACACTCGTTAATCGCTTACAACTCAAATATAAAAACGAAGTGGCACCTAAATTATTAGAAAAATTTGGTTACACTTCCCCAATGCAAATTCCTGCTTTAAGCAAAATCGTCATCAATATTGGTGTCGGTGATGCCACACAAGATGGTAAAAAGTTAGAACAAGCAGTCAGTGAATTGACACAAATTGCTGGTCAAAAACCAATTATCACCAAAGCGAAAAAGAGCATTGCGACCTTCAAATTAAGAGAAGGCCAAGAAATTGGTTGCAAAGTCACTTTAAGAGGTCTAAGAATGTATGACTTCTTTGATAAATTAGTGTCTATCTCAATCCCAAGAGTGCGCGACTTCCGTGGCGTTAGCAAAAACGCTTTCGATGGTCGCGGCAACTACACCCTCGGTATTAAAGAACAATTGATCTTCCCCGAAATCGATTACGATAAGGTCGTGAAGGTCCGCGGTATGGACATCGTTATTGTCACAACCGCAAAAAAAGATGCAGAAGCGTATGCCTTGTTAGAATTAATGGGTATGCCATTCCATCGCTAGAAAGGAGTTCACAACACTATGGCAAAGACAAGTTTGAAAGTCCGTCAAAGTCGTCCAGCGAAGTTCAAAGTTCGTAATTACACTCGCTGCGAACGTTGTGGGCGTCCACATTCTGTTTACAGCAAATTCCATTTATGCCGCATTTGTCTTAGAGAATTAGCTTATAAAGGCGAAATTCCCGGCATGAAGAAATCATCTTGGTAAAGAATAGGAGGATATCGATTATTTATGATGACTGATCCAATTGCGGATATGCTTACCCGCATTAGAAACGCAAACGCGTTAAAATATGAATCTGTGAAGATGCCTTCTAGCAAGATGAAAGTTGAAATCGCAAAGATTCTAAAAGAAGAAGGCTTTATCGTTGACTACAAAGTCGCTGGTAAAGTTAAAAAAGAATTAAACATAAACCTTAAATATCTCGAAGGAGAAAGAATTATTTCTGGTCTTAAGAAAATTTCCAAACCAGGCTTACGTGTAACTGTCGGTTTTGAAAAACTCCCAAGAGTCTTAAAAGGTTTAGGTATTGCAATTATTTCCACCTCCCAAGGCGTGATGACTGACGCAAAAGCCAGAACACTTGGTATCGGTGGTGAAGTAATTTGCTATGTCTGGTAAGGAGGAAAGATATCATGTCACGTATTGGTAACAAACATATCGAACTCCCAGCCGGAGTGACCATCACTGAAAAAGATGGCTATGCTATCGTCAGTGGCCCAAAAGGTACTTTAAATGTTATTATTAACGAAGGTATCGCAATGCACGTCGAAGGTACTTTAGTTACTTTCAAGCGTGCGAATGACGCTAAACAAATCAAACAAAATCACGGCACAACCCGTGCTAACGTTCATAACGCTGTTGTCGGTGTTTCTGAAGGCTACAAAAGAGTCTTAGAACTACGCGGCATCGGTTATAAAGCTGTCCTAAAAGGCACAGCCGTTGAACTTTGGGCTGGTTATAGCCACACTGTGATTATTGAAGCAATGCCAGGCGTCAAAATTTCAATCCCTAATGCCACTGACATCGTTGTCGAAGGCATTGATAAGCAAGCTGTCGGTCAAACCGCCGCTTTAATTCGTGGTGTCCGCCCACCAGAACCATACCTTGGTAAAGGTATCCGTTATAAAGGTGAAGTGGTTGTCACTAAAGAAGGCAAGCGCGCTGGCGCTGGCAAATAGGAAGGTAGGAATGAGTTATGACAAATAAACCTAGCAAAAATGTTTCTCGTTTGAGAAGACATGCTCGTGTCAGAGCCAAAATTTCTGGCACTGCAGAAAAACCAAGACTCTGCCTCTATCGTTCTAATAAAAACATTGAAGCGCAACTCATCGATGATGTCAAAGGTGTCACTCTAGTGGCTTCCTCATCCGTCGCCTTAAAGCTTGAAAACGGCAGCAACATTGAAGCCGCACAAGCAGTCGGTAAAGATATCGCTGAAAAAGCGCTCAAAGCAAATATTAAAACTATTGTCTTTGATAGAAGTGGTTACCTCTATCATGGTCGTGTCAAAGCTTTAGCTGAAGCCGCTCGTGAAGCTGGCTTAGCATTCTAATGGAGGAAATGCATATGGAAGAAAATAAAGTCGTCGTAGCGGATACTGAAGCCGCTGCCCCAGTTGCTCCAAAGGCAGATGCTCCACAAGGACAACGCCGCGATAATAGACGCCCAGCTCGTAGAGGTGGTCCACGTGAAAGACGTGAACGCCGCGATGAATACAAAGAATTCGAAGAACGCGTTGTATTTATCAACAGAGTATCTAAAACCGTCAAAGGTGGTCGTCGTATGAAATTCACGGCCCTCGTAGTGGTTGGCGATCGTAAGGGTAGATATGGTTTCGCAGTCGGCAAAGCCGCTGAAGTCCCAGATGCTATCAAAAAAGCAAGTGAAGCTGCAAAAAAGAATTTATACCAAATTCATTTAGTAAAGGGTTTCACAATTGCCCACGAAATCATCGGTAAGTTCGGTGCTTGCAACGTGTTATTAAAACCTGCACCAGACGGCACAGGTATCGTTGCTGGCGGTCCAGTGAGAGCTATTTTAGAACTTTCTGGCGTGCAAAACGTCTGTAGTAAAGTCTATGGTAGTCGCGCTCCAATTAACATTATTAGAGCGACAAACCAAGGCTTAAATAACCTCAAAAACTACAAAGTTATGAAAAAACTTCGTGGTAAAGAATAATAAATTACCCGTAATAACAACTAAGAAATTGGAGGTGTACATATGAAATTGCATGAACTTCAAACCACAGATGGATCCCGTTTCGAACGTTTCCGCAAAGGTCGCGGTATTGGTTCTGGCAACGGCAAAACTGCTGGTAAAGGCCATAAAGGTCAAAATTCCCGTAGTGGTGGCGGTGTCGCACTCGGCTTCGAAGGTGGCCAATTACCACTTTGGAGAGCTTTACCAAAACGTGGTTTTAACAATGTTAATCATGTCAATTATGCAACCATTAATGTTTCCGCTTTAAATTTATTTGAAGATGGTACAGTGGTCACCCCAGCATTACTCATTGAAGAAGGCTTATTAAAAAAAGAATATGATGGATTAAAAGTGTTAGGTGATGGCAAGTTGACAAAGAAGTTAACTGTTCAAGCTAAAGCTTTTTCCAAAAATGCTGAAGCCGCAATCGTGAACGCTGGTGGCAAAATTGAGGTGATTTAACATGAAAAAACTAGTTAATATCATCAAAAATAAAGAAATCATGGGGCGCATTGTTTTTACGCTCCTTATCCTCTTTATTTTCCGGCTCGGCGCCCAAGTAACTGTTCCAGGCGTCTCTATTCCTGATGACAGCTTACTCAATCAATACTTAAATGGTAATAATGCTCTTTCGCTCATGAACTTATTGGGTGGTGGTACATTACAAAGTTTCTCCATTTTTGCTCTTGGCGTTAGCCCTTACATTACTGCTCAAATTATCGTCCAATTATTGTCTACTGACGTCTTACCAGCCTTAACTGACTTAAAACGTCAAGGTCAATATGGCCGTAAAAAAATTGAAATGGCCACTCGTTACCTCACCTTAATGCTTGGTGCGGTACAAGCATATGGCATCATCAAAACCATGGAGTCTAGTGAATATATTTCTTTTACAACTGCCGAATTCGAATGGATGACTTACATCTATATCGTCGTCGTCTTACTCGCTGGTTCGATGTTAGTCATGTGGCTCGGTGACCAAATCTCGACTAAAGGTATTGGTAATGGTGTATCTATGATCATCTTTGCCGGTATCGTATCGTCGCTCCCATCACAAATGATTCAAGCGTGGGAAATGTGGGCTTCCCCATATGTCTTCGCTCAAGGTGAAAGTGAGACGATTGCAGGTATCTTTAAGTTCCTGTTATATGTATTCGCTTATTTGCTGATTATAGCTTTCGTTACTTTCATCGAATTATCAAAAAGAAAAATTCCAGTCCAACATTCCGGCAAAGGTGGCGGTCAAACGCAAAGTATGGCTCGTGCCTCCTTCTTGCCGATTAAGATTAACTCCGCTGGTGTTATTCCCGTCATCTTCGCAAGCTCTATCTTAATGGCGCCAAGCGTCATCATGGCTTTCGTTGATGCTGATCAAGGAGCTAGCGCTGAATGGCTTAATATATTCAATACCTCGGTCTTATATGACAATGGTGGTTGGTATATGCCATGGGGCTTAATCATTTATATTGTCTTAGTAATCGCCTTCTCATTCTTCTATGCGAATATGCAAATCAATCCTGCACAACTCGCTGAAAACTTCCAAAAGAATGGTTCTTATATTCCAGGCGTTCACCAAGGCAACGAAACTGAACGCTATGTGCGTAAAGTATTGAATCGCGTCACCGTGATTGGCGCCTCTGCCTTGGCACTTATTGCCGCTCTTCCTCCGGTCTTAACAATGACTGGCGTATTCGGCGCAAATAGTTCGCTAGCTTTAGGCGGTACTGGTCTAATCATCGTCGTTGGCGTTGCTCTTGAACTTAACAATCAAATCGATGGTTTGCTCGCTGGTAAATCATTCGAAGAAGTCGTTTCTAGAGGTCGAGAATAATGAAACGCAATATTATTTTGATGGGCCCTCCTGGTGCAGGCAAGGGTACGCTCGCAAAAAAATTAATATCGTTTGGCTTGGTCCATATTTCCACTGGTGATATGTTCCGAGAAGCGATTAAGGCTGGCACAGCGCTTGGTCAGTTAGCTGAGCAATACATCAAACGTGGGGACTTAGTGCCCGACGAAGTAACAATCGGTATCGTGAAAGAAAGACTTTCACAAGCAGATTGCGCAAATGGATTTCTATTAGATGGTTTCCCACGTACTTTAGTACAAGCTGAAGCACTTGATAAAATCACTAAAGAAATAGATCGTCCAATTGATGTTGTTATTAACCTCGATTGTGATGAAAAGGAATTAGTGCGTCGTATTTCTGGCCGTCGCGTATGTAAAGTATGCGGTGCGCCATATCATGTCGACACATTGAAGCCAAAAGTCGATGGTGTGTGTGACTTATGTGGTGGTCCTTTATATCAACGTAATGATGATAATGAAGAGGCCTTAAAAGTCCGTTTGAACCATTACCACCATCAAACCAAACCCCTCCTTGATTTTTATCAAGTTAAAGGGTTGCTTCAAAATTTCAATGGCTCATTGAGAAGTGAAGTATTATTCGATGAAATTGTCGAATTTCTGAAAAGTTAATTTATGATTATCGTCAAGTCACCAAGGGAGATAGCCTTAATGAAAGAAGCCGGCAAGCTCGTTGCAAAAGTATTCGAGACTATCGGGCCGATGATTAAACCAGGCATTTCCACTTATGAAATTAACGAAGCGGCCGAAAAAGTCATCTATGATGGCGGTGGCACTTGTCCATGTAAGGGTTATTATGATTATCCTGCTGGCACATGTGTTTCCGTCAATGATACGTTGATTCATGGCATTCCTTCGAAAAAAATCATTTTGCAAGATGGGGACATAGTTTCCCTTGATGTCGTGGCGTGTCTTAATGGGTACTGCGCCGATGCCACAAGAACATTCTTGGTTGGCACTTGCAAAGAGAGTGTTAAAAAACTTGTAGAAGTTTGTAAAAATGCCTTCTTTGTCGGAATTAAACAAGCTAAACCAGGCAATCGAGTTGGTGATATCTCCGCAGCCATTCAAGCATACGTAGAAGCTTCAGGTTATAGTGTTACGCGTGATTTTGCTGGTCATGGTATTGGTAAAAGCATGCACGAAGATCCAAGTGTCCCGAATTATGGAAATCCCGGTAGTGGAGCCTTATTACAAAAAGGTATGGCGCTCGCCGTCGAGCCTATGATTCTTGAAGGTCACGCTCAAACACGTGTTCTCGGGGATGGTTGGACTGTCAAAAGCAAAGATGGAAAATTGACCTGTCATTACGAAAACACCATCATCATCACTGAAGAAGGTTGCGAAATAATCACATTAACTAAAGGAGAGGAGATAATAAATGGCTAAAACAGATGTCATCGAAGTACAGGCGGTCGTTAAAGAATGTTTACCAAACGTAATGTTTAAGGTAGAACTAGAAAACGGCGTCGTAATCTTGGCCACCGTTTCTGGAAAAATCCGTATGCATCACATACGCATTCTCCCGGGAGATAGAGTTACGATAGAAATCTCGCCTTATGATTTAACACGGGGCCGTATTACATACCGATTCAAGTAATGAATCATTAGGAGGAAAAAAACTATGAAAGTTAGACCTTCCGTCAAACCAATCTGCTCTAAGTGCAGAGTCATCAAAAGACATGGCAAAGTCATGGTCATTTGCGCTGACCCAAAGCACAAACAGAGACAGGGTTAATTAAGGAGGAAATTAGAATATGGCACGTATTGTTGGTGTTGATATTCCAAACGACAAACCAGTAGGTATCGCTCTTACTTACATTTATGGTATCGGTCGTTATACTGCAGAATTAATTTGCGAAAAAGCAAAAGTTGATTTTGCCATTAGAGTGAAAGATTTAACAGACGATCAATTAGGTGCGGTTCGTAACGCGATCGGTCAGTTCAAAACTGAAGGTGATCTCCGTCGTGAAGTCGCCCTAAATATCAAACGTTTATCCGAAATTGGTTGCTATCGTGGCGTTCGCCATAGAAGAGGCTTACCAGTTCGCGGTCAAAGAACAAAGACCAATGCTCGTACTCGCAAAGGTCCACGCAAAACCATCGCTAATAAAAAGATGGCACCTAAATAAAGAGAGGAGTAAAGAATTATGGCTAAAACTACAATCCGTAAAAAGAAAGTCAAACGTACCTTTACTCGCGGTGTTGCACACATTCATGCAACATTCAATAACACTATCGTTACTATTTGTGACGAACAAGGCAATGCTCTTGCATGGAGCAGCGCCGGTGCTAATGGTTTCAAAGGTGCGAAAAAGAGTACTCCATTCGCCGCTATGCAAGCCGCTGAAGCCGCTGGTAGAGCCGCGTATGAACAAGGCATCCGTCAAGTCGACGTCGATGTCAAGGGCCCAGGCCCAGGCAGAGAAGGCGCTATTCGCTCCCTCGCTGTCGCAGGTTTACAAGTATTATCAATTGTTGATACAACCCCAATTCCACACAATGGTTGCCGCCCACCAAAGAAACCACGCGGCTAATTTGAATTAGGAGGGAAGCAAGTTATGAAAATTGCAAATCCATTTGAAAGATTTGGTATTACTCAGGCTGATTATGACGACAAAGAGAACTATGGTCGCTTTGTCATTGAACCCTTAGAAAGAGGTTTCGGTCTCACTTTAGGTAATGCCCTACGCAGAGTTTTATTGTCTGCTCTACCAGGCGCATCCGTTTATGCGGTCGAAGTCGAGGGTGCACGTCATGAGTTCACTGCCCTTCCAGGCGTGGAAGAAGATGTGACAACCATCATCTTGAATTTGAAAGATTTAGTCTTACGCATCGATAGCGAAGATATGTCCAACAAACGTTTGGAAATCAATGTTACTGGTCCAACTCTTGTCAAAGCTGGCGATATTATTTGCCCAGCTGGTGTCGAAGTTGTCAATCCAGATTTAGTAATCGCTAACGTCACTGAAAGCGGTTCTTTGCGCATGATTCTCCATGCTCGTAATGGCCGTGGCTTCGTCACTGGCGAATACAACAAAACCTTATTCTCATCTTTACAATTAGGCACTATTTGTACTGATAGTAATTATTCCCCAGTTAAGAAAGCAAACTTCATCGTCGATGGTACACGTGTGGGTCACGACAGTCGTTTTGATATCTTAACCATTGAAGTTTGGACAAATGGTTCCATGCTTCCTCAAGAAGCGCTCGCTTTAGCAGCAAAAATTCTTATTGACCACTTCTCTAAATTTCTCGATGTCGCCAATATCGCTCGCGACATCAACATCGAAAAAGATGTGGTGCAAGTCGAAGAAAACAAATATGAGAACTTCATTATTGAAGAACTCGATTTATCGGTCCGTTCTTACAACTGTTTGAAAAGAGCAGGTGTTGCTACCGTTTTAGAACTCACAGAAAAGACCGAAGAAGAAATGATGAAAGTCAAAAACCTTGGTAAGAAATCTTTGAAAGAAATCAAAGAGAAACTTGCGGCTTATGGCTTATCATTCAAAGATTTTGAATAGGGAGGTCACACAACATGCCAGCACAAGGTAGAAAAAACGTTCATGGTAAAACAGGCGTTAGATTTAAAGCCGCGTATACCAAGAGCAAATATGAAAATATGCTTCGTAA
>CAZSEU010000016.1:0-8547 GCA_964606005.1 uncultured Staphylococcaceae bacterium
ACACCAAAAAAGATTACTCCTTTAACATCATTTTCAATGCACATGTCCATTAGTCGATTGATGTTATCTTCTGTATCGTTAATAAACGGTAGAAACGGACATAGCCATACGACGGTGGGAATACCTAATGCTTTGCACTGTTTTAATACTTCCACTCGTTTAGAAGTGACTGAAACATTTGGTTCAACCTTTTTACACAATTCATCATCAGCGGTTGTTAAGGTAATTTGAAGAACCGCTTTACTGTCTTTATTTATTTTATCTAGCAAGTCCAAATCCCTAAGTACCCGATCACTTTTAGTAATTAAAGTAGCGCCACAATGATGCTTTAAAATCACTTCAAGACATTTTCTTGTATATTGGATACTTTCTTCAACATGACAATAAGGGTCGGTCATAGAACCAGTTCCAACCATACATGGTTTTCTTTTCTTACTAAGTTCTAAATCAAGTTGACTAGGGGCATCTTCTTTTATCTCTATATCCGCAAAATCGTGATTAATTTCATAGACTTTGCTCCTTGAATCGCAATAAATACAACCATGAGTACAGCCACGATAAATATTCATTCCATTAGAGGGAGATAGTATACTTTTATATTTTTTGTAAAACATATAAATATAGTAACGCAAATTAAAATTACATTCCTTATCTTATAAAAATTTGTTTGTCTTTTTTAAAATCTAAGCTGACTCGTTTTTTTGAAAATAAAAAACAGGTCTGACATTATATCAAACCTGTTGTTTGTGATTGGTTGCGGAGGGTGGATTTGAACCACCGACTTCCAGGTTATGGGCCTGACGAGCTGCCACTGCTCTACTCCGCGATGTCAGCCGAGCAGTTATTCTCGGCGGATATTAAGTTATGTAATTATTTGCGGTTTTTACGACGCGCATTTTCGCTCTTAACTTTTCTTTTTAGAGATTTCTTGAGGAAGAATTCTCTTTTGCGAGCTTCTTGGATGGTTCCAGCTTTATTGACTTGTCTTTTAAATCTACGAAGAGCATCGTCTAAGGTTTCGTTATCACGAACTGAAGTCTTTGGCATGTTTTTTCACCTCCTTGAAGTTTAAGCAGCGCTATTATTATTTCAAACTCCACTTGCAAAAGCAAGTACTTTATATTATTTTAGCACCGCTTGAAGTGCCGATACGATTAGCCCCTGCTTCGACCATTTTGAGTAGGTCTTCGTGGGTTCTAACTCCCCCACTGGCTTTAACCCCAATATCTGGTCCAACGGTTTCTCTCATAAGTTTGACCGCTTCAACACTCGCCCCGCCAGTAGAAAATCCTGTACTAGTTTTGACAAAATCTGCGCCTGCAGCTTTTGCCGCTAGACATGCTCTAACGATTTCTTCGTTGGTAAGCAAACAAGTTTCTAAAATAACTTTTAAGACAATTTCATTGCCAACTGCTTGTTTGATCGCTCTAATTTCTTCTTCAATATAAGCATCGTTACCAGCTTTTAGTTGTCCGACATTAATAACCATATCGACCTCGGTTGCTCCTTCTTTTACTGTTAGAACCGCTTCTTCAACTTTAGTTTTTGTAAGGTTCATGCCTAATGGGAAACCGATAACCGTACAAACTCTTACATCACTATCATTTAATAGCTTAGCAGCAAGAGGAACATAAGTGGGATTAACGCACACCGACATGAAGTCGTATTGTTTTGCTTCTTCGCAAAGCTTAACAATTTGCTCTGGGGTGGCATCTTGTTTAAGAATGGTATGATCTATTAATTTATTATATTTCATAAAATAAAACTCCTTATTTCATTATACCACAAAAAGAAAAAGCCCTATATAGGACTCATCTTTATTTTAAGAAAAATTTATTTCGCTTTCTTTTTAGGAGCGGCTTTCTTTGCTTTTGGTTCTTCTTTAACGAGTTTACCATCTAAGAAAACAGCTTTACCATCATAATGACCACATTTTGGGCAAACATGGTGAGATTTAATCATTTCGCCACAATTTGTGCAAGTGACTAAACCGGTAACGGTTAATTTGAAGTGTGTTCTTCTTAATCTTTTTCTGGTTTTGCTAATTCGTCTTTGTGGAACGGCCATAGGACTTTCCTCCTTTTTGCAACGTGTTTAATTGTATTAATAAAGCATCTTTTTGTCAACAAAAGTTAAGACATCTTCTAGATTGTTGTAATTTAATTAGATAACAACATATCTTTTTGCAATATAACAGTGATGAATTCTCCAACCTTAGATTCCTTATTAGGAATCTTCACTTCTAAATAATTCGATGTATGACCAATGTTTGCATTTTCTTTACTTGAATATTTTTCAATTAATACTGATATTGGTTTATTTAAGTAACGACTTGCGTAATTTTCATATAGTTTTTTGGATAACTGAATTAAGCGTTTTGAACGCTCTTTTTTGATGTCCAAAGTTATTTGTCCTTCCATCGTCGCCGCCAGTGTGCCAGGGCGAATAGAATAAGGAAAAACATGAAGCATATCAAAGCATTCGGTGCACAAATTATATGTCTCCATAAAATCTAGTTCGCTTTCTTTAGGAAAGCCAACAATCACGTCACTGGATATCATGATGTCAGGGACTTGAGCTTTAATTTGTTTAATCCGCTTAATAAAATCTTCTCTAGTATATTTACGGTTCATTAACTTTAAGATGTGATTGGAACCACTTTGTAAAGGAATGTGTAAGTGCTTAGCAAGATTTGGTTGTTCGTTTAGTAATTTAATTAAACGATCATCAATTTCGCTTTCTTCGATTGAAGAAATTCTTAAGCTATTTAAACCTGGTAAATTGAGTAACTCCTCCACTAAAGAAGAAAAAGAAGTATCGTATAAATCTTGGCCGTACCCACCGACATGAATGCCGGTTAAAATGATTTCTTGATAACCTTGAGCGATTAAGTATTGTGCTTCTTTAATAATATTTCCTTTTTCTCGAGAACGCATCTTACCGCGGCGATAAGGCACGATACAGTAAGTACAAAAATTATTACAGCCGTCTTGTATTTTTAAGTAAGCTCTAACGTTTTCGCTATATGAGGCAATGCCTAATTCTTCATAATCAAAAGAACGTGTATCTTTTTCGATTACACCTGCCTGCACTTTGCCTTCTTTTAAAGCATCCAAAATCAAGTCAACAATTTCTTTGCGATGGGAAGTACCAATCACAATATCGGGTTTAATTTCTTCTTTGATAAATTGATGGTTTTCCTGCGCATAACAACCCATCACCGCGACAAGAGCGTTAGGGTGATTGTTTTGCATTTTCCGAATGTGTTGACGACTTTTTTGGTCCGCAATCGCGGTAACAGAACATGTGTTAATAATAATGACATCAGGATTATCATTATCTTCGATAAATCCTTCTTGTTGTAAAAGCGATGCAATCGCGTTTAATTCATAAGCATTAACTTTGCAGCCAATATTTAAGGTTTTGTATTTTTTCATAATTTTGCCCAGTCATGGAATCTAATTAAGTGCAATAAGTGCGAAGAGATAAAGCCGTTTTCATTTAAGGCACGAATCATGGCTTCGCGGTCAAAACCAAAATATGCATCCACGACTGGATAAATTCTCTCAAGCATATGCGAATAATTAGGATGTCTAATGAAGCGATCAAATAAAACGATTGAAGCATCGAGTCTACCTTGATCGTTCACAAAATATATCGTGTTCGTGTCGTAATGGAAGAAAGCTGCTTCTTTATCGACCGTTTTGATTTTCACCAAGCGCGTAAAATGCGAGTTATATAGCTCATTACCATACGTATCAAAAGGATCCACTACTGTATCTTTAAAGTTATCTTTTAAGCCGTTATATGGATATGATAAAAGCTTTTCTGGATTATCATAATAAATTTGGTTTAGCGCCCGAGAAAAAATCGGAATATATACTTTCTCGCTACCTTCTTGATAATAAGGTTGTTCAGATATAATTTCGTGATAAATGATTAACAAGCTTGCGTGATTAGATTTGCTATTAGTTTTCCTATAACCTTTGAGGTTTTCAATTTCGTTTTCTAAGACAACACTGTTTAAGCAGCCATACAAAACGATATTCGCGCGAATCACGTCAAAAGTATTTCTCGCATCATATAGATAAGCAAAACGCGGTATTTTTAATAGCAAGTGGCGATTTTCAATGAAAAAACGATATTCTTCGCTTTGAAGAAAGCTCGTTCTTTTTTTTGCCTTACCAGCGATGTAATTTAATAACTTTCTCATTTTTCTAAAATATATCCTAGCACACTTAAGCCATAAATGGCTGCAGTTTCCGCGCGAAGAATACGCTTGCCCAAAGAGGTTCTAATAAAACCTTTAGCAGTTAACATTTGAATCTCTAACTCACTGAAACCACCTTCTGGCCCAATTAATAAACTTATTGATTTGTTTTTTTCAATCCCAGAAAACATTGTTTCAACTTGCTTAGCATCGGCTTCATAAGCGACATAGTTTAACTCACTCATCACTTGTCCTTGTAAATCATTTAAATTAAAAATGCCTAACATTTGCGGTAATTTATTTCGATGCGATTGTTCACTTGCTTCTTTGATAATTTTTTCAAATCTAGCAATTTTCTTTTCCTTATCCTTGCCTTCATAAGTAACAACCGTCCGTTCGCTTTCAATCAAAGCAATTTTGCTTACTCCTAGTTCGGTAGCTTTTTGGACAACCAAATCAATCTTATCGCCTTTAGTTAGGGCAAATAAAAGCGTGATTTCTTCTTTTAATTCGATATCATTATCAATTTCATGAATAACGACGATTTGGAGTGGAGAAACACTTTCTAGACGACATAAGTAAGCTTTGTTATTCGCTACGACTTCAATCTCGTCACCCTTTTTCATGCGCATAACATGTAAAAGGTGATGAACGTCATCATCGTTTAATTCGACTTGTGGAAAGAAATTAATAGCAGCGAAATAGCGTTGCATTAGTTGACAAATTCTCCCTCGCCGTCTTTTAAGTTTGGTAATAGAAAATAAATAATTCCGGTTGTGATATTAAATATATAAAGTACAGCAATAGTTAATGAAACTGACAACACTAGGCCAGCTTGGAGCAAATAATAAAAAAGCAAAAAGAAAGCGGCGATAACGATTAAATTAATGGCCAGCCACATGAAAGCTTTCATTTTTTGTTTTAAATAAAAGAAGGCTGCCCCAGAAAAACCAATTAGAGCGAACAAAAGCAAAACCGGCTTACGACGACGTAAGACACGTTGTCCTTCCTTGATTCCGCTTAAATCAACTTGCGCGGTAACTTCCATTGTGTCACTGACAACACCTTCTAATGGTTTTTTAGTGCCACATATGGGACAAAGGTCTTTATTAAAGCGAGATATTCGCACTCCACAATTTCGACAGTTTGGCATAATTTATTCCCTTGCAATAATATTAATATTAATTGACAAAAAAAGCATTATAATAGTGCCCTTTATATTATCATAGCCCCCTTTAACTATAAAAAAAGATGTTTAAACACCTTTAAGCAATGAATTAAGGATAATCTTTACATTTTTTTCGTATTTCTTTGTTGCTTATAACATTTCTTTTATATAAAATAAATCTCGCTTGAATAAAAGCACCATGGCTGGATAGCTCAGTTGGCTAGAGCGGTCGGTTCATACCCGGCTTGTCGGGGGTTCAAGTCCCTCTCCAGCTACCAAATAATATTTAATAGGTTTGAGAAATCAGACCTTTTTTATTTACTTGCGATTATTTTAACTTAAGTTAATCAACATGATTTAATAACCAACTCAACCAATGGTTTAGTTTAATAACAACTATTAGTTTAGTAACTCAACGATATTTCGATTTATTTTAGCTTGCTTTTGGCGAAAAATAGAGGTGTAGCCAAGGAGGACAACGTATGGCAAAAGAAACATTCGGGCAAAGACTAGCAGCTTTAAGAAAAGAAAAAGGCTTAACTCAAAGTGATATTGCTGACAAAGTAGGCATTACCGCCCAAGCAGTATCTAAATGGGAAAATGATCAAGCTTCTCCCGACATTGATATCCTCATCAAATTATCTGAAATCTTTGATATATCTTTAGATGAATTATTAGGCAAAGAAAAAGCTTCCGTTTCTTTAAACGAAAAGCCAACGAGAAAAGATATCAATAAGATGGTATTAAAAATAAGCGTCAACGAAATAAATGGCGATAACGTCAAAGTTAATCTCCCGTTAGCGTTAGTAAAAGTGTTTATCAATAAAGATACTGGCGAAATTCCTTTATTAGACGGCAAAGAAAACCTTAAGAACATTGATTTTAGACAAATTCTCGATTTAGTAGAACAAGGTGTGCTTGGTGAAATCGTTTCTGTCACCAGTGAAAATGGCGATAAAGTTTCAATCGTTGTTGAATAATGAAAATAGTTTATAAATCAAAAAATAAACCAAAACGTCTTTGCTTATGGCTTCCAACTTCGCTATTAACTTCTCGTCTAGGATTAAAGCTTATAACGAAAGCAACAAAATATTCAATCGAACATAAAGAAAGCAAGCCGGAATTCAAAAAAGCATTAACATTACTAAAGAAGTTTATTAGACAAAACGGACATTTCAATATGGTGGAAGTTCATTCTAGCGAAGAAGATATTATTATTAGGCTTTAACACCTCATTTACTAATTAAATAAAAAATGCACCAAAAGGTGCTTTTTTCATTTTACTAAGTTTTCCTTTTCCAAAAGTAATAGATAAAAATCGCCGCTTGAATAGGTATACCAACAAGGAAAATCATCCAAGAATTTGATAAAGTATAAATGAAAGCTCCTAACAAGAAGAAAGAAGTAATTGTGCCCCATAAAAATAAAGAGATAGCAATAAGGGCTACTAGCCATCTTTTTGTCGAACGTGCATATAAAGTGACAATAACGCTAGAGACAGGCAAAGCCACAACAAAACTAATCCAATATTTTGAAGCAAGAAGAGGTTGATTAATTGTCATATAAACAAAAAACACTGTAGCAATCAAATATACGGCTGTGCAAAGTAAGATGGTAATGAGCAAGTTTCTAATCGAAATCTTTGCGTCAATTTGCGTATATTCAATTTCTTTATCAGTATGGTCTTTAGTGAGATAATCAATATCGACCTTAAAAACGTTGGCGATAAATACAAGCGTAGTTATATCTGGAACTGATTCTCCTCTTTCCCATTTTGATATGGCTTTATCAGAGTAATTTAAAATGTTCGCTAAGTCATTTTGCGTCATCTTGTTGATTTTTCTTAGTTTTTGAATGTTATTTGCGATATTTTTCGTTATGTAATCCATGGTAGGAACCACCTCTACTGTTGGTAGAATTCTATTCTACGAAATATAGCGTAGAACAAACTTGCTTATTAATCCTTATTATTATTATACTCAACTCGAGGAAAATCAGCTATGAATGTTTTATTAGTTTGTGACGTACTTGGCGAAGAAAATAACGGCACCACTCACGCTGCGATGAACTTAATTAGATACTTAAGAAGTTGCGGTGATAACGTCCGCATATTATGCGGTGACCAAGATAAAAAAGGTGTTGATAATTATTATGTAGTCCCAACGCTAAATTGTGGACCTCTTATTAATTATATCTTAAAGAAAAATAATGTAACTTTAGCAAAACCAAACGCTAAAGTAATTGCTCAAGCACTTGAGGGAATAGACATCGTCCACGTGATGATCCCCTTTCCTACTGGCTTAAAAGCAGCCAAAATGGCTAGAGAACGCGGTATTCCAGTCACTGCTGGCTTTCACTGCCAAGCCGAAAACTTTACTTCCCATATTTTCAATACGATGAATTCAAAGTTTATTAATCGTTTGGTGTATAAAAATTTCTATAAAAATTTATATCGCCATGTTAACGCTATTCATTACCCAACCCAATTCATCAGGGACATATTTGAAAAGACAATCAAAAGAAAAACAAATGGCTACGTGATTTCAAATGGCGTTAACGAAAGCTATATTAAAAAAGATGTGACACGTGTTGCCCCATATGACGAAAAATACAACATTTTATTTATCGGACGTTTAGCCAAAGAGAAATCTCATGGTTTATTATTACGAGCAGTAGCTAAAAGCAAACATCGTGATCAAATTCGTTTAGTTTTTGCCGGTCAAGGTCCGCGCGAAAGAGAAATCTTAGAGACGGTAAAAAAACTTGGTATCGAACAGCCAATCATAAAGTTTTTCTCACGCGAGGACTTAATTAACATGATTAACCAATGTGATTTATATGTGCATCCTTCAGTAGCAGAAATTGAAGCTATTGCTTGTTTAGAAGCTATTAAATGCGGACTTGTGCCAGTAATATCTGATTCCGAAAGAAGCGCAACTAACGCATTTGCGTTAACTGAAAAAAATCTTTTCAAACATGATTCGCCACAAGACTTAGCAGATAAGATTGATTACTGGATTGAACACCCAGAAGAAAAAGCTAAAGCTTCTACGCAATATTTGAATTATGCTGAAAGATTTGCTCAAACTAATTGCATGAGACAAATGCGCGATATGTTACTTACTTACTCTAGCGAAGAACACCGCACTCCAAAAACTATTTTCTACTA
>CAZSEU010000016.1:8647-23788 GCA_964606005.1 uncultured Staphylococcaceae bacterium
TGTTACTTACTTACTCTAGCGAAGAACACCGCACTCCAAAAACTATTTTCTACTATAAAGACGAGCTCAATGATGACTTTGCCAATAATGGTATCGTCGCCAAAAAAACTCCTGAAAACTATCGCTATATTCACCGCTGTCCAGTTTATAAAAGCGCACAATTTCTTTTGTATAACATCATCGCTAGACCTGTAGTTAAATTGATGAACAAAGTGGTTTATAAACAAAAAATAGTTAACCACTTATCGGTAAATAAAAGGGAAATTAAAGGTGCATTTATTTACGCCAACCATACTTTGAGTATGGGAGACGCCTATACACCAAACATTCTTTTTAAGCAAAGAAACAACATTATTTCTGGTCCTGAAGCCACTTCTGTTATTGGAATTAAAACGATTGTTGGTATGCTTGGGGCATTGCCACTACCCTCTACCGTTAGAGGTACACCCCGCTTTTTAGAAGCTGTCAAACACAAAATCGAAAAAGGTGAAACGGTAACAATTTATCCTGAAGCCCATATTTGGCCATACTACACTAAGATTAGACCATTTAGGGATGCTTCGTTTGGTTACCCAGTAACGATGGGCAGCCCAGTTATTTGTGTTACCAACACCTTTGTACCTTATAAACGCAAGTATCGTTTGATTACACACGTTGACGGTCCTTTCTATCCCGATAATAATCTTGATCGTAAGTCCGCCAAGGAAAAATTACGTAATCAAGTATACGAAACAATGCTTAGACGTAGCATGGAAATCGAACAGTATGAGAAGATTCGTTACGTCAAAATCGATTAGCTATTTATTTATCAAGAAAAGAGTTGTGAATATCACAATTCTTTTTTGTTTGTTGGACACATCTATGTGATCATTAAGTGTTGTTTTACAACAGCTACTTTTTGAACCTTCATTTTTTTGTGGTATTTTGGCTAGTTTTATATTTAAATAAATAGGACTTACATTTAATTAAGTAAGAACACTATTGCAAACCTATGAAAAAACATTTAAAGACAATAATTGGACTAGTGACACTGTTGGTTGTTTCTAGTTGTGCTACTATAGGTAGCAGCATTAGTAGTAGTAATCAATCATCTACATCTTTTTCTTCATCTTCAGCCCCCTCTTCTTCTCATGTTCCTGGAGGAGATAATCATGATTTTGAAGTGATGGGCACGACTGGTGCAACTATTATTGAAAATGGCAAAAGAGTTTTAAAATGCAGCGTTTGTGATTATACAAAAATTGAAGATTATTTATATGCTTTAGACCAGTGCGCTTTTGTTAATCAAACTTTTGTTTATGATGGTACGCCTCACACTTTAACGGTGCAGGGTTTGATTCCAACAGATGTCACTGTTGAATATGAAAACAATGTAATAACCGAAATTGGACAAAAACAAGCAATAGCTTATTACTACGACTCGAACCACAAGTTACTCAAAGAAGAAACTGCTTTTATTAAAGTGGCGCAAAATGATGGTTTTCCAAATATATACGTAAACACCGGAGATTTAGAAATTGATGAAACGGATAAAGAAACATATACCCCAATGGCTTTAACTGTTTCTAATTGCTCCGAACAATATATTCTTAACGGCGTCCAGGGCGGCATTAGAGTCAGAGGCAATGGCTCCTTAACTTATGAAAAGAAAGGCTATCGCCTTAAATTTGATGATAAACGCATCATGCTTGGTTTGAATGATGAAGCAAAAGCCAAAAGTTGGGTTTTATTAGCTGAATATTCCGACCAATCAATGCTTCGTAATAGCACAGCTTTTTATTTAGGTGATGCTTTATTAAATTACTCGAACAATTATGCTTCGAGTTATCAACATATTAATTTGTATATCAATACCGAATATAAAGGTGTTTATTTATTAGCCGAACAACAACAAGCCAACAAGCAGCGGATTGACATTAAAGAACCTGAAGATAATTATAAAGGAACCGACGTAGGTTATTTGCTTGAAATAGATAACTATGCAAATCAAGAACAAAACTTTTTCTCTGCCGGCTCATTTTTGAATGCACTTAACGATGTCATCTTATGGCCTAAAAACTATACAATTAAAAGCGATATCTTTGATCGCGTTCAAAAAGATTACATTGAAAAATATCTCAAAAACGTCTATCGCATTTTCTTTTCAGCAATTGGAGAAAATAAGCTTTTTATTTTAGACGAAGACTTTGAATTGATTACTTCTCCATATTTAACGACTTTCGATACTCTCAACAGCCTTATCGACATGGAATCACTTTTTAAAATGTATTTACTTCATGAAGTGATGAAAAATATTGATGTTGGTTATTCTTCTTTCTTTATGTTTGTTGATTTTTCAAAAGACAGTAAATATCCACGCCTTACCTTTGGTGCGCCTTGGGATTTTGATTGGAGCAGCGGAAATGTTAATGTAGAAACCGCCAGTTCGCCTGATGGCCACTTTGGATCCACCGCTTTTGATGCTTTTAAATTCAATCCTTGGTTTTATATGTTGGCTAACGCAAGTTTCTTTAACGAAATGATGAGAAAGTATTATCGTGTCTTTGATCATTCTAACGTGATTAATAAATTGCTCACTCATCTCAATTATGAAACCAATGCTTTTGCTGCAGAATTTAATCGTAATTATCATCGCTGGACCAATTTAGGAACTCTTGTTCCAAAATTTACTCCAGATATTGCTAGTACATTTAAAACTCACAAAGATGCCGCAAACCATTTAATTGGCTGGTTAACTGATCGTAAAGCCTTCCTTGATAGTGTTTATTTAGTTTAGACTTACCATAAGTCTTTATTCAAATATATAGAATCTTCCGCGGTTATATCGCGGATTTTTCTTGCGGGATTACCAGCGTAAATTCCACTTGTTAATATCGAGCGAGTGACTACTGAGCCCGCGCCAACAACAACGTTATCAGTTATTGTAACTCCAGGCAGTATCGTTACATTGCCACCAAACCAACAATCATTGCCGATAGTGATTGGCTTTCCGTATTCGCGATCGGTTAGATAACCTTTTTCTACATCAAAATATGGTTTTCTTTCTTCAGCAACTAAGGCATGCATTGGGGTAAGAATAGAAACATTTGGTCCGAAAAAGACGTTGTCGCCAATAGTAATAGGACAAACGTCAAGTAAGACAGCATTGAAATTAAAAAAGACGTGTTCACCAAAAGTCACGTTATCTCCATAATCGACAAAAACTGGGCCACGGACAAATAAGGATTTCGGTGCTTGAGGAAAGATTTTATTAATTAAGATGTCGCGTTGTGGATCACCCTCAGTTAGGCCATTATAAGCAAGGCAAAAAGCTTGTGCTTCACACCTTCTAGAGGCAAGTTCAGGCACTAAAGAATCGTAAATTTTACCTGCTTTCATTTTCAGTTTTTCGTTCATAAATATTTTTATATCAAAACTCTTGAAATGGTTATAATTTAGCATATAATTTTTCTCATGCTAAAGTCATTAGTTTATTATTTTAAACAAGCAAAAGACATGACCAATGGGCACCTCTTCGGTAAGATTATTGCTTTTGCAATACCGGCGATGTTAACCAACTTTGTTCAGTTATTATATGTCACGGTTGATTTGGCCACTGTTCACTTTGGCGACTCCGCTGAGTCAATGGGCGCTATTGCTTCAAATACAGCACTCATTAACCTTATCATTGTTGTTTTTACGGGTGTCTCAATTGGGGCGAACGTTATAATTTCTGAAGCTAGAGGAGCAGGCAATAAAGAAAAAGCAATGAAAGTCGTTCACACCTCTTTAATTTTTGCTCTAATTTCTGGAATATTCGTTGGCATTGTTGGATTTATAGTTAGCGATAACATTTTACAGTTGATGGGTACTGGCGAACACTATTTTGCCAAAGCCGCTTTATACTTAAAAATATATTTTGCTGGGGTTCCTTTTGTCTTGCTTTATAACTATTCTGCCCAACTATTAATTGGTCAAGGTGATTCAAAATCTCCTTTCATTGCTTTGCTATGCGCTGGTTTACTTAATATCGTTTTTGACCTTTGGTTTGTCTTTGGTTTTAAGATGGGTGTGGCAGGAGTAGCATTCGCGACGGTTATTGCAGAAGCTGTATCGGCTTTTGTGTGTTTATTTGTCCTAATGAAAAGCAAGAAAAATTACGTCAATTTATCAATCAAACATTTAAAAATTGATGGCCAAGTATTAAAGGAAGTATTAAGAGTTGGTTTACCTGCTGGCTTACAAGGTTTGTTCTTTTCTTTACCTAATGTATTAATTCAATCAAGTTTATATCAAATTGATCCAGGAAACGTCAATTTAGAAAATGGCGTCATTGCCGCAGGTAACATAGAAAGCTATTTCTATGCCGTTTGCGATGCGATTGGTATTAGCACGATGACTTTCATCGCTGCAAATATGGGCGCTAAAAAAATTGAAAACATCAAAAAAGTTATTACTTATGGTTTGCTTTGGGGATCGATTTTTTGTTTGCTTTTAGCCGCAATGGTGTTTTTCTTCCATCGTCCATTGCTTTCTTTGTTCGTCGGAGAAGTAGAGGCAATAGAAGCAGGATATTCGCGTTTATCACTAACTGGATATTTATATTTCTTTGATTTTACAATGCTATTTACAGGTTCGGTTTTAAGAGGCTTAAAACGGTCAACTTATCCAATGATTACCACTTTGGTTTGTTGCACAGGATTAAGAGTGTTGCTTGTTTTAGTTTTATTCCCACTTCCAATGTTCCATACCGTTTTTTGGTTATATGCTTTATTCCCATTCACTTGGATTTTAGCTACTATTTGTAATACCGTTGCTTTACTAACAGTGTTACCAAAAGACTTGCAAAAAATAAAATTAACTCGCGTTGAGGCTGTATGATTCCTGTCATTATCATCGGTTTACTAACCTTTGTTTTAATTAGTGTTTGTGCGCTAGTTTTGCCAACGATAAAAATCGGTAAATTCAAAGTCGAAACTTTTTGGCTTATTGCTTTAATGGGGGCTTTAGTCTTACTAATAAGCACATTAGTGCCACTAGAAGAGTTATGGAAAAGTTTAACTTCTTCTAATGAAGTAAACCCAATCAAGATTTTGATTTTATTTTTTTCGATGACTATTGTTTCCATCTATTTGGATGAAGTGGGTTTATTTGCTTATTTAGCCAATCTGACAGCTAAAAAGGCTAACAACAAGCAATGGGCTTTATTTTTAGTTCTTTACGTACTCGTGTCCGTTTTAACTATCTTTACTTCTAACGATATCGTCATCCTTACAATGACTCCTTTCATTTGCCAATTATGTATAAACAGCAAAGTGAATCCTATTCCTTATTTAGTGGCTGAATTTGCCGCAGCTAATACTTGGTCGATGATTATAATTATCGGTAATCCAACTAACATTTATTTAGCAACCGCTAGCAAAATTGATTTTATTGAATATTTTAAAGTGATGGAGCTTCCAACAATCGCCGCCGGCTTATTAGAATTAAGTTTATTATTTATCATTTTTTGGTCTTCATTAAAGAAACCTCTAACACCAGAAATCAGCGAAGTGAAAATTACACAAAAAGGTGATTTAATTGTCGGTCTAGTTCATTTAATAACTTGCTTAATCTTTTTAATTATTACTCCCTATACCGGTATAGAAATGTGGTTGATCGCTATGTTTTCCGCGATTTCATTATTGATATGTGGGTTAATCATTCGTTTGGTAACTAAGCGCAATTGGCGCTTCCTAGGTCAATCAGTAGCGCGCTTACCTTACCAACTTATTCCTTTTGTTTTATCGATGTTTGTCATTGTTGTCGCTTTTAATTATCAAGGTGTTTCGCAAAAAATTGGTGAATTACTCGGTAATAGCTCTACGACATTTGTCTATGGTTACGTATCATTTTTAAGTGCAAATGTTATTAATAATATTCCGATGAGTATCTTATTTTCTGATATTACTCACTCATTAAACAACACCCTATTCTTAAAGGGTGTTTATGCGAGTATTATCGGTAGCAACATCGGTGCTTTTTTAACGCCTTTAGGTGCGCTTGCCGGAGTGATGTTTACTTCTTTACTTAATAAATACCAGGTAAAATATACATTCTTAGATTTCTTAAAATATGGAGCACTTATTAGTATTCCAGTTCTTTCAATTGCCTTATTAACTTTAGAATTAGTTTTATAAACTAAAGTAAGTAATGCGAAACAATAATCCAAATCGCTAAAGCAACAAGAATGATACCACCGATCAAGGTGGTTATTTCAGTTTTATTCCCAAACAGTTTGACAATTTGTTGAGCCAAAAATAATCCTAGCAAACAAATGCCAAAAGTTATCACCATAATGATGAATGCGTGTAACCAAACAGTGGTATTGCTTGATAAACCAGCATGTAAACTAACACCGGTTGCTAAAGCATCAATTGAAGTCGCAATGCCCAAAATAAGAATTGGTCTAATATGAAATACTTTCGCTCCTTCAATGTCGCACTGGCGGCCAGTGCCTTTAATAGCTTCGCGAATCATCTTCGTACCTAGGAACATTAGCAAACCAAAAGCGATCCAAGCGACAGCAATTTCCATGATTCTTATCGCTTGCGCTCCACCACTTTGTCCGACTAAAACCGTGACCATCTCAACAATAAAATAACCAATTAATGGCATGAGAGCTTGAAATACACCAAAGGTGAGAGCAATAAAAAACATACGCTTTTTATTTAAGTTACAGCAAGTAAGTCCTTCGCCAATACTGACGGCGAATGCGTCCATGGAAAGGGCAAGTGCTAATAAGAAGATGGTTAATAAAGTTTCAATAGTCATGACAAATGTTTATTATAGACATATAAAAATCGAATGTAAATAAAAAGCATTCTTTTAAGAATGCTCATTATTTTATTGTTAGTTATTATTAGAAAGTTAAAGTGTCTTTTGAATATAGATCTATATAATCAAAATTAGTGCTATTATTGCCTGCTGTAAAAACAATCGTATTTTCTCCTACTTCCATCCAGAAGGAATAAATATTTACTTCTACCCAATCACGCCATGTAAAGTTAGGAACGCCAGCAACAACAATATTGCGATGGTTTAAAGAATTATTGTTAATGGTGATCGAAAACATATTAGAAAAAGGAATATCGCTGCCTTTAGCCGCCACACTTGCAACAAGATAACATTGCTTGCGCTGAGTAGCATTTACCCTAAAGGTAATTGTTGCACCTATATTTTGGGATATATCGCCTAAATAACCGTCATTAGAAGCATTAGTTTCTGGACGATTAAGCCTTGCGGCAATTGGTGATTCATATATTGCATCTTCTGCTTCAAAGCGATATTTAGTGCCATTAGTTTTTAAAGCAATATTACCAACAGATAAATCACCCATTTGTCCTGGAGAAAGTTTTTCATGAGTCATAACATGATAGCCGTCTAGCCATTCGCTGCTTAACCAGTTAAGACGAGTTATTATCCAATTTCTTAGCCAGTTAGAATGTTGTTTTTGACTAGTGAAACTTGATAAGTCAGAACGCACTTCGCCAGTGACATCTCTTGATCCCCAACGTTGGATGTTATGAATATACATCGCTTCATAAATTGGGTTATTAGCCGCACTTTCTAAAAATTCGACTGTATCTTTTAATAAATCATATTGATATAGGTCTCTATATTTATCTTTAACTAAATCCATGAACCAGTCATTGTTCACAATGACACCGAGCCATGGGTTGGTGGAAATAGCGGCATAATAACCGGTCGGGGAAGTTTGATAATCTCTTCTAATAGCAAAGCAACTATCGAAATCCCAAGGAGCTTCAAAGCGTAATAATTTATCTTTTGCGTTAGGACCAAAATCAACATCCATAAAAAAACTTGACCAAGCGATATCTGGATCACAAACAATTTCGGAATAAATATATGTTCCGACAAGAGATTTAATATCAATGATGCGCTCAATCGCTTCTCTAGGAGTGAGCGTACTTGAAAGCGAAATAGTGGTAAATGTATCATTAAAAACAAAAGCTTGCTCGTTATAAGTAGCTCTATACAATATTTGATAGACATTTTCCATGTAAGATTTAATGAAGCTAAGTTGTTTTGTTTTATCTTTACCACTTAAGTCACTTTTCATCGTGTACCCTGTTTGGGTTGGGGTAGAATAACTAGCACTTTCATATCTACGGAAGGAACTATTGTAATAATTCATTGTGAAAGTTGGATCGCCAGTTGACCCTTCTTCAAAATAATAAGCGTCATATTCAAAGAAATAACCGATGTCTGTACCAGTATAATTGCCTTCAATACCATCATCGCTTGGCATATCTTCGATATCAGTAATATCAATTCTATCGCCTTTAATTTCTTGTTGTTCAGCAAGCAAGTAAGAACCCCAGTATTGACGAGAACCAGTGCCATCGATGAAATATAATTCAACAGGTCTAAAGTCACTGACGTATAGTCCTTCAGATTCAAGCAAGAGTTTACTTAAGTAAAAGGAGTAGGAATTTCTTTGTAAAGATTGGTCTTTTACTTCGGCTAAAAGAACCCAGTTTTTAAAACTACCGTCAAAGCCTGGCATTGGAGTCTTATTTTCAAACTTTAAACGGAATGGTTTTTTTGCGTAGTTGGCAGTATAGTTACCGCGCACTTTGATTTCGCAGTTTTTATCAACAATTCCTAAATCCTCTCCGTCATAATTAGAAACTGTCACTGTACAACCATAGTAGTCACCTTTATTTAATCGGGCTGCGGTTGTTAAATACGTTTCGCTCATGTTTGGAATTCTTCCAAAAGAAGGATCATAACTTAAAGAAATGGTAATTTCTGGAATTTGTGTTTCTATCACTGGACGATATGAATATTTTTCATATTGTGGTCCGCTTTTTGTAGGAAGGTTAGTGTCATATCCTTCTTCGTTTTGGTCATTTTCTTGCCATAAATCATCTGGGTCAACATTTGGATCATAAGAAGTTGAGGATGATTTTTTTGAACTGCTAGAGTAAATAGAAGAAGATGGTTTGTTTGAGGAAGAAGAAGGAATTATGCTTGAGGAAGAAGGTTCTATCGAAGAAGAAGGTTCTACCGAGGAAGAACTTACTTCACTTGTAGAAGATGTGTTTGAACCAATATCACTACTACTAAAAGAACTATTTGGCAAAAAGTCACAACTTGTGATTATTAAAGCAAATGAAAATAATAATGTTGTAATAATACGTTTATTCATGGCGTTTTCCTCCGCACTAGCAATATCACTATACTTGATAGTTAGATACATTATCAATGGTTCGCTATGCGAATGAAACATTAACGACGTAAATTACGTGTTATTTAACGTAACTTTTGATTATTGAACAATTTATAAAAATAAAAGACATTCCTGCAATCACAGAAATGTCGTTTTTTATTTTTTGGCGGAGAATTAGGGATTCGAACCCTAGCGGGACTTGCATCCCCTTCCGGTTTTCAAGACCGGTCCCTTCAACCACTTGGGTAATTCTCCATGTTTACGGACTATTTAGTCTCGCTTTGATATTGTATTATCAATTGCCCAATATGGGAAGCAGCCAAAATATCGTCCGTTTATTAACATATAATCTCTAGTCAACCAATGCAATATTTTTTATCAAAATAGTAAAAGTTATTTGCGAACGGTTTCGTGAGGAGTAATTCTTCCGTTATATGCTTCTTTGCCTTCACTAATTGAGATGAAAGCAGCACTATCGAGTTCGCCAATCAATAGTCTTAGTTTTTTTAAGTACTTGCCATCGATATAGATGAGCAACATATATTTTTCTGAACTTCTTTCTCTACCATAAACATCAGCGACTGTCATTTGAAAACCTGCTTCAGAAATAGCATGTAATAAAGCGGGATCTCTTTTGGAAGTAATCACTTGGACAATCATATTAGTGGGAATGAATAATTTAACTACTAAACCGCCAATAAGTGTGCCAGCAGCATAACCACCAGCAAAAGAAATAGCCACCCATAAAGAAGTTTCGTCAGTCGATAATGCTTCTCTAACAATTAAAAACCAAATCATCACTTCGACAAAACCAATTGCCGCAGCAATAACTCGTTTTCCACGTACGGTCATCATTGTTCGTATTGTACCTAATGAAACGTCAATAATTCGACTGAAAAAGACTGTTATACATAAGATGAGTGTGGGTATCATGGGTTGTTCCTCCTTGTTTTATTTGCTGTACTATTTCTCTTAAGGAATAAAAAAGTTGATTGATTGTCTTATTTATTAAGACCATCATCCAAGAGAGAAATAGTATCTAATAATGTTACCGATTAGTCAATTACATTAGTTGGTTTACCTCGTTTTTAATAAAAAGAAGTAAAAATTGATTGTTACCAATTCTTAAATAATTTTACCATGATTAACCGATTTTGGCGATTAATAGGCTGTTTATTTTTTAATAAAAACGACCTTCTCGAAAGGGAGAAGGTTCGTGGGGGTAAATATTGGTGGACCATCCAGGACCTGACACGAACACCCCACCTATACACTTTGTTAGGAATAAGATTTTTATTCAATTTTAGCAACCCTACCTTCTAATCGTGTAGATTTTTAGTACCCCTAGCAAAGGCGCACGCACCCTAAGATCTGGTTTGGTTTTCCCACGGCATAGTTTCGCCACTATTGAAAGCGCATAAGTTTAGAACCATTAATAAAAAACCTCAAATATATATAAATTTGACTCGCTAGGATAGTAGAAAGCAAGCAATAAATCGTCGACCGAGGAACCATAAAGGCTCTCGCTATACCCTTCTAGCGTCTTTCTTTGGAAGAACCAACGATATTCTTTGTCCCAGTCGGGTTTCATATTTAACGTGTTACCAATATGCCTTTCAAGCCACTCAATCTGTTGGTTGTATTTATATTTAAACATTCCGTCTATGTCAGGTTCTACATTCCACTCAAAGCCAAAATCCTCCCCATAGTATTTGCAAACATAATAACGAGTGCCATCGCCCATCCAAGTATCGTGGGTATCGTCATGAGCGTCATAAACTACTTCCATATCTTCTGGAAAAGTAGTTTTCCATGCTTTGTTGGTTAATGCAGGTTTTGAAAAATTATTAGTTGTACATGAAGATAACAACAACACAATTCCTAAATAAGAAACGCTTTTTTTAAAAAAAATCATAGATTGTTCCACCTTTCCTATATGTGATTGTTTCCAACTGACATTGATCCATTTGAATTCAGGTTGTTTGCATACGATATTAGTTTGATACCATTTGAACTAATATAACTAGTTGTTATTGATGTAGCAAACCAGTTTTCACTTATTAAAACTGTTCTGTAAGATCCAGCACTTAAAGTAATTGATTTTATATTGGAAAGATTTGTCCAGTTTTTAGCATCACTAAAATTGCACATCTTGGAATTGTAATATACTGTAACAGAAGAAATAGTCGGATTTGTAATTTTTATAACCCAATTAATGCCACTTTTCCCCATATTCTGGATGGGAAGATAGTTGTAATATGGGTAGGTCTGACTGTTTACAACCATACCTCCATCGATGTTAAGTCCATTAATCCAGACCCTCTTTTCATCTGTGTCAGTCAACAATCTTAATGCGATATGGGTTGCAAAAACATTCTCGCTAACATAAAAGAAATACGAAGTGCCTGAAACCAAGGTGTGACTAACTATGTTGGTCAAGTTAGTCCAATTTATAGCATCGGATTCAAAGCACATAGAAGAATTATATTGCAATGTTTTCGTTACCTCTGAATAATTGTCAACCTCAATAAGCCAGGAATTACCATTTTTTCCTAAATTTTGGAAACCATTGTTGTTAAACACGACATAGTTGTTTTGAATATATTCTACACCTATTTCTGAATAAGTAGATATTTCGTTTGCATAGGTTATATAGCGGTGAACGCCAGAACAATAACACAATGCAAAATGTGTGGCGGTACCGTTTTCTGAAATGTAAATTGTCCGTGCACTGTTCGCCGGGATGTTGACTGCTTTTATATCGACCAAATTAGTCCAATTCCTTGCATCGCCTAAAGAAGCCATTTTTGCATTATAAACTATGACTCTACTCATAGAAGAAGTATTTTTAATATTTACTATCCAGGTTGATCCTGACTTATTTTGTACAGTTATGGGAATAAATTTTGTATAGTCAGCAGTGATTCTAACATTGTAATAAGATATCGTTCCCTCTTCGTGCGCCGCAATCATCGCTTCAATTATTTGCAAAAGAAAACCAGAAAATCCATCGGTGCCAAAATCGTAAATATCACTAATTTCTACAACATTAAATGAGTCTTTTCTGTAGTTACAGCCGTGGAGAGAATAATACAAATCTCTTTCAATTGTTGTTGCATTACTTTCAAACAATAATCGATCTGTTGGAGTTGTACCTAGAATAGCATTTATCACAAGAGGAGAAGAAAAAACTCTTCCGCCGTATACTGGCTCATATGTACTAAATTCATTAGGATTTGAAGCAGCATGACTTAGTAATTCCATGGAAAGATCATATCCATTTGCAACAAACCAAGCAATTGCGGCAACTACAGTTATTATTGGTGGTACTTCTGAATTCTCTAACACCCCTTCGTATTCGTTCGACTTAAAATGCTCAATTCTAGACAAAAGCATTTCGTTTGTTACTGCCAAGTCATCGAACTTGGCTGAGTCTTTATCATCTAGATTAGCAGAATTGTTTCTCAAATTCTTGATTGAACGAGACAATTCTTCTTCGACGGTGGTTCCCATTTTTTGTAATTCTTCTTCGACGGAAAGAAAAAAATTGATGTTGTCAAACTTCTTGTCCGAAATTTTATCTGTAATGATTTCTTCTTCAGCCACAAGAGTGTCTGTTGCTTCTTTACAACTAACTCTTTGAACACTTTGAATGTCACAATAGTGGTTAGTGTTGTTAAAAGCAGAAACCATTAAAGATGAAAATACAATAAAAACTTTCTTAAGTAAAACAGCAAACATAATTAGCACCACCATTCTGATAGACATTAGTGTCATCGATAGATTAACAGAAAATAATGATGAGAGCAAACTTTTTATGTAAGATGGCAGAATTCTTGAAGCAACTATTAACACAACGATTGCTTTCGCCGCCAGAAAGGAGAAATACGAATAAGTCTAGGTTAAGACAAGATGTCCACATTAATCAACAGGTAGCAATAGAAAAATGAAAAAGCTAATCGTTCAACTTGAGTTTTTGAAAATCTTTTTTAAATTTTGTAATATTTTAGCACCCTTGCCTCTAATCATGTAAAACGTGTAAAAGGCTATTTCAAACAACAAGATAAAATCGTTAAAATGTGCTACAAACTTTCAAAACTAGGGGTAATCGTTCAAAAGTTGTTCTGCAAAATGAAAAAGAGCCCGGAAAAAGCGTGAAAACCACTTCTGTTAGGCCCTACGAAGTCTGGCGCAAAGGAAATATCGCCCTTCCCGCCAAAGAAAAAAAGGTCTGACACTACTGTATCGAACCTATGCTTTCTATATAGAGGACCTGACACGAACACCCCACCTTTACACTATGTTAGGAACAAAATTTTTATACAACTTTTGGCAGCAATAAAATGACAAATACTCCTCTGAGCTTTAACCATCTTTGCCATTACACAAATCGAATTGAAGGTAATAAAGCTTTTATTGGCAATAAACTGTGTGATTGCTAAATATTTCCAAATAGAAATTAAAAATGAAATCATTAAAGTACTAATGAATATTAATTATAGACAATAATGCACCTTGGGGATTTGCTTTTTTAATAAATATGGCTATTCGTTTATTTTGATTCATTCTTTCTTTTTAATTTTTGATTGAGTAAAATAAAAGGCATGGAAGATAAACACTATTGTGACTTGTTAATTGTTGGAAATGGGTTTGACTTGAATTGTGGCTATAAAACCTCGTATAAGGATTTTTTAGTCGAAACTTCTAAAAGAGGAATTTCTTTTGTGTCGAAAAACTTCTGGTTCAGCTTATTCCGTTGCGCGCAAAGAAATAATTATCTTAATGATAATGATTGGTGCTCAATTGAGGCCTGTATTTTGCAAGTGATTAATTTTGTGCAATATTTAAAAACTTTATCCGTTGAAAAAAATCCCATGCCTGGAATAGATGGTTATGGAAATAATTTATATTCTTTTTACATACCTTTAGGTAAATTTGGCCTTTTGAATGAAGAATATAAAAAAATGATTTTTTTAGATGAATGTTTACCAAAATCAAAAATCATCTTTGTTAAAGAGAATGAAATTGGAGCTTGTTCTAACAAAAATTTCTTAAAACCCGACGATGAAATAGGGATTAAGTTTTTTTATACGTTCTATCATAATGAGTTTTTCAGTAAAAATTTGTTCGATAAGATTATCAATGATTTATCTTCTCAGCTAGATGAAGTTGAAAATCTACTCAAAGAATATATTTATGCGGAAACAAAAAACAAAAAAGAACACACATCCTCTTCTTATGTTTCGAAACAATTATTTGCCAAATATAGTTTTGAAAAGGTTTTGAATTTCAATTACTCAAAAACACTGGAGTTACATTTCGGCTTTGCTGATGAACAGGTTTTTCATGTGCACGGGTCGACGTCGACTGATTCAGAAGTGGTTTTAGGAACAGAAGATGTTTTGCTTGATGGGAATCAATTACATACTTATTTTGTTTTTTGTAAAAGGTGGAGAAGATTTCATAAAAACACCAACTCTTCTTTTAATGAAGAAATAATTAAATGCTTACAAAACGAATCTGAAATTGTTCTTTTTGGACTATCTCTAGATAAAACCGATTATTCTATTTTGTATGAGATTTTCAATAAAAAGTGTAAAAGGTATACTATTTATTTTTTTCCAGAAAAGTCTGAGCAAAAGTCAAAGTATGAGTGTGAGGTAAAATTAGCTGATTTGATTGGCTTAGACTTACTTGATGAACTAAATAAATCCGGTAAAATACAACTAATTCCTATTATTTGAATAATGTTTTAATAAATTATATTTCTGCATAAAAGAGATACTTATGAATTTTTATGTTGAAAGCAAAGTAACCTTTATAGAATATAAAAACGACACCTCCAATCCTGAAGGTGTTCGTCTGGGCTCCGTTTGGTGGACCATCCAGGACTTGAACCCGGAACATAACGGTTATGAGCCGCCTAC